>DATIFO010000167.1:0-10058 GCA_035455275.1 Methylomirabilis sp. (SeqCode) | reverse complement strand
CGTTCGAGAATTTCTACACGGGACAGATTCCACCATTCAAGACCCTGATCATCAAGATCATGCCGGAGGGGGCGACGAGGCTGGCGGCACTGAAGACGGGCGAGATCGACATCGCCAAGGACGTTCAAGGAAAAATGCTGGAGGAGGTACGAAGCACGCCGGGGCTGAAAACGACCAGCACGCCGAGCGGGGCCGTCACCTATATCGCTTTTGCACATCGCTACGAGAAGAAGTCCCCCTGGGCAGACCTCCGGGTGCGGAAGGCGCTCGCCTATGCCATTGACAAGGAGGCGATCGTCAAGGGCATCTACCGCGGTGAAGCCACGCCGGCGGTGTTCCCCGACTGCTCTTTCTGCTTCGGGATGCCCAAGGATATGAAGCCGTGGCCGTATGATCCCGAGAAGGCCAAGGCGCTCCTGGCGGAAGCCGGGTATCCGAATGGGTTGCCGGGCGAGTGGGACATGCAGTGCCAGATATCGGGCTCGGCGCCATTTCAGCCGGAGGCCGTGCAGGCGGTGGGCGGGATGCTCGCCAAGGTCGGCATCAAGACGAAATTCCAGGTCATAGAGGGCGGCGCCTATGCCGCAGCCTACAAGGCGAAGAAGTTGAAGGGCATTCCCCCCAAGTCAGGCGGGGATACTCGTTTCGACGTTGGACTGAAAACGGACGTCTGGGCGGCGAGAGCGGAAGAGTGGTCCATGCTGAACGACGAAGATACCAACAAGCTGTGGGATGAACAGTTGATCACCGTCGACCCGGAGAAGCGACGGAAGTTCCTGGAAGAGGCGGTGAGGATCATCATCAACGACGTCCGGCTCGTTCCGTTTGTTGAAATGAATGCGATTCTTGGCCTTGGCCCAAGGGTCAAGGAATACAAGCTGAAGAAGGGGCAGGTGGTCGCAACCGACGCACTGGAGACGATCAAGTTGAACAACTAGCCTTCACGGATTCACCTCAGGGAATTGGTCATCGCAAGGCGCGCACCCAGCTCGCGCGACCGACCATTGCGGTGACCAATTCCCTCTCCTTGACCAGGGGGTAGCCCATATCATGTTCGGATTCGCGGCGGAGGGTGTCGGGTCGGGAGAAGACGGATGCAGCGGTATATCCTGAAACGCCTGGCGCAGACCTTGGTGACGATCTGGATCGTTACCTTGGTGGTCTTCATGCTGACCCGCATCACCGGGGATCCGGTAGATCTCTTGCTGAGCCCGGATGCTTCAGCGGAGGATCGGGCAGTTGCCCGGAAAGCCTGGGGGCTGGATCAGCCTGTGTATGTCCAGTACTGGAGGTACGTCTCGGGGATGATGCGCGGGGATTTCGGCACATCGATCAAATGGGATGAACCAACCCTGAATATCTTCCTCGAACGGTTCGGGGCAACCGTGCAGTTGGCGACCTTTGCCATGGTCGTCAGCGCGACGTTCGGAATCACCATCGGGGTGCTTTCCGCCAAGGCGCCGGGAGGGAAGATCGACACTTTCGGCAGGGCTTGGGCGCTCGCCGGGCAATCCATGCCGACCTTCTGGGTAGGCATCATGCTGATCCTGGTCTTTGCCGTTTGGCTGAGAGTGCTTCCCACCTCCGGGACAGGAGGTTTCCGGCACCTCATCCTTCCAGGGTTCACCCTCGGCTGGTATTCGATGGCGGCCTTCACCCGGCTGGCTCGGTCCGCGATGCTCAATGTCCTGGATTCCGAGTTCATCAAGATGTGCCGGATCAAGGGACTGCCCGAGCGCCTGGTGATCTGGAAGCATGCTGTCAAGAACGCCTCGCTCCCCATCCTTACCCTCTTCGGCGTCCAGTTCGTTCAGTTCTTGAGCGGTTCGCTGGTGACAGAGACGGTCTTCGCATGGCCCGGTGTGGGAAGGCTAGCGGTCTGGTCGGTCTACAGCCGAGACTATCCCGTCGTTCAAACCATCGTGGTGATCGTCTCCTCCGGGTATCTCTTCGTCAATCTCTTCATCGACATCCTGTACGCCTATATCGATCCGCGGATCCGCTATGAGTAGCAGGGGAAAAGAGTCATATTCCTCGAGGGGAGAGGAATGAGGGGACTCAGGGACGCCTTGAAAGGAATCCCTCTGCTCTCAGCGGGGATCCTCTTGATCGTCGTGGCAGCGGGCCTTCTTGGACCGCTCGCCGCTCCCTACGACCCCGAGGAGAACGACCTGTTGAGCTCTTTCCTGCCCCCGCTCTGGAAGCAGGGAGGGGGGATGGCCCATCCACTGGGCACCGACCAATTCGGCCGGGACGTTCTGAGTCGACTGATCGTCGGAGCAAGAATCTCGCTCCTGGTGGGGTGTCTGGCCGTTTTCTTTTCAGGCTTCATCGGCACCACGGTGGCAATTACCGCTGGCTACCTGGGTGGCAAGGTCGACGCGGTTCTCATGCGCATGACAGACGCCATGCTGTCCATGCCGTACCTGCTCATCGGCGTGGCGCTGGCGGGAATCATGGGCCCCGGGTTGGCCAATCTTGTGATCGTGTTGGCGGTGCTCGGATGGGCCTCCTATGCCCGGGTCATCCGCTCGGAGGTCCTTCGGGTGAAGACCCAGGATTTCATCGTGCTGGCCAGGATCACCGGCTGCAGCACGGTGAGGATCCTGACCAAGCACATCCTTCCGAACGTCGTCAACACGATGATCGTGCTGGCCACGCTGCAACTCGGGATCACGATCATCCTGGCCGCCTCTTTGAGCTTCCTCGGGATGGGTGTCCCCCCCCCAACGCCGGAATGGGGGTTGATGGTGGCCGAAGGCAGGGAGTTCCTGAGCTCGTCATGGTGGCTCGCTACGCTGCCAGGGCTGTGCATTCTCTTCACCTGTCTGGCCGCCAACCTCATGGGGGACTGGCTCAGACTGCGGCTCGATCCGAAACACCGGCAACGAGCCTAGGGTGTGCCAGCGGTGAGCGAGACCGTTCTCCAGGTCAAAGATCTCCGGACCCACTTCTTCACGCGCAGTGGCGTGGTGAAGGCGGTGGATGGCGTCACCTTCTCCGTCGGGGAGCGGGAGACCCTGGGGATCGTGGGCGAGTCGGGCAGCGGCAAGAGCATGACCGCCTTGTCCATTCTCCGCCTGGTGCCCTCGCCGGCCGGGAAGATTGTCGGCGGGCGGGTTCTCCTGCGGGGCGACGACCTGCTGGCAAAGAGCGAAAGGGAGATGCGGAAGATCCGGGGCAGCCGCATCTCCATGATCCTCCAGGATCCCATGACGTCCCTGGACCCCCTGTTCACCATCGGCGACCAGCTCGCCGAGCCGATCCGCATCCACCAGCGGGAGGGGACGACCAGCGTGCCGGCGCGTGTCGAGGAGATGCTGCGCCTGGTGAAGATCCCGGCACCGGACAGCCGGATGAACGACTACCCGCACCAGATGAGCGGGGGGATGCGGCAGCGGATCGTGGGCGCCATCGCGCTCGCCTGCCAGCCGGAGCTGCTGATCGCCGATGAGCCCACCACCTCCCTGGACGTGACCATCCAGGCGCAGTTCCTGGCGCTGCTCAAAGAGGTGCAGCGAGAGCTGGGCCTCGCCATGATCGTCATCACCCACGACTTCGGCATCGTGGCGCGTCTCTGCCATCGGGTGGCGGTGATGTATGCCGGCCGGATCGTCGAAGAGGCCGACGTGCGGACACTCTTCCGGCACCCGGCCCATCCCTATACCGCTGCGCTGCTGCGATCGCTCCCGCAGCTTGGCAGGGAATCGGATCGGCTCTGCAGCATCGGCGGGCAGCCGCCGGACCTGCGATGCCTCCCGCCGGGGTGCAGCTTCGCGCCGCGGTGCTCCAAGGCCATCGATGTGTGCAGATCCGAGTACCCGGCGCAGCGCGACCTGGGCGACGGTCACCACGTATGCTGTCACGTCGCCGCGACGGAGTGCTGGACCACAGGATGAACACAGCCGTCCTCTGCATCGAGAGCCTGAAGAAGCACTTTCCCGTGACCAAGGGGCTCATCCGGATGAAGCATGTCGGCGCCGTGAAGGCGGTCGACGGGGTGAGCTTTGCGGTGCCGAAGGGAGGCACGTTCGGTCTGGTGGGGGAGTCGGGGTGCGGCAAGACCACGATCGCAAAGTGCATCCTGCGCGTGGAGAGCCCGACGGGCGGGTCGATCGTGTTCGAAGGGAAGGACATCGCCGGCTTGTCGAAACCGGAGCTGCAGTGGTACCGCCGATCGGTCCAGGCGGTGTTTCAGGATCCCTTCAGCTCGCTCAACCCGCGCATGCGGGTCGGAAATATCCTGGGTGAGCCGCTCGTCGTGCACAACGCCATGCCGCGACGCGAGGTGGGACACCGCGTCGCCGAGCTGCTGGAGATCGTCGGCTTGACCCGGGGTGCCGAGCGGCTGTATCCGCACGAGTTCAGCGGGGGGCAGCGGCAGCGGATCGCCATCGCCCGTGCCCTGGCCCTCAATCCCGCGCTGGTCATCCTCGACGAGCCGGTGTCCGCGCTGGATGTGTCGATCCGCGCGCAGGTGACGAATCTCCTGCAGGACATCCAGGCCAAGCTCGGGTTGTCGTACCTGCTGATCGCCCACGATCTGGCGGTCGTGGAGCACATGAGCGACACGATCGGGGTGATGTATCTCGGCAAGATGGTCGAGGTCGCGGACAGCAGGGATCTGTGCCGGAAGACCCTGCATCCGTACACCCGGGCCCTCTTCTCGGCCGCCCTTCCGGCCGATCCCGATCAGGCGGGAGATGGAGTCATCCTGACCGGCGAGGTTCCGAGTCCGCTGAACCCTCCGGCCGGCTGCAGATTCCACCCGCGCTGCCCGCAGGCGATGCCCCGGTGTACTGGGGTGGAGCCGGTACTACGGGAGGTGTCCCCCGGGCATCGCGTGGCCTGCTACCTGTACGAGTAGGATGGGTGCACGAATGGCGGGAAGGGCGGGACGGATGATCATGGGCGGCGCAGGAGGATCTCTCCTCACCCGAAGCCCGCCGCAGGTGGCTGAGGCCACCCTGAGAGCCCAGCCGCATCACTGCGGCCGAGCGACGTGCCGAACGGATCGATTGCGAGAAAGGACGGGGACGGACGCGATGACTGCCGCAAACTACATCACCGATGAGGTCAAGAAGCTGATCGGGCGCGAGACCGAATGGGTCGAGGCCTGCGACCCGGTCGAGCAGGGGGCGATCCGGCGGTTCCACCAGGCTGTCATGGACGACGATGTCATCTTCTGGAAGCAGGCCGAGGCGGCGACGACGCGGTACGCGGGGATCGTGGCGCCCCCCCTCTTCCCGCTGCACGCCTTCCGGCGCCCCTCAGGCGCGCCGGATCCCTTGAGCCGGGTGTCGGGGGACCCGGACTTCGACGGCGTCACGCGGGACTTCGGCCTGGGCTTGCCGCCGGTCCCCATTCCCCTGCCGCGGTTGCTGAACGGGGGCAATCAGGTGGAGGTCCACAAGCTGGCGCGCCCCGGCGACCGCATCCGGGCGAAGAGCAAGTACGTGGACATCTACCAGAAGGAGGGCAAGTCCGGCATCCTGGTCTTCATCCTGGTGGAGACCGTCTACGCCGACCAGAGGGGCGAGACCCTGCTGAAGGCGCTGCAGACGCACATTCTCCGCTGAGGCGGCGACACGCAGAAAGGAGCGGGTGAGGTGACGCGCCAACAGGTGTACTTTGACGACGTGGTGGTCGGCCAGGCGATCCCCGAGGTCAACAAGGGTCCCATGACGGTGTCGCACATCATGCGATGGTCGGCCTCGATGGAGAACTGGCATCGGATCCACTACGACAAGGCCTACGCCATGGAGCACGACAAGCTCCCGGACGTGGTGGTGAACGGCTCCTGGAAGCAGCACGTCCTGATGCAGCTCGTGAAGGATTGGGCCGGGCTCGGCGGCTGGGCCTGGAAGGTGGCCTTCCAGTACCGGGACATGGACATCCCCGGGGATCTCATCACGGCCTGGGGCAAGGTGACGAAGAAGTATGAGCAGCGAGGCCTGGGCTACGTGGAGCTCGACGTCGGGCTCAAGAACTCCCGGGGCATCGAGTCGACGAAGGGAACGGCGGTGGTTGTCCTGCCCAAGCGGGGCGGGGCTCCGGTCCCCTATCCGTTCCCCGTCGTGTGACGAGGCAGAGGCCAGAGCCAGGGAGAGGTGATGCGCATGTGGGACTACCCGAAGAAAGTCCGGATCAACGAGGTTGGACCGCGGGAAGGCGTGCAGTTCGAGAAGTCCTTCATCCCCACGGAGAAGAAGATCCAGTTGATCGACGCCCTGTCCGGGACCGGGCTTCCCTGCATCGAGGTGACCTCCTTCGTCAGCCCGAAGTGGGTGCCCCAGATGGCGGATGCGGAGGAGGTCTCCCGAGGCTTCAAGCCGGTCCCGGGGGTCCAGTACACGGCCCTGTTCCTCAACGTCAAAGGGCTGGAGAGGGCAGCCGCCATCGGCCGGTACGAGCTGGAGGGCCTGCTCCCGGTCATCGCCAGCGATACCTTTTCCCAGAAGAACACGAACAAGACGATCCAGGAGACGCTGGCGGGACTCGGTGAGTGGATCCGGAAGTACGAGGAGCTGAAGATCCCGGTCCTCGGAGGGAACATCTCCGCGGCCTTCGGCTGCAACTACGAGGGCGACGTGCCCCCCGACAAGGTGGTGGGCCTGGCGGCGGAGATCGAGCGGGTGCTCAAAGAGCATGGCTACAGCCTGCAGCACCTGACCGTGGCCGACACCATGGGGTGGGCCAACCCGCGGCAAATTCAGACCATGATCGGCAAGCTGAAGGAGCGCTGGCCGAACCTCCACATCCGTCTGCACCTCCACAATACCCGGGGGCCCGGCCCGGCCAACGTCCTGGCTGCGCTCCAGATGGGCGTCTCCGACTTCGATGCGTCCGTGGGGGAACTGGGCGGATGTCCGTTCGGGGGGCACAAGGCGGCCGCGGGCAACATCTGCACCGAGGACGTGGTCTTCATGTGCCACGAGATGGGCATCCCGACGGGAATCGATCTCGACCGGTTGATCGAGTGCGCCAATCAGGCGGAGTCGATCTTCGGCCACGAGCTCCGTGGCAAGGCCATGAAAGCGGGGAGCCTGCAAAAGTACAGGAGGCCGGCTGCCGGCGCCCCGTCGGCGTAGGCCGGCCAGATCGAGGAATGCACACACTGCCCAGGCAGAATCGCTTGAGGCATCAGAAGGGAGGGCTGCGAAATGAAAACCGGGAAGTGGCGGCTGTTGGTCGCCGTGGCGCTGGTGTGTCTTGCCGTCGTGGTGAGTGCCCCACCAGCCCAGGCTGGCACTGCCGGGCCGAAGGCTCCCTGGCAGACGCGGGAGTACTTCTTTGGCGGATGGCCTTCGACGGCGGGACAGTACATGTGGGCGGCCCTCACCTGGACCATCATCGGCAATGACACCGGCTTGCGGATCACCGTGGTGGATACCGCGGGAACCGAAGAGAGCATGCATCAGCTCCAGAACAAGAAGGCGGACATGGCCAACTACGACGCTGCCCTGGTCAAGCGGGACTTCAAGGACAAGCACGATCTGCGGACGATCTTCCCCTTTGCCCCCGCCGTGTGGCAGTTTGCCGTCGCCAAGGACGCCAACATCAAGACCCTGAAGGACCTGGACGGGAAGAAGTGGAACCCCGGCCCGGCCGGGGGTGGCAGCACACACGTCACCATGCAGATCATGGACATGCTCGGGATCAAGCCCGTGTACCACCAGGCCACGTTGACGGACGCCGGCGAAGCGTACGCGGACCGCCAGATCGTGGGGTTCACTTACCGCGGCACGGGCGGCGACCCCACCAGCGCCATGGTGGAAGCCAATGCGGCGCGGCCCGTCTACTTCGTCAGCCTGACCGAGGATGAGATCGCCAAGATCCACGCAAAGTGGCCCAACCTGAACAAGTACGTGGTGCGGGCGAAGCTCTACCCCGGCCAGAACGATCCGTTCACGACCATCGCCACATTGACGGGCAACGCGATCGCCGCCAGCAAGGACATGCCCGAGGAGGCAGTCTACACGGTGGTGAAGTCCTACTGGAAGAACTTCAAGAACATCGCCAAGCAATTCCCCGGCGTGTCGGGCGCGTCGCCAAGCGATGTGGTCGCGAGCGAGATTCCCCTGCACATGGGGGCGATCAAGTACTACCAGGAAACCGGGATAAAGATCCCGGAGAGCCTCTTTCCGCCTGAAGCCAAGAAATAACCTGGCTTCTGGCGGTCGTGCCGTGAGGGGATGGCGGTCCTCCGTGGCAGCGGAAAAGCCGTCGAGCGTGCCCCGGGTGCGCCCTCATGCTCGCCTCCGGGGCATGCTCGACGGGAGGGGCGAGGGGGGGTCCAGCACGTACGTCCATAGGTCCAGAGCGGAGGGTTCACGCCCATGGCGATGGCGCAAGATGACATCCTGCTCGACGTTCGGGCAGAAGATCTCAAGCAGGAGAAGAAGAAACTCTGGGCGGTGACCTTTGGAGTTATCGCCTTCCTGTTCACGGCGTTTCAGCTCTACACCGCCGGCGCCGGCCCGTACATTGCCCTGGTCCAGCGGGCGGTCCACGTCTGCTTCGCCGTCGTCCTGTGCGCCATGGCCTATCGGATGAAGATGGAGAAGGCGGGGCGACAGCCCCCGGCCGCCTACCTCTTCGACCTCGTGGAGATCGTGGCCACCGTTGCCGTCACGGTGTACCTGCTCATGAACGTCGAGCGGCTGGTGATGCAGATCGGCTTCGCCAGGCCGAACGTGACCGACACCATTTTCGGGTACGTCATGACGTTCGTGGTGATCAATGCCTCTCGAAAAGCCATTGGCTGGGCCTTCACCTGGATGGCCCTCGCCTTCGTCGCCTACAGCATCCTGGGGCCTTGGGCCCCCGGCCTGCTGGCCCACCGTGGCTACACCCCCAACGAGGTGGCGGCGCTCCTGCTGGTGAACCCGCTGGGGATCTACGGAGCCATCACCGGGACCTCGGCAAACATCATCGCCATCTACATCATCTTCGGCGCCATCATGCTGCGAACCGGGGCGGCCAAGGCCTTCCTGAATCTGGCTCTGATGCTGGCCGGGCGGCTGACGGGTGGCGCCGGCCAGGTTGCCGTGGTTGCCAGCGCCATGATGGGCATGGTGAACGGCAGCGCCGTGGCCAATGCCGCGACCGTGGGCGCCTTCACCATTCCGATGATGGTGAAACGGGGCTATCCGCGTCCCTTTGCCGGCGGGGTGGAGTCGGCCGCCTCCAGCGGCGGCCAGATTACTCCCCCGGTCATGGGGGTGGGCGCCTTCATCATGGCGGAGATCCTCGGCATCCCCTATCTGAAGATCGCCCAGATGGCGGCGATCCCGGCTGTGCTCTACTACATCGGAGTCGGTTTGGTGATCTACTTCGAGGCGAAGAAGAGGAACCTCGGACGCTTGTCCGGCTCCGATATCCCCAGCTGGAGGAGCTACTGGAAAGAGCTGCTCCTGCTCCTGGTGCCCGTGATCGTCCTGGTGTACTTGATCGTCATGATGTTCAGCCCCCGGTACGCGGGCTTCTGGGCGGTGGCCATAAATATTGTCATGTTCCTCGTCTTCACGATTCCCATTGGACCAGGTTTCAGTCTCCAAAAGGCTGCGGGGAGCATCAAGAATTCCGGCTCGCAGATCGTGGCCGGCATGGTGGAAGGGGGCGGCACCGTGGCCACCATCGGCGTGCTGGTGGCAGGGGCCCAGATCATGGTGGGCACCCTGGGTATCACCGGCCTCCCGCTGAAGCTGAGCCAGCTCATCACGAGATCCGGCGTCGAGTCTCTGTTTCCGCTGCTGGTCGCGGCCATGCTCATTGCATGCATCCTGGGCGGTCCACTCCCGACGGTGCCCTCGTACCTGATCACGGCTGCCGTGGTCGTGCCGCTGTTCTCGAAATTCGGCCTCGCGCCGGTGCTCATCCACCTGTTCATCTTCTACTTTGCCTGCTTCTCGGGCCTCACCCCGCCGGTCTTCGGCCCGGTCTACGCCACCGCGGCGTTCGCGGAGGCCGGCCTGTGGGAAACGGCCTGGGAGAGTGTCAAGTGCGCCTTCATCGGGTTCCTCGTGCCGTTCGTGTTCGTGTACAATCCGGAGATG
>DATIFO010000166.1:0-25781 GCA_035455275.1 Methylomirabilis sp. (SeqCode) | reverse complement strand
CGGATAATCCGGCGGTGGCCGATGTCATCGCCGACTGGAAAATGACGCCGGGCACGGTCGGCATCCGCATCTTTATGACGAAGGAGGCGGGGCGCGACCCGAACGACCCGGGCCTTGACCGGATCCTGCGCGGAGCCGTTCGGCACGACTTTCCGGTCAACATACTGTGCTGGGGCAACCTGGACGCGGGTGCTGCGCTGATCGACCGCCACCCCGACACGCGATTCATCATCGACCATCTGGGCATCATGCAGCCCCGCACCCCGCCCGCCCCACCGCAACTCTGGGCCGACCTGCCGAAGGTGCTGGACCTCGCCAGGCGCCCGAACGCGGTGATCAAGGTCAGCGGTGCCTGTACGCTCTCCCGGGAACCGTATCCCTTCCCGGACATCTGGGACCCGCTCGCCCGCCTGTTCGACGCCTGGGGTTTCGACCGCTGCCTGTGGGGCACCGACTGGACCCGCGCCTTCGCGGTCGTCAACTACGAACAGGCCGTCGAGCCCTTCCGCCAGACCGACCACCTGAGCGACAGTGAACGGGCGATGCTGATGGGCGGTGCCTGCGCCAAGGCCTATGGCTGGTCGCCGAAGAAGGGCTAGGCAATTCACCGCCCAATGAACTCACACAGGAAACCCTGCCCTCGTTCACGAACAAGGGTAGCTGTGGAGAACCATTGGCAGCGGCAGATCGTGGCCGAGATTAGCCACTCATAACAGTGTCTTCCGGGCGCGAGTGCCACCGAACAACGGCTTGCAGGACGACGCGCCACAAGCGGTGCGCGCCTGAGGCCGGCCGTTAGGCGACAACGACCGGCGTCCCTCCGCTGCTTCCGGTTCATCGACGGGGACGCCTACGACGTCGAGGTCTGCGGCAACCACTGAAACGGGGTGTGAGATGAGTATCGCCAACACACGACAGATGCGGCGCCGGCCCAACCATCCCGGCGAGATGCTCCGCGAGGACTTCCTGGCTGACTACGGACTAACCGCGGCCGGGCTCGCGGCTGCCATCGGCGTGTCCCGGCAGTCGGTGAACGAGCTGTTGCGCGGGCGTCGCGCCGTGAGTCCGGAGATGGCGCTGCGCCTGGGCAAGCTGTTCGGCAACTCGCCGACGTTCTGGCTCAACGCCCAGCGCGCAGTCGATCTGTGGGACGCGGCGCAGGCGATCAAGGATGACGTCGCCGGCATCAAGACGCTGAGCGTCGCCTAACACGCGCATCCAGCAGATGGTTCGCCTTGGTCGGGCATGCTCGACGGGCAGGGACACAGGGCGCATTACTGCTGATGCGCCAGGCGGTGGGCGGAAAGACGGCCAGCCGTATTCTAATCCTGATGTCTTCCCACAGCTCTAAGGTCCAATCTCGGAGGGACCCGCTGAATGCCACGTGTCGAGGGTATTCCTGGACCATATCGGTTGTTCTTCACGAGCTTCGACTGCAACGAACCTGCGCACGTTCACGTGGAACGCGAGAACAGGACGTGCAAATTCTGATTGGAACCGCTGGGTCTGGCCCGGAATCACGGTTTCCGGGCTCAGGAGTTGAGTGTGATCCGTCGGATCATCCAACTCCATCGAGTGGCTCTTCTGGAGGCATGGCATGAACACTGCGGCTAGTAGCGACCCCCGCATCGAGAACGTACGCGTGACTGACGACGAACTCGTTGCGGAGCTGGTGGATGGCAGGACCATCAGTGTTCCGCTCGCGTGGTCATGGCGATTGTCCGAGGCGACTCCGGCACAGCGCGCACACTTCCGCCTGATCGGCACGGGCCAAGGCGTGCACTGGCCGGAAATTGATGAAGATATCAGCGTGGAGGGGATGCTTCATGGTATCCCAGCGCGACGGCCGAGATCAACTGGCCTCGCGGCGGAACACAATCGGGCCGCTAGACAGGCGCCGCCCAACAAGCGCGTGCAGCCGGCGCACAAGAAAGCAACGCGCGGCTGATGCTTGTCGTTGAGCAGACAGGCGTGTATGAGGATTTCTCGCGTGAATTGGGGTGAGGTCGACGAGGGACGCCCGCATTGGTCGTTGCCGTCCGGTCGCCTCTACGCCATCTGGCCGTCGCCGGTCGATCAGGATCTGTGCTTCGATGCGGCCGGCTTCGCGGACTTCGGTGATAGCGACGCTGTGTGGCATCGCGACTTCGCCGATCTCGTAGCGAGGGTGCTCGAGTCGCTGGCGCAGTTGGGCACGGCGATCCTCCGCGAGGGGGAGTACCCCGTGGACCGCGGATGCACGCGTGTCTCATGCCGAGACGCCCTCATCGCGGCTGCCACCGACGACAACTTTCCACCTTGTGTCGTGGGCTTTGGCGATCCACTGAAGGCGTCGGTTCGCACCAGCGATGGACACGCCCTTCTATGGACCTGGCTGTCTGAGGGTGTCTCCATGGATGCCGTCGTCACCCGGCTGGCGTCGGATCATGAGACGAAGCACATGACGATGCAGTGGGAGAAACTGGCGTGAGCTGCCCAACCAGGCGTTGGAGCTATCCTGGACAGGCTTGCATTTCGCCCGAGGGTGAGTGTGCAGAGGCGAGTTCGCATCCGAAGGCGGGCGGCAAGCGCGCCAGGCAGCTAGACGCTGGGCTGATCGGATTCTGTCGAGGGGTGCGGTGAAAATTGTTGGTGGGGGCTTGGTACTGGTCTTGCTGGCGTTCCCGCAATCGGCCCTTGCACAGGGGCAGGCGAGGGCCGAGGCGTACGCCGAGCGGCTGGTAGCGGCTGCAGTCGCGCAGACGCACTCGCGCGTGACGTACGACGGCTCCTATCGCAGGATTCCCTATCCCGGTGGAGACGTACCTGAGACCGTGGGCGTCTGCACGGATGTCGTCATCCGAGCGTATCGCCGCCTCGGCATCGACCTCCAAGTCAAGGTGCACGAGGACATGAAGCGCGCGCGCAAGTCGTATCCGCAGCTCTGGGGAATGTCCAGACCCGATCCGAACATCGACCACCGACGCGTGCCAAACCTCCGGACGTTCTTCCGTCGAGTCGGAGCCGAGCTCCCCGTCACCGACGATCCTGCGGCCTACCGAACAGGAGACCTGGTCACATGGATCCTCCCGGGCAACCTACCGCACATCGGGATTGTCACCGGGCAGCAATCGCCTGCGGGCAGGCCGCTCGTGGTGCACAACATCGGGCGGGGGCCTGAGGTCGAGGATATGCTGTTCCTGTACCCGATCACCGGGCACTACCGGTACAGCGAGCAATGAGGAGCGAACTGCCGAACGAGCCGCTGCGGCTGCCGACCGGCGCGGAAGCATCGCGGTGTTTCCTGGGGGCAGCAAGCCCCGCCCGCGGCTGAGCGACATGGCCGTTCGACGACAGACAAATGAGCCTCATTAGAATACGAGCATATGCGATTGATGATGAGAAGGACGTGATCGCCCTGTGGGTGGCATGCGGCCTGGTGATGCCCCAGAACAACCCCAAGCGGGATATTCAACGGAAACTGCGGGTTAACCCCGACTGGTTTCTCGTCGGCGAGTTGAGGGGAGAAATCGTTGCCTCCTGTATGGTGGGATACGATGGCCATCGGGGTTGGATCAACTACCTGGCGGTACGCCCCGATTGCCAGAGACAGGGCCACGCCAGGCAGATCATGAGAGAAGCCGAAAAGCTTCTGCGAGGGGTTGGGTGCCCAAAAATCAATCTTCAGATCCGCGCCACCAATACGGAGGTGATCGAGTTCTATAGGAGCATTGGCTTTCGCGTCGATGACGTTGTGAGCATGGGCAAACGTCTGGAGGCGGACGAACCGTATCAGATCGAACGACCCAGTGCAGCGGACAGCTAATCGCCGCCGCTGTCCGGCATGGTGCGGCGGTCGCCGTCGCGGGCAGAGCAGAGCAAGGCATGACAAGAATGAATAATCGAACGACATTACGGGTCGCACGCCCAACCGATCGCCTCGACGACGTAGTTCGGTTTTACGTGGTCGGACTCGGCCTCGAGGAGCTCGGCTCGTTCGAAAACCACAACGGCTTCGACGGCGTCATGGTCGGGGCAGCGGGAGCGCCCTACCACCTCGAGTTCACGCATCAACGCGGGCACGCCGTTGGTGGGGCGCCGACGAAGGACAACCTGTTGGTGTTCTACCTGCCCGATGCCGGCGAATGGACGTCGGCTGTGGATCGGATGGTGGCGGCGGGCTACACCCCGGTGCCGTCGCTCAACCCCTACTGGGATCGCAGCGGCCGCACATTTGAGGATCCAGACGGCTACCGCGTGGTGCTGCAAAATGCGGCATGGTCTCCGTGAACTGGCCGCAGGTCAAGCACGCCGCATTGGCCGGCGAGGCTGCCGGACTAGCGGTTGCACCGGAGCCGGCGTGGCCGAGGTCTCACTCGTCATCCAGCGCCGTGGCGCCATCCCGGTGAACCGGGCGTTTGGCGACCAGGCTTGAGAGGGTCGGGGTAGGTTCGTGGCCGTCGTCGCGGGCGGCCAGATCGCACGGCGAGCCTTTCCCAGGGAGGTGGGACGTGTCCAGGGTGCGCTTCAAGATCTCCATGTCACTCGACGGCTTCGTTGCCGGTCCCAGCCAGAGCGTGGACAATCCGCTGGGGATCGGCGGCATGCGCCTGCACCAGTGGGTATTTCCACTCGCCGTCTGGCGCGCGATGCAGGGCCTTCAAGGTGGAGAGGTCAACCAAAGCACGCGCGTTGTCGAGGAGTCGCTTGCCAATATTGGGGCCACGGTGATGGGACGGAACATGTTCGGTGGCCACCCTGGTCCCTGGGATCCCAGGAAACCGTGGAACGGCTGGTGGGGAGTCAACCCTCCGTTCCATCACCCGGTATTCGTTCTCACGCACCACGCTCGTGAACCACTCAAACTCGAAGGCGGAACGACCTTCACGTTCGTCACCGACGGCATCGAGGCAGCCCTTGAACAGGCACGGCAAGCCGCCGGCGGTGAGGATGTGTCGCTCGCCGGCGGAGCGAATGCCGCTCAGCAGTATCTCGCGACCGGACTCGTGGACGAGATGGAGATCAACCTCGTCCCGACGCTCCTCGGCACCGGTGAGCGCCTGTTCGATGGCGTCGGCGACGACCTGCACGGGCTGGAGCTTGTGCGAACGGTTGCCGCACCGGCGGTGACACACCTCACGTTCGCCAGGCGCTGAGACGGCAGAGCCGGTGCCAACGTGTCGGCGAACAACGGCAGGCGGCGCCCTGCACAAGGTGACGAGCGTGGCCGGGCCTCCTATCCACTTACGTGGTGGGGGTGCGGGCAGGAGTGCCGCGCCAACGCGCCCCCCACGCCCCGGCCCTCTCCCGCAGCGGGGAGAAGGGGGAAAAGTGTGGTATAGTCTCCCCTCCCGGCCCCCCTTTCACGACGATGCCGGGTAAGCGGTCAGTCCGGCCCATTGCGCCGAGTAGGCCTCTGCCTCCGTCGTCATTCCGGTGGACCCCGGATCGGAGTCCGGGGCAGGCCCGGATCGGAAGTCCGGGGCGGGCGCCGGAATCCGGTGCGGGGAATCTGGACCCCGGCTGGAGTTTACCCCGCTGAAGACCGGGGCCGGGGTGACGATCCGGGATGCCGCCCGAGGCTGAAGGTGTACGATACCCGAACGACGGGTGGAGGGAGGGGGAGGCAGCTTGGTCCCATGGGTTCAGAGTGGACGCCTTGCCTGGGCCCTTGTCGGAGCCCTCGCGCTCGTCATTGCGCTCCTGTCGTTGATTCCACAGCCGGAAGAGATCCTCCCCGTCAGCCTCTGGGACAAGCTCGGCCACTTTCTCGCCTACGGATCCTTGGCGCTCAGCCTGGGTCATGCCCTCGCACTTTCGGGGTGGACCAGGGGACGCCTCACCGTCGCGGGGATCGTGCTCTCCACGGCCTACGGTGGGCTGATGGAGAGTCTGCAGTTTCTCGCGCCGCCCCGTTCGCCAGAATTCTTGGACGTGGTCGGCAACTTCCTCGGCAGTTGCGCAGGCATGGGGTCCTTCAGGCTGCTCGCTCTCCTGCGCGTGCCGTTTCTGCCTCAGGGCCGGCGGGGTCGCTTCCCGGTGCCGGACAGGCTGGATCCCGGGGCTGCCGGCGAGGGCGAGCCGCGCGAATCACCCCAAGAGTGACCGCGGCACAGGGAAGGGTGGGTGGGGGGCGGATGGGCCCCTCATGCGGCTTGACAGGGCAACCTCATCGGTGTTAGCGTCCGCCTGAATCGGCCCTGGCCATGTGATTCAACCTCCGGCCAGGTTGTCTGGCCAACGGCCTGCGGCTGGCGGAGCGCCTGACGCGCCGGCGCCAGGGACTGATCCGCGATCGGGTGCGTATCGCTTGGACCATGCCTGAGCCTGCGTCTGCGAAGCCCGCCTGGATCCTGGTCGGCCTCGTGCACGGGAGCGAGCGGCTGTCCACGATCAAGCTTTCGCCGCTCCCCTTCCGGATCGGGCGTTACGCCGGTCTCGAATTGACGTTGCCTGCCACGTCGGTGTCGCGGGAGCACGCGGAGTTCTATGGCGAGGGGGACCGCCTGCGTCTGCGGGACCTCGGGAGCACCAACGGGACCTTTGTGAATCGGAAGCGCATCCGGGACGAGGCGGTGAGCGACGGGGATATCATTCACTTCGGCGAGGTGGAGTTCCGTCTGGGTCTGCAGGCAAGCGGCGGCTCGTGGGGCACCATGGTGATGGAGGGGTTGCCCCAGCCGCAGCAACTCATGAAGGGCACCCGGGAGCTGGGAGAGCTGCTGCGTCTCGGCGCCGTGACGGTGGAGTTCCAACCCATCGTGGGGCTCAGCGGGCGCGATGTGATCGGCTACGAGGCCCTGGGTCGCGGCCGCTACCCCGGCATCGCCGAGAGCCCCGTGGAGCTGTTCCAGATCGGCGCGAGTCTTGGGGTGGAGTCGGAGTTGAGCAGTCTGTTCCGCCGGAAGACGCTGGAGATCGCGGCGTCCCGGGACCGGCTGCCGATGCTTTTCCTCAACACCCACCCCTCCGAGATCGCCGAGCCCGGGCTGCTCGAGTCGCTCGTCGACCTCAAGCACCAGGCACCGGGCCAGGACATCGCCATCGAGATCCATGAGGCGGCCATCGTCAAGCCCGCACGCATCGCCGAGTTGCGGGCAGGGCTGCGCGACCACGACATCGGTCTGGCGTACGATGACTTCGGCGCCGGCCAGGCGCGTCTGCTGGAACTGGGCGAGGTGCCTCCCGATATCCTCAAGTTCGACGTGCGCTTCGTGCGGAACCTGGACCGGGCACCCGGGTCCAAGCGCCGGATGGTGAGGTCCCTGGTGGAGATCGCCCGCGATCTCGGCGTGGAGCCGCTTGCCGAGGGCGTCGAGACACCCCAGGAGGCCGAGGTGTGCATGGATCTGGGCTTCACCCTGGCGCAGGGGTACCACTTTGGTCGGCCCGTGCCGATCGACCGTGTCCCAGGCGGCCCAGCGCGGCCGTAGCCCCCCTTCAGTCTCTTGACACGCCGCCACCCCGCTGTTAGTTTCGCTGCGGACTCGGTGAGCCCCCCGTCTGTCGGGCGAGGGGGCGCCAGGAGGGGCCATGCTTCGCGAACGCCTGAGAATCCCCAAGCGGCTCAAGCAGGTCACGCTCTGGGTCCATCCGGAAGGGCGGGTGGTGGGTTTCCTCTTCCTGCGCCCGCAGAGCGCCAACCGGCCCGGAGCGGAGGAGCCCGCGGAGGTGCTGAACACTTCGGAGCCCTTCCTGGTGTTGAAGCGGGATGGCCCCGAAGAGTTGCGGTTCTACAACAAGGCGTCCGTGGTCCGCGTGGAATACGCCGAGGAGGAAGCCGAGTCGCTTCCAAGCGTCGAGCCGCTGTCGTGCACGCTGCACCTGATGGACGGCTCGCTCATCGCCGGAACGATCCGCAAGGCGCTCCCCCCAGATCGCGCTCGCCTGTTCGACTATCTCAACCTCCAGGACGAGCGGTTCGTCAAGATCCACTCCGGCGACGGCAGCGTCTGCGTGGTGAACAAATCGTATATCGCGTGCGTGACCCCCTAGAGGACGCCGCGGCCTCATCGCGATCTCCCCGCCCGGCGAGCGGCTGAGGACGACACGGATGGGCATCCTGGACAGCTTCAAGGTCAACCGGTCGATCCAGGTGCTCCTGTCTGCCGAGGGTGTCCCGGAGGCCGAGAAGCGGCAGGCCCTCGCCACACTGCACCAACATAGCAGCCGGGCGGTGCCCAGGCTGATCGAGGCCCTCGCCGACCCCCAATCCCCCCCCGAGATCGCCGACCTGCTCCTGACGCTGCTGCACAACGCCACCCTGCCGTTGTTCTTCGCCGGCCTGTCCAGCCCCGACCAGCGGGTGGGCTCTCGCATCATGGAGATCCTCAGCAGCGGAACCACCTACGATCCGAACCTGCTCCTGGATCTCTTCCAGGCCCCCGAGGCCCCCAGGGCCCGCGTCGCGGAGATCCTCTCCCGCCAGAAGCATGCCCTGAATGCCGCCGCCCTGCTGCGGCTGCTGGACAGCGTGGATGCGCAGAGCCGGACGGCGGTCCTGCGCCTCGTGGACGAGGTGGCGACCGACGCCTGGCTGCCGGAGCTGATCCGGCGCACCGGGAGCGAGGAGTGGCTGACCCGCCTCTACATCGCCCGGACCCTCCGCCGCTTCAGCACCGAGGCCGCCCGGGACGCCCTGACCCGGCTGCTGGATGACCCGCACAAGTCCATCCGGCAGGCCGCCCTGGAAGGCCTGGCGGCCATGACGATTCCCGTGGATATCGGCGCCGTGTGCAAGTGCCTGCGGGACCCGGACCTCACGGTCCAGGCGAAGGCCATCGAGACCATCGTCCAGCTGAATGACCCCGGCGCCGTTCACCACCTGCTGGACAGTCTGCAGGACGAGTCGGAGTACGTCCGGCGGGCGGCCGTGGAGGTGCTGAACCAGGTGGGCAATACCAGCGCCATCAAGGACCTCCTGGGGGCGCTGCGGGACCGGGACTGGTGGGTGCGGGTGCGGGCCGCGGACGCCCTGGGCACCATCGGCGGGCCGAAGGTGGTCGAGGCGGTGGTGTCGCTGGTCAAGGACCGGGACGAGTTCATTCGCCGCTGCGCCATCGAGATCCTCAACTCGAACCGCGCGCATACGGGAAACGAGACGGTCTTCCAATCGCTGGTGGAGGCGCTGGAGGATGAGGACTGGTGGGTCAGGGAGCGGGCCATCGACGCCCTGGCCGGCCTGGGGGATCGGCGGGCCGTGCCCCCGCTCCTGCGCGTGATGGAGCGGGACGTGAAAGCCGCCCCGGTGGCCATCCGGGCGCTGGCAAGCCTGGGAGACCCCCAGGCCATCCGACCCATGCTCACCCAGCTACGTAGTCACGACAAGGCCGTCCGGGCCGAGGCCTTCCGGGCGCTGGCCACGCTCACCGACGAGGCGCACGCCGAGGTGGCGCAGCGCGCCCTGCGGGAGGAGTTCCAGGACCTCTCGGACGACCTGCGGGACCTGGCGGACAAGAGCCTGCGAACCCTGGCCACCCGATTCGGGGATCGGATCGCCGGCGCGGCCGCGCAGTCGACCGAGCTGCGGTCGGCCGCGCCACCTCCGCGATCCCTGTTGCAGGGCCCGGCCGCGGCGATTCGCGCCGAATCCCTGATCGCGGAGCCGGGCCACGAGGAGCCGACCCGCGTCCTGGCCTCGGGCCGCCGGCCGGGGCCGCAGATCGACGCCGCCACGCTGGAGCCCGGGGTCGTTCTGGCCGAGCGCTACCGCGTGCTGCGCCACATCGGCAGCGGCGCCTTCGGCGTCGTCGTCCTGGTGGAGGACCTGGTGGTGGGCGAGGAGGTCATCCTCAAGTTCCTCAAGCCGCAACTGGCCGCCGACGACAACGTCATCTCGCGCTTCATCCAGGAGCTGCGGTACGCCAGGCGGATCACCCACGAGAACGTGATCCGGATCTACGACTTCATCGCGGTCGGCAACTCCTATGCCATTTCGATGGAGTACTTCCCCAGCCGCTCGCTGGCCTCGCTGCTGGAGGGCGGGGTCCCGCTGCCCGTCCCCAGGGCCTTCACCATCCTGCGGGCCATCTGCCGGGGGATGGGCGTGGCCCACCGGACCGGCATCGTCCACCGGGATCTGAAGCCCGAGAACGTCCTGCTCAACGAGGCGGACCTGGTGAAGATCGTGGACTTCGGCGTGGCGGCCGCCAGCTCGCAAGGAGGGCTCGGTCTCACCAAGTCGGGTCTGATCGTGGGCACCCCCGCCTACATGGCGCCGGAGCAGGCGCAGGGCGGGACCGTGGACCCGAGGACGGACATCTACAGCCTCGGCGTCATCATGTACGAGATGCTGGCGGGCCGGCAGCCGTACGTGGGTCGGGATCCGGTGTCCATCCTGGTCCAGCACGTCCAGGGCAAGCCGACGCCCCCGAGCCAGGTGAATCCCGGCCTGTCCCCGACGATGGAGGCGATGATCCTCAAGGCGATGGCGCTCGATCCGGCGGACCGCCTCCAGAGCATGGAGGCGGTGGGGCAGGTGCTGGATTCCCTGGTCGGGAGCGGGGGCGCCTGATGCCGCGGCTGGACGCCTTCCTCCAGCTCGGGAAGGAGCAGGGCTGCTCGGACATCCACCTGGCCGTGGGCATCCCGCCGATGCTACGCATGCATGGCGAGCTGGTGCCCGTCAAGTACCGGAACCTGGACGAGGAGGAGTTGGGGGCCCTGCTCGACGAGATTCTGAGCGAGCCCCGGCGGGCCGCCTTCGCCTCCGGGCGGGACCTGGACTTCTCGTACACGGGGGACGGCGTCGGACGGTTCCGGGTCAACCTGTTCCACAAGGTGGGGGGGGTCGGGGCCAGCTTCCGCGTCATCCCCTCCCAGATTCCCAGCCTGGACGCCCTGGGTCTGCCGCCGGTGGTGAAGGGCCTCACGCAGCACCACCAGGGGCTGATCCTCGTCACCGGCGCGGCCGGGACAGGAAAGTCCACAACCCTGGCGGCGATGATCGATCACCTGAACTGCACCCGTCGCCTGAACATCATCACCCTGGAAGATCCCATCGAGTTCGTGCACCCGAGCAAGCTGAGCCTGGTGGTGCAGCGCGAGGTGGGAACCCACGTGGGGAGCTTTGCCGAGGGGGTCCGGGCGTCGCTGCGCGAGGATCCCGACATCATCCTGGTGGGCGAGATGCGGGACCCCGAGACCATCACGCTGGCCATGGTCGCCGCCGAAACCGGCCACCTGGTCCTGGGCACGCTCCACACGACCAGCGCCACCAAGACCCTCGACCGCATCCTGGACGCCCTGCCCGCGGAGCAGCGGGGCCAGGGCACCATGTTTCTGGCCCAGGGGCTCCGCGGCATCGTCAGCCAGACCCTGGTGCGGACCGCGGACGGCCGGGGCCGGAGGGCGATCGTGGAGGTCCTGGTGATGACGACCGCCATCGCCAACCTCCTCGTCTCGGGCAAGGTGTTTCAGATTCCCTCCATGCTGCAGACCGGCAAGGACCTGGGCATGCAGTTGATGGATCAGGCGCTGCTGGAGGCCTTGCACAAGAAAGAGATCGACCCGGACGACGCCTATCGCTCGGCGACCGACAAGCGGCCCTTCCAGCGGTTTGTCACCGATCCGACCCTCTTGCCCCGGGTCAACATGGTGGGAGGCTCCGGCTGACGTGGGCCGCATCGATTCCTTTCTCGAGCTGGTGGTCAGGCAGAACGGGTCCGACCTCCATCTGGTGGCCGGGAATCCCCCGCGGATCAGACTCTACGGCGAGCTGTTCCCGGTGAAGTACCGGGATCTCACGCCGGAAGAGACCGCGGACCTGATCGCCGAGACCATGACCGAGTCGGTGCGGCGGGCCTTCGAGTCCCGCCACAGCCTGGACTACGCGTACGAGGTCGGCGGGTTCGCCCGGTTTCGCGTCAACGCGTTCCGGCATCTGGGAGGCCTGGGGGCGGTGCTCCGCGTCATCCGGACCACCATCCAGACCCTGGATGAGCTCAACATGCCCCCGGTCCTCAAGACGTTCTGCAAGCAGCGGAAGGGACTGATCCTGGTGACGGGCCCCACGGGGTCGGGAAAATCGACGACGCTGGCCGCCATGATCGACTACATCAACCAAGACCGCAAGGAGCACATCGTCACCATCGAGGATCCCGTCGAGTTCATTCACCCGCGAAAGAATTGCCTCATCAGCCAGCGGGAGATCGGGTTGAACGCGGACAGCTTCGCGACGGCGCTGCGATCCAGCCTGCGGGAAGACGCCAACGTCGTCCTGGTGGGCGAGCTCCGGGACCTGGAGACCATCGGACTGGCCGTCACGGCCGCCGAGACCGGCATCCTGGTGCTGGCCACGCTGCACACCAGCAGCGCCGCCGCGACGGTGGACCGGATGGTCAACGTCTTCCCGGCCAGGGAGCAGGCCCTGATCCGGAGCATGCTCTCGACATCCTTGTGCGGGGTCGTGTCGCAGCAACTGGTCCGGCGGGCCGACGGCAAGGGGATGCTCGCCGCGGTCGAGGTCCTGGTGAACAACGCCGCCGTGGCCAACATCCTGCGCGAGGGGAAGACCGAGCTGCTGGCGAGCGTGATCCAGGCCGGGGCCCTGGTGGGGATGCAGAGCCTGGACAACTCGCTGCGCAACCTGGTGGACGCGAAGCTCATCACCGGCGGCGAGGCCTATCGGAAGGCGTCGAACAAGGCGGCCTTCGAGCAATTCCGGGAGCCCGACGAGGCATGACCCGATCCGACCCGACGACGCGCTGAGCAGGGATCCGTCGGGACAGCCTGCGGGAGCCACTCGCCGCGTCCGCAACCAGAGAAGGGCAGCCGATGCCGTTTCCCACCCGATGGCGCATCCCGGGGCTGGTCGCGCTCTACGCGATCCTCGCCGGCCTGTGGATCTACCTGTCCGACGGGCTGGTCGCCTTTCTGGCCGCCGATCCCGCCGATCTCACCCGCCTGCAGACCTTCAAGGGCTGGGGGTTCGTCGCCTTCACGGCTGCGCTGCTCGGCCTCATCCTGCGCCACGAGGCGCGGGCACGGGAGGCCCGCGATCGGGCCCTGCGGGACAGCGAGGAGACCTACCGCACCCTCTTCGAGGTGGAATCGGACGCCCTCTTCCTCATCGACAACGCGACAGGGCGGCTTCTCGCCGCCAACCCCGCAGCCGCGGAGCTGTACGGGTACACGCCGCAGGAGCTCCTGGGGCTTCGCAACACCGATCTGTCGGCCGAGCCCGGCGAGACCCAGCGCGTCACCACCGGCACCCCCATCGCGCCCGACGCCATCGTCCGCATCCCCCATCGCTCCCACCGGAAGCGGGACGGCACCATCTTCCCCGTCGAGATCACCGGGCGCTTCTTCACCTGGCACGGCCGCCCGGTCCACCTCGCCGCCATCCGCGACATCACCGAGCGGCGGCAGGCCGAGGTCACGTTCGCCCGCTACCGGCTCCTGGCCGAGCAGGCCCGGGACATCGTGCTCTTCGTCCGGAGGGATGGGCAGATCCTGGAGGCCAATCAGGCCGCGGTCCAGGCCTATGGCCACTCGCTCGAGGAGCTGGGGACGCTCCACATCCAGGACCTGCGGGCGCCGGAGACCCAGCCGCTCACGACGGCGCAACTGGCGCAGGCCGACGCCGGGGGGATCCTCTTCGAGACGGTCCACCGGCGCAAGGACGGGACCACGTTCCCGGTCGAGGTGAGCTCGCGGGGAGCGGACCTGGGCGGGGAGCGGGTCCTGCTGAGCATCATCCGCGACATCAGGGAGCGCAAGCGGGCCGAGCAGGCGCTGGCCACCCGCTCCCGCCAGCTGGAAGCCGTGCAGGTCATCACCGCCGAGATCACGCGGGAGCTGGACATCGAGGCGCTGCTCTGGCTGATCCACCGACGGGCGATCGAGCTGATCGGGGTGACGGGCGGCTCGCTCTACCTCTGGGACGAGGCCCAGCAATTGCTGGTCCCGCAGATCTGGCACGGCATCCCGGACTCGCTGGGCACCCTGCCGGTGCGGCCGGGCGAGGGGCTCGTCGGGACGGTCGTGGCGCGGGGCACGGGTCTGATCGTCAACGATTATCGGTCGTCCCCGCATGCGCATCCCGTCTTCCTGGCAGAGACCGCCATCGTGGCCGCGCTGGCGGAGCCCCTCCTGTACCACGAGCGGCTCGTGGGGGTGATCGTCCTCAACAGCCACCAGCCCGGGCGGAGCTTCACGGAGGAGGAGCGTGCGCTCCTGGCGTTCTTCGCCGCCCACGCCGCCATCGCCATCCAGCACGCGCGCCTGTTCCGGGCGGAGCACGACCGCCGCGCGCAGCTCGAGGCGCTGCGCGCCACCACCGCCGACATCACGGGCGAGCTGGACCTCACGACCGTCCTGCATCTGGTCGCCCGGCGGGCCTGTGAGCTCACCGGCGCCGCGGCCGCCGACATCGATCTCTGGGACAGCCAGCGCCAGCTCCTCGTGCCCGAAACCTCCTATGGCCATGCGGCGCCCCGTCCCAAGACCACCCGACGCCTGGGCGAGGGGACCATGGGCACCGTGGCCCAGACCCACCAGGGGCTGATGCTCAACGACTACCGCCGCAGCCCCCTGGCCCACCCCGACACCCTGGCCCACACGCGGATCACCGCCTCCCTGGTCGAACCGCTCCTGTACCGCGACACGCTGCTCGGCGTGATCGGCGTCGACCACGAGACCCCCGGCCATGCCTTCACCGACCACGACCAGGCCACGCTCCGTCTGTTCGCCGCCCACGCCGCCATCGCCATCCAGAACGCGCGCCTGTTCCGGGCGGAGCACCACCGCCGCGCCGAGCTGGAGGCCCTGCGCGCCACCACCGCCGACATCACGCGCGAGCTGGACCTCAACAACCTGCTCCGCCTGCTCATCGCCCGGGCCACCGAGCTGGTGGGCGCCTCGTCGGCCACGGTCTACCTCTGGGAGGCGGCGCAGGAGCTGGTGGTGCCGGCGGCGTGGCATGGCCTGGGGGACTGGCAGGCGACCATCCGGCACCGGCTGGGGCAGGGCATCGCGGGGACGGTGGTCCAGACCCGCCGGGGGGTCCTGGTCAACGATTACCGCACCTCCCGCTACGCCAACCCGGTGTCGCTCCAGCACACGGCCGTGACGGCCTCGATGGGCGAGCCGCTGCTGTACCGCGAGGAGCTCATCGGCGCCATCACGTTGAACCATGAGGGCGGCCGGTGCTTCACCGCCGAGGACCAGGCGCTGCTCCGGCTCTTCGCCGACCAGGCCGCCATCGCCATCCAGAACGCGCGCCTCTACACGGCCGCCCAGCAGGCGCTCGCCGATCTCCGGCAGGCCCAGGACGAGCTGGTCCGGACCGAGAAGCTCCGGGGGCTCGGCCAGATGGCGGCGGGCATCGCGCACGACCTGAACAACACGCTGGCGACCATCCTGGGCCAGGCGGAGCTGCTCCGGCTTCGCACGCACCACCCCGAGGTCCAGGAGGGGTTGCAGACGCTGGAGACGGCGGCCAGCGACGGGGCCCAGGTGGTGCGGCGCCTCCAGGACTTCGCCCGCCAGCGAGGCGGCGGACCCCTGCGCGCCTGCGACCTGGGGCTCCTGGTCCCCGAGGTGCTGGAGATCACGCGACCGCGCTGGCGGGAGGAGCCGCGGCGGAAAGGGATCGTCATCGAGGCGAGCGTGGACCTCCCCGGGCTCCCGCTGATCCAGGGCAACCCCGCCGAGATCCGGGAAGTCCTCGCGAATCTCATCTTCAACGCCGTGGATGCCATGCCGAACGGGGGAAGCCTGCGCTTCTCGGGACGCCTCTGCGACGGGGGAGATCCCCAGCGCCCGGAGTGGATGTCTGGCGTCCCCCGCTTCCCGGGACAGGAACGGGTCGAGGCGTCGCCGCCCCTGGTGGAGCTCGAAGTCACGGACACCGGTATCGGCATGACCGACGAGGTGCGCCGTCGCGTCTTCGATCCCTTCTTCACGACCAAGGGACTGCATGGCACCGGGTTGGGCCTGTCCGTGGTGTACGGGATCATGGGGCGGCACGGCGGCCAGATCAACGTCACGTCGGCCCCCGGCCAGGGCACCACCATCCGCCTGCGGTTCCGGCTGGCCTCGCCGGACACGGGGGCGGTCGCACGCCCCCCGACGCCGGGCAAGCTTCCCGTCCGCCGGATCCTGCTCGTCGACGACGACGCCGATGTTCGAGAAACCATGGCCACCCTGCTGCGTGCGAGCGGACAGGAGGTGCTCGAGGCCGATAGCGGCGAGGCGGCCCTCAAGCGCCTCGAGACGACCCCGGTGGATCTGGTGCTGACGGACCTCGGCATGCCCGAGATCACCGGGTGGGACGTGGCCCGGGCCGCCAAGGCGGGCCATCCGGACCTGCCCGTCGTCCTCCTCACGGGGTGGGGGGACCAGGCGGGCGCGGAGGCGCCTCCGGGCGCCAGGGTGGATCGCGTGCTGGCGAAGCCCGTGCCCCGCAGCACGGTGCTGGCGGTGATCGCCGAACTCACCGGGCCGCGTCAGTGAGAGGGACCCGTCGGTTCCGAAGTCTTTTCCGTTCCTCGGAATACCCGGAGGTGCCCGAGATGAGGAGAGAGGCAACGGAAACGCCCTGGCGGACGGCCCGCTGGTTCTGCAGCCCGCATAACTTCGATCCCGCCATCCAGGTCCCGCCGCATCCTGTCGAGCTCCACGACATCACCGTGCGGGACGGGGAGGAGTGCGCGGACGTGGCCTTCACGGTCGAGGACAAGCTGCGGATCGCCGAGGCCCTGGCGATGGTCGGCCTCACACGCATGGAGCTGTTCCTGACCGTGCCCGGGTGGCTGGAGGCGGTCCGGGCGATCCTCCGCCGCAATCTTCCCATGAAGCTGTACGTCACCTGGCACCCCGGGCGCGTGGAGCGGGTCCTCGACCTCGGCGTCCGCCACGTCATGGTCTGGTACCGGATCGCCGAGGAGCACCAGCGCTACGACCTGCGCCGCCCCCGCGCCGAGCTGCTGGAGCAGGCGGCAAACCAGATCGCGGCCGCGCGGCGCGCGGGCTGCGAGGCGAACCTGTTCATGGTGGAGGCCACCCGGGCCAGCCTGGACCAGCTGAAGGAGACGGTCCGGGTGGGACGGGAGGCCGGGGCGTCGGCGATCACCGTGGTGGACAGCTATGGCGTGGCCCGGCCGGCCGCCATCGCCTTCCTGGTGCGGCAGGTGCGCGAATGGAGCGGCCTGCCGGTGGACGTTCATTGCCACAACGATTTCGGGATGTCCACGGCCAACGTGCTGGCGGCCTACGAGGCGGGCGCCACGGGCCTGAACGTGGCCGCCAACGGCCTGGGCTATCGGGCGGGCAATGCCCCGCTGGACGAGGTGGCGCTGGCGCTGGAGGTGCTGTACGGCGTGGACACCGGCATCCGTCTGGAGATGCTGCCGTGGCTGAGCCACCTGGTGGCAGACATCACGGGAATCCCCCTCGGCTATTTCAAGCCCGTCACCGGGAAGGGGGCGTTCAGCGTGGAGCAGTGGGGGACGGGGAGCGCCATGGAGGCGGCGGGGGTGCGGCCCTTTGCGTTCCCCTTCGAGCCGGAGCTGATCGGGCGGTCGCCTCGCATCGTGGTGGGGAAGTGGAGCGATCTCGGCGCCGTGGCCAGGAAGCTGACGGAGTACGGGCTGACCGCCACCCCCGAACAGATGGGCCGCATCCTGGTCGCCTGCCAGCGGGCCGGCATCGCCCATCACCGCCCGCTCACCGACGACGAGTTCCTGGCCATCGCCACGGCCGGGGGCGCGGCGGCGGGCGAGTGAGGTGGGGGAGCCGCCCGACCCCCGTGAGACGCAGCATGGGATGCATACGACGGGGCCGGATCCTGCTCCTCACCGCCTGCCTGGCCCTCGCCGCGTGCTCCCGGTCGGGATCGCTCTACGGGGATGTCGTCGTCCAGGCGCCACCCGGGGCCGGGAATCCGGCGGCCCGCCTCGGGGTGCGGCTGATCCCCGCGACGGCAGCCTTCGAGCGGGACTGGACGGCGGCCCTGGCGGCGTTCCGGGAGGAGCTGGCGCCCGCCAGGCGGGCGGCGCAGGAGGCGGCTTCGGAGCTGGACCAGGCCAGGCTGGCGTGGGACCGGGCGATCGGTGCCCCGCGCGGCCGGCGCCGCGACGCCGGGAAGGCAGCCCGGGAACAAGAGCTGTGGCGGCAGGTGCGGGCGTCAGAGCGGCGCCTGACCCAGGCGAGGCGGCGGGAGTGGGAGGTGGCCAGCAAGCACGACCTGCTCGGGGCGGCGCTGCTGGAGCGGCATACCGCGCAGGAGGTGCAGACGGATGGGGCCGGGCACTACGTGTTCGCCGCGCCGCCGGCCGGGCCCGCCTACCTGTATGCCCGGGTCGCGCAGGGGGCGCGCAGCCTGGTCTGGTTCCATGGCGTGCAGGTGCGGCCGGGCGCGCAGCAGGTGGACCTGACCGAGGCAAACAGCCGCGACTGGCCCTTCGTTCCGTGACACCCAGGCTGGCGCAGAGGCGCGGCCGAAAGGCGGGGGTGGCTGGCTCGGCGGTGCAGCCTGGGCGGCCCGGCTAGCGCACGCCGGCGTAATACTCCACGCGCCGCTCCAGGCACGCGACAGCCTCCGAGACCAGGAGGGCGAAGGCAAAGACCAGGACCACGAGGGCCCAGAACTCCTCCATCAGGAAGTGCTTGGAGTACAGCTCGAACAGCTCACCCACGCCGATGATGGCGATGAGGAGCTGGCCGATCACGACCCCCTTCACACCCCGGATCGCGGCCAGGCGGATGCCGGCCAGGATCTCGGGGAGGGCGGAGAGGAGCAGGACCTTGGTGTAGAGCTGGAGCGGTTGCGCGCCGAAAGACAGCGCCATCTCCACCAGGGATCGGTCGGCCTTCCGGACCCCCACCTCGGTGTCCAGGATCACCACGAAGACGGCGAAGAGGAAGACCGTGACGACCACGGTGCGCTCGCCGATCCCGACCACGCCCATCAGGAGGGGGACCAGGGCCGAGATGGGGGCGCTGACGAAGACGTGGACCCACATCCCGAGAATCCGTCTTGCCGCCTCCACCCTGGCCATGAGGATCCCCAGCGGGAGGCCCACCATCAGGGCGGCGGTCATGCCGGCGCCGAACGAGCGGAGCGAGATATCGGCCGCCCGGAGAAACTTCTGGCTGGGCAGCAGAGCCACCCCCGCCAGGACGACCTGCGAGAGGGGCGGGACGATGGGGGACAATCGGGCCTGGCCCACCGCCTCCCACACCAGGCACCACAGGAGCATGGAGGCGGCGAGCGGGACCGGCCGGCCGAAGAGCTTCATGGGTTCCCTCAGATCAGGTAGCGCTTGAGGACCTGCCAGATCTCGTCCACGGTGTCCAGGTAGTGCTTGTCCCGCCGGATCTCGTCGGGGCTCCGTCCGCTCCGCTGGATGCCGGGCTCCAGGATCTGGGACACGCTGCCCGGCCGCGCCGAGAGCAGGACGATGCGATCCGAGAGGTAGGCGGCCTCCTCGATGCTGTGGGTGACGAAGATCACGGTCTTCCCCCAGCGCCGGAGCAGCTCCAGCAGGTCCTCCTGGAACTTCCGCCGTGTCTGCTCGTCCACCGAGGAGAACGGCTCGTCCATCAGGATGATGTCGGCGTCCACCGTCAGGGCCCGGGCGAGTCCCACCCGCTGCCGCATCCCGCCCGAGAGCTGGTGGGGATACGTCGACTCGAAGCCGGCGAGGCCGACCTCGGCGATGCGCGCCCGGGCCGCGGCCTCGCGCTCCGCCCGGGGGACGCACCGCAGCTCCAGGCCGAAGGCGACGTTCCGGAGGACGGTGGCCCAGGGCAGCAGGGCGAAGTCCTGGAAGACGAAGGCGCGCTCCGGCCCGGGCCCATGGACCGGCCTCCCCTGGACCCGCACCACGCCCGCCGTGGGGGGGATGAGGCCGCCGATGATCTTGAGCAGAGTCGTCTTCCCGCACCCGCTCGGGCCGAGGAGCGTGTTGAGCTTCCCGGCGGGGAAGCGGATGCTCACATCCCGCAGGGCCTCGATCCCTCCCGCGTAGGTCTTTCCCAGACCCTCGATCTCCACGATCGCCTCGCCCCAATCCATCAGGCGCCTCGCGCTTCGGGCGGGAACAGGCGGCACTCCAGCCACTCCAGCCCGTGGATGGTGATCGCCGCCAGGAGGATGATGGATGCGATGGCGGCGCACATGCGGGGGTAGTCGGCGACCGAGCTGTGGTAGGTGATGAGGTCGCCCACCCCGGTCGGGGTGATCAGGAGCTCCGCGATCACGACCCCGATGAACCCCATCGCCAGTCCCAGCCGGAGACCCGTGAAGATCATGGCCGCGGCGTGCGGGAGGACGATCTTCAGGATCTCCTGGGTCCGGGTCCCCTGGAAGGCGCGGCACATCTCCCGGAGCGATGGGTTCGTGTTGCGGATCCCCTTGTAGGAGTTCATGACGATCACGGGCGCGGCCAGGAGCAGGACCGCCAGCACCTTGGCGGTCAGGCCGATCCCGTAAAGGTAGGTGATGAGGGGGATGATGGCCGCCATGGGCGCGGCCTGCAGGATGATGAGGACAGGCAGGGTCAGCCACTCCATCGCCCGGGAAAGTCCCATGCCGATCCCGCAGCCCACGCCCGCCAGTCCACACAGCAGCACTCCCAGCAGCAGAGGCTGGGCGGTTAAGAGGTATGCCCGGGGGAGGCTGCCGTCCGCCAGCATCTCCAGGAAGGCGGCCAGGGTCTGGCTGAATGGCGGGAGGGCGATGCTCACCGGCCAGCGGCCCGCGGCCTCCCACAAGCCGAGCGCCAGGACGCAGGAGGCGAGGCGCCAACCGAGCATCGGTCCAACCGGTTCGGAGCGACCCCTCACGCTCACTTCCCCAGCTTGGCCAGCGCGGCCTGGAGCGGCGCCAGGTTCCAGAAGTCCTCGATCTTCAGGTTCTCGCCCTTGAGCTGCCCCGCCAGCCGGAAGAATTCCAGGTCGTTGCGGGCGGCCCGCTCGCCGCCTCCGTCATTGGGGAAGACGCCGTTCTGGACCGCCTCCTTGAAGAAGGGCAGGATCTCCGCCTCGAGCTTGGGGGGGAGATCCTTCAGCAGGCTGAGCCGCTTTCGCTCCTCCAGCACGCTGGCGGGATTGGCGTTGATCTCTCGCGACACCCTCACGAGCTCCTCCACCAGGACCGTCGTGGCAGCCGCGTGCTTCTCCAGGAAGTCCCGAGTGGCGAAGAGGGCCTCGTCGCTCGCCTTGACCTCGCCCAGGGGGAGGATGAGGAACTTGTCGGGCGCCTCCTTCATCACGTAATTCTTGTTCGTCGCGTCCAGGATGGTGGCCTTGATCGTCCCCCGGAGCAGCCCCAGGGCGCGGACGTCGGAGCCGGGGACGAAGCTCACGTTCTTGTAGCTGATGCCGTGGGTCTTGGCCATCAGGACCATGATGGCCTCGGTGCCGGAGCTGCGGGCGTGGACTGCAATCTCCTGCCCGTCCAGGTCCTTCCAGCTCTTGTAGTGCTCCTTGCTCACGATGGGGAAGAACTGGAGCGCCATGAGCTGGTGGAAGAACCGGACGGGGACGCTCACCCGCTGGACGGCAGCGTAGGGAGTCCCCTGGCCGATGTCCGCCTGGCCGTTGATCACGGCCTGCGTGGCGATCTCCTCGCTCTTGAACGCGGTGATCTCCACGTCCACGCCCCGGGCCTTGGCCCGCTCCGCCGCGATGAGCAGGGGCAGCTCGTCCACGGAGATCACGTCGCCCAGGGCGTACCGGATCTTGGTCCGGGTCTGGGCGGAGGTTCCGGAGGCCAGGAGTCCCACCGCCAGGGCGGCGACGAGGGTCAGGGCCGTCGGGATGCTCGTGCGGGAACACATCTCTGGTCCTCCTTCCCCTCGCCGTGGGGCGAGGCATGCGGGGCCGCGTGCGAGGCTCGGGACGATTGGCCCACCCGAGGCGGGTCGACCCGAGAGAAACGCTGGTCTGGGGTAGGCTGCGAAGACGCCCGGCCGCGATGCCCCTGCCGGGAGCCCTTCCGGGCAGGCGGGAAACCTTCCCCTGTTATGGGCGCCCTGTCAAGGCCAAACCGGAGTGGCGGAGAGTCGACGGGATGGACGCTCTCGCAGTGCTCCAGGAAAGTGCTGACCCCCTATTGACAGGGGAGGGGGGAAGGGCCTATATAGGTACTGTTTCCTGGTTGCGAACAACGTTTCTCATCAGGAAACAGGCTCGGCTCGGAAGCTGGGTGGACCCCCGGGACGCCGCCGCATGGCCCAGGTCAGAGGACGTCTCAACCGATCCGATGCGATGCTGCGTCCCTGGGACAGCCAGGTGGCCTGTGGGGTCACCGCACCGCCGCCCGAGCCCTATCCCGCTGAACGTGCCACCTGCCCCCGCTCGTCCCCAGGCTCGCCGCCCCCAGGGGGGCGCCGTCTCTCCACCGTCCGGTCGGCTCGGTTGCGGGGACCGGCATGAGGGGACTCCCATGAGACAAATCAGCGTCGGCATCATCGGCACTGGCTGGTGCGGGGGCATCCGCGCCCAGACCTGCGCCGCCCACCCGCTGGTCCGCGAGCTGCACATCGCGGAGGTCCGCGCCGAGCGGCTCGCCGAGGTGGCCAAGGCCTCGGGGGCCCGCACCGCCACCACGGATTACCGCGAGCTGCTCAGGATTCCAGGGATCGACCTCTTCTACCTCTCGATGACTCCGGAGAACCTGCACTACCCGATGGCGCGCGAGTGCCTGCTGGCCGGCAAGCACGTGTTCCTGGAAAAGCCCATGGCGGTCGAGCTCTCCGAGGCCGACGAGCTGATCGAGATCGCGCGCCGGGGCAATCGCAAGTTCAGCATCGGCTACTCGCAGCGCTTCAACCCCAAGTTCGCCTACGTGAAGAAGGCCATCGCCGAGGGGACCATCGGGCGGCCGGTCAGCGCGCTGGTGAGCCGGCACATCACGCGGGGTCTGGGGAAGAAGATCAGCGGTCGGACCAGGCTCTCCCCGGCCGCCATGGAGGCGACCCACGATCTGGACTTCGTGCTCTGGTGTCTCGCGCCGGCCAGGCCCGTGCGGGTGTACTCGCAGGTCAACTACGGCGCCATGCGCGAGGCCACCGGCGGGGATGTCCCCGACACCCAGTACATCACGGTCAGCCTGGACACGGGGGCCTCCTTCGTGGTTGGGGCCGGGTGGAGCCTGCCCCCCGGCTATCCCAACTTCTCCACGACCTGGATCGAGATGATCGGGACCGAGGGGGCGCTGCTGGTGGACGACAGCCATCGCGACGTGGTCCTGAACACCATGCAGCAGGGCATGCGGCTGCCCATGTCCTCCATGCCGGGAGAATTCGTGGATCACGCCTACGCCGGCCCGATGCGGGCCGAGACCATCCACTTCCTGGAGGCCGTGGCGCTCGACCGCCCGGTGCTGGTGACGCCCGAAGAGGCGCGCCAGGTCATGGAGGTGTACCTGGCCGCGGACCTCTCCGCCGAGCGCAACCAGGCCGTCAGCCTCCCCGTGCCGGCGCTGCTCCCGGCATCCGTTCCCGCAGGAGGTGCGCGATGAGGAAGCAGCCCAGGCAGATCGGACTGGCCATCGTGGGTGCCGGACGGGTCGGCCTGATCCGCGGCGAGGTGGCGGCGCGTCACCCGCAGGTGGCATGGCTCGGCATCGCCGACAAGCGGCCGGAGCGCGCCAAGACGGTCGGGGAGCGGCTGGGGGCGGATCTCGTCACGACCGACTTCCGGGAGCTGCTCCGGCGGCCGGAGGTGACCGCGGCGGTGATCTCCACCGACGAGCACCTCCACGTGGACCCCGTGCTCGCCGGTGTCGAGCGGGGCATCCCCATGCTGATCGAGAAGCCGCTGGCCACCGACCTGGCGGAGTCGCAGCGGGTGCTGGACGCCATCCAGCAGGCGCAGGTGGACGCGGTGGTCGGCTACACGCAGCGCTTCCGGCGCCGCTGGCTGGTCGCCAAGGAGAAGGTGCGCACCGGCGCCCTGGGCGAGGTCAGCCTGGTGACCTCCCGCGCCTTCATGAACCGGCTGGTGGCCATCGACAACTACCGGCGCACCGACAATCCCGCCGCCATCTCCCCCATGGTGATCTCGGGCACGCATGCCCTGGACATCGTGATGTGGCTGATGGAGGCCCAGACCCCCGTCGAGGTCTTCGCGCGCTCGGTGGACAAGGCGCTGGGGCCGACGTGGAAGGGGATCGACGGGACGGCCTACCTGATCACCTTCGGCGACGGGGCCCTCTACCACGGGGTGATCTCCTGGGCGCTGCCCGAGGTCTGGCCGGGCGCCGTCTACAGCCTGGAGGTCGGCGCGGTCGGCACCCAGGGGGTGCTCACCATCGACGACACCCATCGCGACATCGTGCTGGCGACGAATCTCACCCAGGGAGAGGGATACGCCCCCGACACGCGGCGGCACGTGGACTTCCTGACCAGCTACCCGGTGGGCGACATGGCCCTGGGCGAGCTGCGCGGACCCATGCCGGAGGAGACGAACGCCTGGCTGAATCGGGTGGCGCTGGGCCTCACCACGCAGCACGCCACGGCGCGCGAGGGGCACAACCGGCTCATGCTGACCAAGGCCATCGACCTGTCGGCCCGGCTCCGCTGCGCCGTGAAGCTGCCCATCACGCCGGAGGATGAAGCGCGCGCCGCATGAGAGCGAATGGTCAATGACCACTCATCACGAATGACCAATTCCGGTGGGCGCGCCGTGGCTCCGTCTTTGATCTTTGGTCATTTGTCATTGGGATTTGGTCATTCGGGGAGGCGCCGAGATGCCGATCTACCACATCGCCGAGTTGACGTCGACGCGGCCGGATGTGAACCCCGCCATGATCATCCAGAGCGTCACGGGGGAATTCATGAAGGCGGGCATCGTCACCAAGCCCGAAGGGGAGGGCCCGCCGCTGCACATGCATCCCACCGAGGAGCAGTTCACGCTGGTCCTGGAGGGGAAGCTCCACATGATCCTCGGCGATGAAGACCGGATCGTGGAGCACGGCGATCTGGTCCACATCCCCCGGTTCACGCCGCACCGGAGCCGGGCGGTGGGGGGGCCGGCCGTCTTCTTCACGGTCAAGTATCCCGCGGGAAGCGGGGATCTGAACCGGGACTATCACGAGGTCGCGGGCGCGGAGGAGGCGGAAGCCAAGTACCCGGGGAAGGCGAAGACGCGATGAGCGGACGGTGTGTGCCATGAAGCAAGCGGCGGCGCGCCCAGGCCCGAGGCGGCGCGGACGCCCCGGCTCCGACCCGAAGGGCGTGAAGGGACGCGGCCCGGCCCCATCCGCCACGGTGGGCGCGGTCCAGCATTGTCTGGATCTCATCGAGTCCCTGGCGGGCAACGGGGTTCCCCGCGGGGTCACCGATCTCGGCGCGGAGCTCCATCTGGCCAAGAGCACCGTCTACCGGTTGCTGCAGACCCTGGCGGCGCGCGGCTTCGTCGTCCAGGACCCCGCCTCCGGCCGGTACCGGCTGGGCCTCAGGTTCCTGGAGCTGGGCGCCGCGGTCACCGACAGCCTGAGCATCCGGACGATCGCCCAGCCCCACCTGCAGGCCCTGATGGAGGCCACCCGGGAGACCGTGCACCTCGGTCTGCTGGAAGGGCACGAGGTGGTGTACGCGGACAAGATCGAGTCCCCGCAGACCATCCGGATGTACTCGCGGGTCGGTCGTCGCTCTCCCCTCCACTGCACCGCGCTGGGGAAGGTCCTGCTCGCCTACCAGCAGCAGGAGGAGCTGCCGGCGTTCTTCCCCGCGGGTCTCCGCCGGTACACCCCTCGCACCATCACCACCCAACGCAGGCTGCGGGAAGAGCTGCGGCAGGTCCGGGAGGAGGGGTACGCGCTGGACAACGAGGAGTTCGACGAGGGGCTC
>DATIFO010000165.1:0-62329 GCA_035455275.1 Methylomirabilis sp. (SeqCode) | reverse complement strand
CGGCGCCGGCGCGTCTGCGGCGCCGCGCCGTCGTCACGGCTGCTGCTAGACCCGGACTCGGCGGTGGAGTGTCTTCCGGCGGTGGCCCATGACATTGAACAAGCAAGCGATGCGCACTCTCTACCGGAGGCGCGCGGCACGCTATGATCTTGCCGTCCGGATCTACCCCTTCTTCGGTTTCCGAATGGAGAGGTACCGCCGGCTGGCAGTCGACGCCCTCCGGCTCCGTCCTGGGGACACCGTGATCGAGCTGGGATGTGGAACCGGCCTGAATTTCCCGCTGCTTCGGCATGCCGTCGGGGCGGAGGGCAGGGTCATCGGAGTCGATCTCACGGACGCGATGCTCGACCAGGCCAGGAATCGGGTCCGCCGCTCGGACTGGCAAAATGTGGACCTGGTTCAGGCCGATGCCTCGACGTACGACTTCCCGGCAGGAGTCGCTGGAGTGTTTTCGACCTTCGCAATCACCCTGGTTCCAGAGTACGACGAGGTCATTCGCGCGGCAAGCCACGCGCTGAAGCAGGGCGGGCGTCTCGCGGTCTTCGACTTCAAGCAGCCGGGCCACTGGCCCGAGTCCCTGGTCCGGTTTGCCACCTGGTTGAACAAGCCGTTCGGAGTGAGCCTGGACCTGGCGGAGCGGCATCCCTGGGAATCCATCGGGCGATACCTCACGCCCGTTCACTTTCAAGAATTTTACCGTGGAGCGCTGTATCTGGCCGTCGGGGAACGGTAGGTGCACCCAACGGTGCGGGGTGGCCCGCCGCCCGACAGGAGCGATGAGAGATGAGTTCTCGTGCAATGGCTATAAGGGCAACAGGGGTCGGGCTCCTCGCATCCGGCCTGCTGCTGGGTCTGTACTTCGGCGTCCTCACCCTGGTGTCCGGCTGGGGCTTCACGCTCGAGCAGTTCTCGGGCTACTGGCATTTCATCGTCGCACTGGCGGTGGGCTTTGGCGTGCAGATGGGGCTCTACACCTACCTCAGGAACCTCGCCCGGCAGTGTGGCGGCGCCGGCAAGGTCGCGGCAGTCTCCGGCGGCACATCCGCCGCGGCCATGATCTCGTGCTGTACGCACTACCTGGCCAACATGGTGCCGATCCTGGGTGCGACCGGATTGGTTGCGCTGGTGGGACAGTATCAGGTCGGGCTGTTCTGGGTGGGGCTGGCCTTCAACCTGGCCGGCGTGCTGTATATCAGCTCGAAAGTCATGCAGGCCTCACGACACATGGCGCAGATGGCGCAACAGGCATGACAACCCACTCCGGCGCGACCGGCGGAGGGCGCCAACCGGGGGAGCAGCATGGGCATGAATTTTCACAGCGTCATTTGCAGCCGGGAAGGCAAGCTCACGCTCGAGCTCGCGGGGGAGATTGACGGCTCCTCGGCGGCGGAGATCTGTTACCGGATCGAGCGGTTGAATCTGCGTGCGTGCAGCCTGGACTTCTCCCGGGTCGAGACGATCGGGGTCTTCGGGGCGCGCGTCCTGGCCCGGGGCCTGAAAGCGCTGCGGGGGGATGGGTTTCGGTTCGAGCTGGACGGCCTGCCCCGGGGAATTGCCCAGACACTCTGCCTGGGCGGAGTAATCGAGGCCGTGGTGTAGATTCCTACGGATATCTTGACGAAAGGTGGCAACTGGTGCACGGTGACGACATTCTCTACGGATACGGCTTTTGGTCGCTGGTCCTCTTCAATGCGGGGTTCTTCGTCCTCTTCGTCGTGAGCACCCTGGCGCCGCTCCGCCGCCGGGAGTGGCGGTCCTTCGGCGTGTACGGCGCCTTTGTCGTGGCGCTGTTCACCGAGATGTACGGTTTCCCCCTGACTATCTACATCCTCACCGCCCTCCTGGGCAACCGCTACCCCGCCCTGAACCCCTTCTCCCACGCCAGCGGCCACCTGTGGGTGGCCTTTTTCGGGGGCGGGGCCACCATGATGACGGCCATCCACATCGTGAGCAATCTCCTGATGTTCGGCGGGCTGGTGATCATCGCCGTGGGCTGGCGCCGGATTCACGCTGCCCAAGGGATCCTCGTGACCGATGGGATCTACCGTGTCGTCCGGCACCCGCAGTACAGCGGCCTGTTCCTCATCACCATCGGCCTCCTCATCCAGTGGCCGACCATCGTCACCGCCCTCACCTGGCCGGTCCTGCTGTGGATGTACGTTCGTCTGGCCCAAGTCGAGGAGGCAGACATGGAGCGGCAGTTTGATCAGGCTTGGCGTGATTACTCGGCGCGGCTCCCGCGGTTCGTCCCTCGTTTCCTCTTTGTTCTGAGATTGCCGTATCCCCCGGGCCCGGTGCGGGCTCCGAGTGCACCCGAGGGCCTGGCGACGCGCCGAGACGCGCCGGGCGCCGACCGTTTACCCTCGTGAGCGAAGTCTAGCGCTGAGGAGTCACCCCCCCCCCCGCTCAGAGTCGTGATCTGTTCTTCGAAGCACGGGACCGGATGCCTCCTCGATCCCCCTGCTCTTGAAGTACCCACCGGGGTGAGAAGCCCTGAGCTTGCGGGCTGTCCGCCCCTGGTAGATCCCAATCGCGTGTTGGCCTCCGAAGGCGGATGCCGCCACGATAGTGCAGCCGAGCCGGACCATTCTGCGACCATAGGGGACTTCAGGTGCGGCATCCGATGCGCCGGACCGGCCTCTCGGGAAGGCGGGAGTCGGATCGCACACGTCTGACAGCTTGACTTGACTGGATACTCGCCGTACCATTCATCATGCATCGCGCGGACCTCGGGGGGGCGCCCATGCAAACAAGTCGGGTGGGCGTCAGAGATCCGAACACCTGTCTGGGGGGTTCAAGATTCCGCCACTCCTTGCATGACCGGAGGATGTTGTGAGGGCTCCGGGCACGAAGCTTCTTCTTTTGCTGTTTGTCGCGCTGGTCGTCGGATGCGCCTTTGACCAGCCGGAAGCCCGGGTGTCCACGCTCTCGCCATCTCGAGCGGTGGACGCTTTTTGCGGAAGCCTCGGCGCCTCGTCCTTGCAGGTCACCTTTCAATCCGATCCTCGACCTATCGCGCTTCCGGGGGGATTGCTGGCTCCACCACCCGAAGCGCACCTGCTCGGGTTGCTGGTACGCTCCATAGACCACCCCCCCAAGCACTCGGCCTGACCGCTCCCGCCACACGCCGTACTTGAAGACTCACGACGGGTTGGAGGGAGAAGTTTTTCTCGCACACGTTGAACCGGTGTCAGGGAGAGCGCAAACGGCGCAGGCGGCATCCTGAGCCCCGTGGAGAATGGGCGGGTCGTCCTGGATGGTCTGATGCTGCCAGGAAATTTCGGTACGGCAAAGGGAGGGTACATGATGAGCGCGAGACCGGTAGTGGCCGTCCTGGCGGGAGTCGCTCTCGTGTTGGGAGCCTGGGCATGGGCCCAGAGTGATGCCGCAGCGCAGCAAATGGGACCGGCGGGCCAGGGAATGATGGGGCCAGGGGGCATGATGGGTGGCCGATCCCAGCAGGGGGGGCAGGCAGTCCGACCCGGCACCGCGGGGCCACGCCATCGCCCGGGGCCCCCGCGTGGGGGCCGGGCGATGGGATGGGACACGAGCCTGTTCGAGCGACCCCTGATCAGCGAGATGCTTTCGTTGCAGGGGCAGTTGGGCCTCTCGTCCGAGCAGGTTCAGCGGCTTCAAACACTCCGGAGCAGGTTTGAGAAGGAGGCCATCAGGCAGCAGGCGGAGATCCGGGCGGCCGAGGTCGACCTCTCCGACCTGTTGTCGGCGAGCCCGCCGGATCTCGGCAAGATCGAATCCCAGGTGACGAAGATCGCGGGGCTCACGGCGAAACTCCGCTTTGCACGCATCAAGACCATTGAGGAAGGCCGAACGGCCCTGAGCCAGGAGCAGTGGCAGAAATTCGAACCCCTTGTGCCGGGATACGACCCGATGGAGCCCTATGGCGGCCCGGGACCACGTGGTCAATTCAGGCCTGGTGCGTATGACCCGTATGGAATGATGCCGGGTGGAATGGGACGGGGGATGATGGGCGGCTACGGCGGACCTGGCGGCGTGCCGGAGGGCTACGGTCCGGGCGGGGGTTATGGTCCCGGAGCGATGATGGGCGGCTACGGCCCGGGGATGATGGGGCCCGGGATGATGGGACGCCGGGGGCAGTGGTCCTTCGAGAAGCGGACCTTCAAGTCCAACGGCGAGCGGATCTATTACACGGGGATCAGCGCGAAGGACGGGCCCATCCCGATCTCGGGCGGCCCCATGTGGCTGCACATGGGCCCCGTGGGCTGCGTCGCCTGCCACGGGGTGACGGGACGCGGGGGAGTGCCGGTGATGATGGGCACGGCCGTCCCGGAGGACATCCGCTTCACCGCCTTGACCGCGCCCGAGCACAAGGAGGAGGGCGGGCAGCAAGAGGAGACGGACCATCCGCCCTACACCGAAGTCACGATCCAGCAGGCGATCACCAAGGGACTTGACCCGGCCGGCAAACTCCTCGACTGGACCATGCCGCGTTGGGACATGACCGACCAGGACGTGAACGACGTGATCGCATACCTGAAGACCCTGCGGTGAGCAGGGGGTCGATGGACGAGCCTGCCGGCGGAGGCTGGATCATGGAGTGTGAGACGCAGGCGGCGGCCCTGCCCGGCGCGGTGGCGCCGCCTCAACTGCTGATGCGGTCTGAGCCTCATCCCTCCAGGCACGTCCGCCCGTCCCCCGGGCTGACCGCACACGGGAAGCGAGAGGGTGGTGGCTTCGATGCCGACCTCGCCTGAAGGCACGAGGCGGACTCGTCACCGCTGGGACCGGAAAGCCCGGTTCTACGACCGCCTGACCGGGCCCATGGAGCAGATGTTGGGCCTTGCCCGGGGACGCACCCTGGTCTTCGAGCGGCCGCCGACGAGGAGGATGCTCGAGATCGGGGCCGGCACCGGGAAGAACCTTCCGCGCTACCCGGAGGAGGCCCTCGTCATCGCGACCGACCTGAGTCCCGGGATGCTGGCGCGAGCGCGAGAGAAGGCGGCTGGCGGTTCGCGACGCGTGGAGTTCGTGGTGACCGATGCGGAGGATCTGGCATTCAGGGACGGGGCCTTCGACCGGGTGGTGGCCACCTGCGTCTTCTGCAGTGTACCCGACGCCGTCCGCGGTCTGAGGGAGGCCCGGCGTGTCCTCCGCCCGGGGGGCGAGGTGATCCTCCTGGAGCACGTGCGGCCCGGGGGGCTCCTGGGGAGGCTCTTCGACCTCCTGGATCCGATCATGAGCCGTCTCCTGGGACCGCACATCAACCGCCGGACCCTGGAGAACCTCCGGAGGGCCGGCCTGCAGCCCGTGGAGGAGCGCAACCTGTTCTCGGACTGGGTCAAGGTCATCCTGGCCCGGTGAGGAGGGATGGTATGCGGCCCGGCGGTGGGATGATGGAATGGGGTGGGTATGGAGGATACGGGATGGGCATCTTCGGCGGGCTCTTCATGCTCCTGTTCTGGGGCCTGATCATCGTGGGGCTCGTCCTCGTGGTGCGCTGGCTCTGGGATCACGGACGATCCGGGACGGGAGTGGGTGCGGCTGACGCTCCCCTGGAGATCCTCAAGCGACGGTACGCCCGGGGGGAGATCAACAAGGAGGAATTCGATCGGATGAAGCAGGACCTCGCCTGAGGGCGGGGCGGAGGTGGACCATGCGACGGAGATTCCCCGTCCTCGGCGTCGTCCTGATCCTCGTCGGCGCTGGCGGGCTCGCCTGGCTGTCTGCGCTCGGGGGTGGGCCATGGCTCCACGCGCCGTGGCAGGTGGGGCCCTGGGGTGCAGGACGATTCTTCACGGGTCCGGGGATGATGCCCGGCTTCGGCCCCGGCATGATGGCTGGCCCGGGGTGGTGGCCCGGGAAGCAGTCGTTCGCCTCCAACGGTGAGCGGATCTACTACACGGGTATCAGCGCCGGCACCGGGCCCATCCCGACCGTCGGCGGCCCCATGTGGATTGCTCACGGCGGCGCCGGGTGCGTCGCCTGCCACGGGGTGCATGGACAGGGAGGCATCCCGGTTATGATGGGATCGGCCATCCCCGAGGATATCCGCTACGCCGTCCTGACCGGGAAGCAGCATGCCGAGGGGGATGAGAAGATGGACCACCCACCCTACACCGACCCGCTCATCAAGCGCGCAATCACCCAAGGTGTCGATCCGGCCGGGATGCCGCTCGACTGGACCATGCCCCGGTGGCAGATGTCAGACGCCGACTTCTCCGATCTCCTGGCGTACCTGAAGACCCTGCGATAGCCGGGGACCCTTGGGCTGCGGGACTGAATCCTCTTCAGCTCGCTTGGATCAAGAGAGATGGGCAGGTCAAAGCGCCCGGCGAGAAGACGCAACGGCATCGGAGTGCGAGCCCACACGCAGGTGCAAACGGACTGAACGATCGCCGGCGGAGTGACGCAAGAAGCACGTAACGGAGGTATCGCCATGTTGCACATAGTCGAAACCAAGAAGGATGTCGAGACCGCAGCGCGCGACCTGGAAGAGGCGGTGAGGCGGAACAAGTTTGGCGTGCTGCATGTCCACAATCTGAAGCAGACCCTGAAGGAAAAGGGGATCGATCTCCCCAACGCCTGCAAGATTCTGGAGGTCTGCAACCCGCAGCAGGCCAACAAGGTCCTCACCCAGAACATGGCCGTGAGCATGGCCCTCCCCTGCCGGATCTCGGTCTACGAAGAAGGGGGCCGGACCAAGATGGCCACGATGCTGCCCACGGCCATGCTGGCCATGTTTCCAAACAGCGAGGCCTTGAAACCCGTGGCGGAGGAGGTGGAGCAGAATATCCTGAAGATGATGGACGAGGCGAAATAGTCGGCCTGCTGCGCCCCGAGAGGAACGCGAGCCCGGCCCGTCGATGGCCGGGCTCGCTCGTTTCGAAGGGAGACGCTCCATACTGCCTATGGTGTCCAGAGCGACCGGATCTTGAGGACCCGCTCCGACTGCAATGCGTCATTGCTCTTGATGTGGATCGCGAACAGGTGCGGGCCGCCCATCCCCTGATGCATCGTGAACTGGGTGGAAACCTCGGTCTCCTGCCCCGGCTGCAAGGTCGTCGAACCGACGACCACTTCCGAGGGTCAGCAGCCCTCGATGGCTTCAACCCGTTGATCTACGGCCAGCTTCAAGGGCTGGTCGCCCACATTCTTCAGAAGAAAGCGAGCATCGACCATCTTGTTGAATCGGATCGTGCCGAAATCGATCAACTCCTTGTCCACGGCCAGCCGGGCACCGCCCCGAAATTGGGCAGCGTCGCTCAGTGGGCTTTGTCTTGGCAGGAGATACCACGTGACCAAGCCTGCGACGACCGCTAGAGCCAGCGCCCCGGGAACCAGAAACCGCGCCCGGCGCGGACGCGACAGTGCCTTCGCAGAAGGTTTGTTCCTCTGCTTGTGCTTCCCCATTCTCTCATCCTCCGTGGGTCGCTCCGTCAAACTTGCCTTCCGGGCTCAGCCGATCGGGCTTTCCTCTGCGGCGATTCACCATAGCCGGAAAACCTCTTCCGGTCAACTTGTCACCGTCAGGGCTTATTAACGTCATAGCCGGACAGCTTACTCCAGCGTGCTCCAGCGAAAGGTCCGCTCCTTTACTCCGGCAACGTCTTTGACAATCAGCTCGATTGTCTTGGCCCCGGCGTCCACCTTGCCGAACCGGAGGACGGCCTGGCGATGATGTCCGCTTCCGCTCGCCTGCTCCACCGCCGTCACGGGATAGGCTTTCCCGGTTTCGTCGCTGAGCGTGGCCAGCGCATCGAGTTTGTAACCATCCAGATTCACGGAATGCGTGTTCAGGGCCAGCTTGACCGCCGTGCCCTCGCCCTGGTCCTTCAACAAGGTCGCAGCCACTGTAACCCCACCCCCTGCCACCTGCTGGGTCAACGTGCTCGAATCCGCCGAGGACGCGAGAGCCTCCCCGGCCGGGATGGCCACACTACTCATCGCAACCACGAAGATGATCAACGCTGCAGCCTGTCGCATAGCCCCCTCTCCTCCATCTATCGAACCGAGATCGACTGATAGTCCCGGCTCTTCCCTTCCGTGCTGGCGAGGCCCTGGGCAGCCTCGCCGAGTTTGGCGACAACGGTTTCCCAGCCCAGCCCGCCGATGTGCTTGTAGGTGATCCGACCCTCTTTATCGATGAAGAAAGTCTCGGGGATTCCGTACACCCCGTAATCTATCGCGATTCGATTCTTGGGGTCGCGACCGTTCGGATAGGTTATCCCGAATTCCTGAATGAAGCGCCGCGCCGCGTCCTCGGTGTCCTGGATGTCCACCCCGAGAAAGACCACGTCCTGGTCCTTGTGGCGCTTCCAGGCCTGCTCCAAGAGGCGCGCCTCAGCGCGACACGGGGGACACCACGACGCCCAGAAGTTGAGGAAGACCACCCTCCCTCGGAAGTCGGAGAGCCGAGTCTCTCGCCCGTCGAAGAGGGTGAGGGAGAAGTCCGGCGCGGCCTTTCCCGTGAGCGTCGAGGGGATGGCCCGTGGATCCGTGGTGAATCCGTAGGCCAGGAGAGTCAAGATGGCGCCGACCGCGGCGAGGATCGCCAGTGTCTTCCAGATTCGCACGTGCGGGACCTCTTTCGGATGGTGGGGATTACGTGCCGGCCTGCGGATCCATCACAGACCCGGAAGCCGGCCGATTGTTGCGCGGCTCGTTACCTCTCCGCACTCGCTTCCCGTCTCCGCCGGAAGAGATAGGCAAGGGGAATGCCAACTGTTGCGACCCCTCCACCTCTGGATGCAAGTGGCGCAAGTAGCGGATTCGGCGCGCAGACCGATCCCACGGAGACGCCTCCCCCCTGCTGCCAGAGGACCGACTCGACGGGCCTGTCGGGAAAGCCGCAGTCGGGGATGAAATCGCAGGACTTTTTGTCAATCGGCTCGAGTGCGAGCCGAGGAAAGGATCGGGCGAAGGTCCAGCTCATTCACTCAGGGGCGAGCCGATCCGTCAGGCAGACTCTTCGAGGAATTTCACCAGCGCGTGGAGTGTCCGATTGACGGGCGTCATGACGCCGAGCTCGGTGCCGCGACGAACCACATACCCGTTCAAGGAATCGATCTCGGTTCGCTTTCCTCGGGCAATGTCCTGCGCGGTCGATGAGGTGGCGCCGGTCATCGACTCTCCCAGCTTGAACCCCGCCTCTACCAGGTTCACATCCGGGAATCGTACCCCGGCGGCTCGCGCGACGGCAACCGCCTCCTCGATGACCTGCCTCATCACGTCGCGCGTCCAGGTACTGCCCACGAGCCGTCCGTAGCGTGCCCGGCTCACAGCCGAGATCGCGTTGTACGCGCAATTCATGATCAGCTTGATCCAGAGATCCGCCTGGATGTTTTCCGAGACGAGGCAGGGCACCCCGGCCCGTGCGAAGAGCCCCACGAGCCTGTCAAGCTCGCCTCGATGAGGCACATCCCTCCGCTCGCCCCCCGAGAGATCCCCGATGATGAGATCGCCGCGTCCGGTATGCTTCACATGTCCCGGCGCACTCATGGCGGCGGCCACGTACACGACCGCGGGGACGGCTTCGATCTTCGCCGCCGAGCGAATCCGCTCGACGTTGTCCACACCATTCTGCAGGCTCACGACCACGGCCCCGGCCGCGAGATGGGGGGCCAGGGACTTCGCGGCCTCTTCCGTGTCGAGCGTCTTCACGCTCAGCAGGACGACTGCCGCATCGCCCGCGGCGGCGACGTCCGTGGAAGCCGAGACCGGAACCTGCTGCTGAAAACGCATGCTCTCGAGCAGCAACCCGCCCCTGCTCATGGCCTCGACGTGCTGCGGCCGGCCGATCAGCGTGACGGGCGCTCCCGCACGCGCGAGCATGCCGCCGAAATAGCACCCCACGGCGCCCGCACCCAGCACGGCAACCCGCGGCCACGTGTCCTCTAGCACGCTGCCCCCCAAAGTCTGTCAGGGTCGAACGGACTGAGCCGGGATCACACGTCGCCCGTCCCGCCCCGTGTTGCCACACCGCTGCACAGGGCTAGTGGTCCTCCGTCATTTGTGGTGTGCCGTCACGCGGCAGATCGGCGGGTTACCTTCTCCTGCGGGCGGTCTGGATCGCCGCGTCGAGACGCTGGAGGAAGCGGGAGCGATGTCGCTTCTCGAGGGGGGCCGGTCCCCCCGTCATGGTCCCGAGCTGTCGGAGGTGGGACATGAGTTCCCGGCTCGCCAGGGCCTCGCCGATGTTGTCCTCGGTGAACACGTGCCCCGTCGGACCGACCACCAGGGCCCCCTGCTTCAGGCACCGGGAGGCCAGGGGGATATCCCCGGAGACCACGATGTCCCCCTCGCCGACATGCTCGACGATCCAGTCATCCGCCGCGTCGAACTGCCCGTCCACCACAACCAGTTCGAGCCAGTCCGCCTGCGGGATCCGCATCCGCGCGTTCGACACCAAGATGACCTTGAGCCCATAGCGCTGTGCCACCCCGTAGACTTCCTGTTTCACCGGGCAGCCATCCGCGTCGACGAAGATGTCAAGCACCCATCACCCGTTCGCTGCTGCGAGTTAAGCAATAGACCTGACAACCAGCCCGTGTGACGCTGGCTCGCCGGGGCGCAAGGCTGACCGGGTCATGGGCGGCGCCCCAAGCCATGGGGCGCGGCCAGGCGGACGGACCGGATTACCGTCCGCGCCAGACCGCCGGTCGCTTGCCGAGGAAGGCGTCCATGCCCTCGGCTGAGTCTTCCAGGATCAGGCCGCAGGCCATGCTCTCGCTGGCGATGTCATAGGCGCCGTCCAGCGGCTGCTCGATCTGCCGGTAGAATGCCTGCTTGCCGAGCCCGATCACGGCCGGACTGCGTGCGAGGATGAGGTCGGCAAACCGGCGGACCTCTCCGTCGAGCGCGTCCGCAGGCACAACGCGGTTCACCAGCCCCCACGCGAGTGCCGTCCGGGCATCGATCATCTGGCCGGTCAGCAACAGCTCCATCGCGTGCTTCCGCCCCACGTTCCTGGCAACGCCCACCGCCGGCGTCGAGCAGAAGACCCCGATGTTGACGCCGGGGAGGGCAAAGGTCGCGGTCTCCAAGGCCACGGCGAGGTCGCACATCGACACCAACTGGCAGCCGGCGGCTGTCGCGACCCCGTGCACCCGGGCGATCACCGGCTGTGGCAGACTGGTGAAGGTCAGCATCAGCCGGCTACAGTCGTCGAACAGCTTCCGCTGCCAGGCCTTGTCCCCCACGTGGGCCCGCATCTCCTTGATATCGTGGCCCGCGCAGAAGCCCTTGCCCTCGCCCGCCAGGATCACCACCCGCACCGACGCATCCTCGGCGATCCTGTCCAGCTCCACCTGGATCGCGGCCATCATGGCGGAGGACAGCGGGTTGAAACGGTCGCCGCGGTTGAGGGTGAGGGTCAGGACCCCACCCTCACGCGTGCTGAGCACGAGCGGTTGCTCCACGATTGTTCGCCTATTCGGGTTCACGACGCACTCCTCCTCCTGCTGTCAGCCCTGGCCGAAAACTGCCTGAACCGCCGGCTGCAGGTGCGGCATCCCGATGGGAGGCTCGCCCTTCAGGCTATTCACCAGATCGAAAGCGCGCTTCACCGTCGCGTCGGAGCCCTCCAGCACGATGACCACGGCGCCCTCGCTCCCGCCGACGCCTCCCGAGGACACGTGGACGGCGTGGACACCTGTGAGGATCTCCAGCGCCTGAATCTCGGTAACCACCTTGGCAGTCACCACCGGCATGAGGGCGACGCGGGTGCCCATGACGTACTTGAAGAGCTTGTTGCCGCACACCCAGGATGCGTCTACCACGGAGGCGATCATCTTCTCCAGGCCCGCCGGGACAATGAGATGGGAGCCGCGGGCGGCCAGCACCGGCCAGATGGAGCCGATGGTCCCGCCGAAGTCGTTGGCGGCCAGGACGCCCACGTTTCCCTGGGGATCTATGGCGTTGGCGCCCTTCACCGAGACATCGGTGGAGGTGAACTGCTTCAGGGCCTCCTCGGCGGATTCCTCGGTCTTCACGCCCTTGCGGAACACCCAGGGCCCGAAGCCTTCCTCCGGGATCGTCACGGCCAGACGGCAGTCGGTGACGATGCCGGCGGTGCAGTTGCTCTTGGGGAGCTTGACGCCGAGGAGCTCCTCGGCGATGTAGGCCGTGGTCGTGCCGCGGGACACGACGAAGAGGCCTTGCTTCAGCACCCGCTTCACCTCCGGCAGGGCCAGGACACCCCTGGCGATGAGCCGCTTGGATTCCGACGGCACCAGAACCACGATGCCGTATGTCCTGTCGTCCCGCGTGCCATCCAGCTTTTCTCTGTAAGATGACGTGTCGTAAAACACCACTCGCCTCCTCGAAAGATGTTTACCGCGGATTCCACCGTGCGACGTCCTGTGCCCGACAACCGAAACTACAGAGCCTTCTCGTGAACTCCCATGACATCCCAGAGCGATGGAAAGGACGCTTCCGGTAGGGAACGCCGCTAATCGTCGATCTGTCCGGGCGGTCGCCTGGTCTGCTTTGCCTGCCCTCGCCGGCGTTTCGCCTCCAGCCGGAGCAGTCTCGAGATTCTCGGCGGTCTCGTCTTCTGGCGCGTTCTTGGTATGTCTGCCGCCTCGCGCACCAAGTCCACGAGCCGCTCAACCGCATCTCGGCGGTTCGCTTCTTGTGTCCGGAACCGTCTGGCCTCGATCCGGAGTATTCCGTTCTCCCCGACCCGCTTACCCGCCAGCCCGATCAGCCGCCGCCGGACATCCTCCGGCAAGGAAGGACAGGCAAGGACGTCAAACCGGAGGCGCACAGCCGTTGCCACCTTGTTGACGTTCTGGCCGCCCGGCCCAGAGGCACGGACGAAGTCCAGGAGAATCTCGCTCTCCTCGATGGCGATGCGACGGTTCACCTGGATCATCGCAACGTACCGTCACGCTGCCGGCCATGTCAAGGCACAGTCAAGCGTCGGGGCCGGGCGAGGGAGACTCGGGAATTGCCGGGTCGCGCGGTTGGTCGGCCTGCCTTGGCTCCAACTCTCCCTTCAGCCGGCGGTAGATCGTGCGGGTGGCGATGCCCAGGAGCTTGGCCGCCAGGGTCTTGTCCCCCTTGGTGTAACGCAGCGTCTCATCGATCAGGCGATCCTCCACCTCTTCCAGGGGCGTCCCGATGGAGATCACCAGGTGGCGGGCGGCCTGGTCGCTTCCCACCAGGGTCTCGGGGAAATCCGCGGGTGTGACCATGGACGAGCGGCCCAGAACCACGGCACGCTCGGTCACATTCTCCAGCTCTCGCACGTTGCCGGGCCAGTTGTACGTCTGCAAGAGGTCCATGGCCTCGTCCGTGAAGCCGGTAATGGTCTTGGCATTCTTGCCAGCGAACCGCCGGAGGAAATGCTGCGCCAAGAGCGGGATGTCCTCCCGGCGCTCCCGCAACGGCGGAAGCTGGATCGTGATCACGTTGAGCCGGTAGAAGAGGTCTTCGCGAAACCGCCGCTCCCGGACCAGCGTGGCGAGTTCGGCATTGGTGGCTGCCACCAGCCGCACATCCGCCTTGAGTGTGCGGGTGCCGCCCAGCCGCTCGAACTCCCCTTCCTGCAGCACCCGCAGGAGCTTCGCCTGCGTCGCGGGGCTGAGGTCGCCGATCTCGTCCATGAAGAGGGTCCCGCCGTCCGCCAGTTCGAAGCGCCCCTCCTTGCGGGCGACGGCGCCCGTGAAGGCTCCCTTCTCGTAGCCAAACAGCTCAGACTCCAGGAGCGTCTCGGGCAGGGCCGCGCAATTCACCTTGATGAAAGCGCGATCCCGGCGTGGGCTCCCGTGGTGAACGGCGTTGGCAAACAATTCCTTTCCGGTGCCGCTCTCCCCCTGGATCAGGACCGTGGCAGAGCTGGGGGCGACTTGGTTCACCAGGCCGAGGGTGCGGAGCATGGCCGGGCTACTCCCGATGATCTGCCCCGCCCCCTGCAGCTCGTCGAGGCGCTGCTGAAGTGCGCGATTCTGGAGGACGAGGGTTTGCTTCTCAGCCGCCTTCCTGATCGTCTTCTCAAGCTGCACGCGCTTGAACGGCTTGGTAATGAAGTCGTAGGCCCCCTCCTTCATGGCCTCGACCGCGTCCTCGACCGTCCCATGCCCCGTGATGACGATCACTTCGATGTCCGGGGCGAGGGCCTTGGCGGCCTTGAGCAACTCCTGGCCGGACAGCTTCGGCATCTTCAGGTCGGCCAGCAGGATGTGGATGCCCCCCTGCCGCAGGCGGTCCAGACCTGCCTGTCCGTCCTCGGCCAGGACGACATCGTACCCCAGTCTCTCCAGCGTCCGGGAGAGGGCCTCGCGAATGGCCAGATCGTCATCCACCACCAGGATCCGGATGCGGGTCTCGCCCGCCGTCATGGGGTGCGTCCTCCGTCGAGAATTGGAAGGGTCAGGCGAAAGATCGCCCCTCCCCCGGGTGCGTTCGCGCAGGTCAAGGTTCCGTCGTGGTCCAAAGCGATCTGGCGTGCGATGGCCAGCCCCAAGCCAGTGCCGCCCTCTTTGGTCGTGAAGAACGGCTCGAAGATCCGCTCCAGCCTCTCCGGCGGTATGCCTGGGCCGGTATCTCGCACCTCGATGACGATAGCTGGCAGCTGGCAGCTGGCAGCTGGCAGGGGTAAACCTTCGCCCGGCCCTTTCACTTGTTCGCTGCTCGGTGCCCACTGCCCGACGGCCTCGGTCTTCTGCCTGCTGCCCGCCGCCCGCTGCCCGCTGCCCCCTGTCCTTTGTTCGGCCGCCCTCACCCTGATCGTCCCGCCTTCGGGCATGGCCTCGGCCGCGTTCCGAACCAGGTTGAGGAGAGCCTGACGGACCTGCCCTGCATCCAGTCGAAGCGTGGGCAAGCCATCCGCCAGGTCCAGCACGAGCTCCACCCTCCGGCCGCGGAGCTCCTCTCGGACGAACTCCGCCAGATCCTCGATCACCGGCGTTACCGCCGCGGGCTCCAGCTTCGGCTTGGGCAGTCTGGCGAAGCGCAGGTACTCCTCGGTCACGGCGCTCAGCACGTCCACCTGGGACCGGATCGCCGCGACGAGATTCGCGGCCTCGACCCGCCGCTCCCCGGGCAGCCCCTGCAGCTCATCCTCCAGCAGCTCTGCGTTCAGGCTGATGGAGCTGAGGGGATTGCGCACCTCGTGGGACACCTTCGCGGACATCTGGCCGATGGCGGCGAGTCGCTCTGACTGCACCAGCCTGGCCTGCGCCGCCTGCAGTTCCTGGTACGCCTTCTCCAGTCGCGTCTGGTTCTCTCTGAGTTGATCGTTCAGTCGCTCGGCCTCGGCGCGCGCCAGCCGTTCGCGCTGGCTCAGATACCCCAGGGCTCCGCCGAGGAGGAAGAAGGTGGCCACGCGCGCGCTCAAGTGATTCCAGTCGGTCGCGGTTGCACCCACTACCGAGGCGAGCACGTACATCAGGCTCCCGCTGCCGGCCGTGGCGAGTCCGATCCCCGGCCCGAAATGGGCGGCGGCCAGCGCCACCAAGAGGTAGAAGAGGAGATAGAAATGACTGCCCCCCCCTCCCGTGTGCCAAACGAAGAGCGAGACGAACATGAGGTCGAGGCCGGTGGTCCCCAAAAGAATCAGGCGCAAGCGGGCAGGCCACAACCAGATAGCCAAGAACAGAAGCGCCTTGTACGCCACGAAGGTCCAGGCCAGCGGGGCGAGATGCATCTGATGCTCGGGACGGAGGGGCACCAGAAAGAGGGCGATCATGCCCCCCAGCATGGAGAGCGCCCGTAGGACCGCGAAGCTCCACTCCGCGGTCGTCCGGATCTTCGTGGTGTCGGTCGCCATCAGTGCCAGTCGCTCCGCAGTGCCTGGTACTCGGTCCCGCTACGGCAGCCTTCAGCCTTCGTGGACCAGGGTTGCATCAGGGGTCGAGGCGCGAGACCGGTCGCCTCGAGGTTGTCGCGAGTATAGCACAGGTCGCTCGGCGGGCACCCCGGCGGCCGGTGGCAGCCCGCCGGACAGCGATTTCGATCGGGGGTGGCCTTCATCCAGGCAACCTACAGGCGCAGCCGACGGAGCCGTAACGCGTTGCCAACGACGGAGACCGAGCTGAAGGCCATGGCGGCCGCGGCGAATACCGGACTCACCAGGATCCCGAAGAAAGGATAGAGCACCCCTGCCGCCACGGGCACCCCTGCCGCGTTGTAGATGAAGGCGAAGAACAGGTTCTGGCGGATGTTGCGCAGGGTGGCGGCCGAGAGCCGCCGGGCGCGCACGATGCCCTGCAGGTCGCCTTTGAGCAGGGTCACACCCGCGCTCTCCATGGCCACGTCCGTGCCGGTGCCCATGGCGATGCCGACATCGGCGGCGGCGAGCGCCGGCGCGTCGTTGACCCCGTCCCCTGCCATGGCCACAACGCGGCCTCCTTCGCGCAGCCGCTTCACCACCCTGCCCTTGTCCTCGGGCAGGATCTCCGCCTCGACCTCGTCGATCCCGAGTTGGCCGGCCACCGCCTGGGCGGTCGTCCGGTTGTCACCAGTCAGCATGACGATGCGGATGCCGTCCTGTTTCAATGCGCGGATCGCCGCCGGCGTGCTCGCCTTGATCGGATCGGCGATGGCGAGCAGCCCCACGGCGCGGCCATCCACCGCGGCGAGGATGGCGGTGGCTCCCTCGGCCCGGAGGATCTCGGCGCGCTGCACGAAGGGGCCGGCCCCGATGCCGAGGTCCGCAAGCAGCTTCGCGTTCCCGAGGGCCACGCGCTTCCCGGCGACGGTGCCCGTCACCCCCTTGCCCGTCCGCGATTCGAAATCCTGTACCTCCGCCAGCGGGAGTTGCTTCTCCTGTGCGGCCGCCAGGATGGCGGCGGCCAGGGGATGCTCGCTCCCCCGCTCGAGGCTTGCGGCAAGGCGCAAAAGCTCGTCTGCGCCGAAACCTTCGGCTGGCACCATGGCTGTTACCCTGGGCTTGCCCTCGGTGAGCGTCCCCGTCTTGTCGATGACAAGGGTATCGACCTTCTCGAAGCGCTCCAGGGCCTCGGCGTTCTTGATGAGAACGCCAGCCACGGCGCCGCGGCCGACCCCCACCATGATGGACATGGGGGTTGCCAGGCCGAGGGCGCAGGGACACGCGATGATGAGCACCGTCACCGCGGCAACCATGGCAAGACTCATGGCCGGCTCGGGGCCCCAGATCGACCAGGCGATGAACGTGAGCGCGGCGATGGCGATGACCGCGGGCACGAACCAGCCCGCAACGACGTCTGCCAGTCGCTGGATGGGCGCCCGGCTCCGCTGGGCCTCCGCCACCATCTGGACGATCTGGGCCAGCAGGGTATCCCTGCCGATCTTCTCGGCGCGCATCACAAAGCTTCCGGTCTGATTGACCGTGCCGCCGATCACCTTGTCGCCCGGCGCCTTGGCGACGGGCATGGACTCGCCCGTCACCAGGGACTCGTCCAGGCTGCTCTTGCCCTGAATGACCTCGCCGTCCACCGGCACCTTGTCGCCCGGCCTCACGCGCAGGCGATCGCCCACGGCGACCGCCTCGAGCCCTACCTCCTGGTCCTCACCCGTCTCGCTCACGCGCAGGGCCGTCTTGGGCGCGAGGTTGAGCAATGCGCGGATGGCGCCGCTCGTGCGCTCGCGGGCACGCAGTTCCAGGACTTGACCGAGAAGGACCAGCACGGTGATCACCGCCGCCGCCTCGAAGTAGACCGCCACGGCGTCGCCCTCCCCCCGGAAGGCGGTCGGGAAGCGGGTGGGCGCGAGAGTCGCCACGACGCTGTAGCCCCAGGCGACGCCGGTACCCATGGCTATCAGCGTGAACATGTTCAGGCTCCGCGCGACGACGGAGGCCCAGCCGCGGACGAAGAAGGGCCATCCGGCCCACAGGACCACCGGCGTGGCGAACACAAGCTGCAGCCAACCGGACACCTGGGGCGGGACGATCATGTGGAGGCTCGTGAGGTGCCCGCCCATCTCGAGGACGACCACGGGAAGGGTGAGGACGAGGCCGATCCAGAACCGGCGGCTCATGTCCGCCAGCTCCGGATTCCCTTGATCCTCCCGGGTCACCAACCGGGGTTCCAGGGCCATCCCGCAGATGGGGCACGACCCCGGCTCGTTCCGTACGATCTCCGGATGCATGGGGCAGGTGTATTCCACCTCCCCCCGGCTCGCGGAGGTGGATGGCGTCGCGGGGCGACCCGAGAGGGCCCCGGCGTACCGCCCCGGATTCGCCCGAAACTCCTCCAGACACCCCGCACTGCAGAAGTGATACGTCTCGCCCCGATGCACGCTGGTCCCTGCGGCGCTTCCTGGCTCCACGAGCATCCCGCAGACGGGATCCTTCTCCATGGCCCCCCCTATCCGTGACGGTCGCCTGGGGTTCTCACACCCGGCCGGCCCGGGCGGCATGCCCCTGGGCGATACTGCCTCGGGAAGGGCGGCAATACAACGCCCTTCGTCAGGCGACCCAGGCTGACAAGGTGGACCCTGCCATTGGTTCCGATGGCGCGATTGGATTCTTCGGAACGTCCGACTCAGAACGGGAGGGGCTATGGCCCGAGAGTTCGAGGCTGGGAAGCGGCCGGTCAGCCCCTTCGGGACACCGATGTCGTCAGGTTACAGCCCGAGGTAGGCCTCGCGGACTTGCGCGTTGGTCAGCAGTTCCTGGCCCGTGCCCGCCAGGACCACCCGGCCGGATTCCAGGACGAAGCCCCGGTGGGCCAGGGCCAGGGCGTGCTCCGTGTTCTGCTCGACCAGGAGAACCGTGACGCCCCTCCGATTGATCTCCGCGATCACCCGGAACATCTCCGCCACCATGATGGGCGCCAGCCCCAGCGAGGGCTCATCCAGCATCATGACCTTGGGCCCCGCCATGAGCCCCCGGGCGATGGCCACCATCTGCTGCTCGCCGCCCGAGAGCGTGCCCGCCAACTGCCGCCGCCGCTCGCGGAGCGTCGGGAAGATGGTGTAGACTTCCTCGAGCCGGCCCTGCCGGTGGGGCCGCGCGGGGCGCGGGTAGCCGCCCATCAGCAGGTTCTCCAGGACGCTCATCCCGGGAAAGAGCTTCCGTCCTTCCGGGACGTGGACCACCCCCAGCTCCGCGATCGCTGCAGGCGTGCGGCGATCCATCCGCTCGGCGCCGAGCCAGATGCTCCCCCCCTTCGGGTGCAGGAGGCCCGAGAGGGTTTTCAGCGTCGTGGTCTTCCCCGCGCCGTTGGCCCCGACGAGCGCGACGATCTCCCCCTCGCGGACGTCAAAGGACACGTCCCAGAGGGCCTGGAGCCGCCCATAGGCCACTTCCAGATGCTCCACGCGCAGCATGCTACGCCACCCGCTCGCCGAGATACGCGGTGATGACGGCGGGATCCCTGACGACCTGGTCGGGGGGGCCGTCGGCGATCTTCTCGCCGTGATGAATCACCACCACCCGGTCGGAGATGCGCATGATGGCCCTCATCACGTGCTCGACCAGGATCACGGTGACGCCCGCATCGCGAATCCGCAGGACCAGCGCCGAGGCGTCCTCCACCTCTTTCGGGTTCAGGCCGCCCATGGGCTCGTCCAGGAGGAGAAGCTGGGGGCGGGTCGCCAGTGCCCGGGCCATTTCCAGGCGCTTCTGCTCCGCCAGCGTCAGGTCGGAGGCCAGATTCGCCAGCTTGGCCGAAAGCCCCACGCGGTCGAGGACACGGCGGGCCTCCGCTTCGGCGTGGTGCCTCGCGGGCAGGCGTATGAAGGCGGCCAGGGTCGCGTTCTCCTGCACGCTGAGCTTGGGAAACGGCTTGACGATCTGGAAGGTCCGGGCGATGCCCCGCCGGGTCACGGCGTGGGGCTTCAGGCCGACGAGGCTCCCCCCATCCAGGCGGATGTCCCCGGTCGTGGGGCGCAGGTACCCCGTGATCAGGTTGAAGACCGTGGTCTTCCCCGCCCCGTTGGGGCCGATGAGCCCCAGGATCTCCCCGGGCTCCACGGCGAAGGACAGGCGGGAGACTGCGTGGAGCCCGCCGAAGTCCTTGCTCAGATCGGAAACGTCAAGGAGCGGCATGGCTGGAGAAGGCCCGGCGCACCCCGCCCCAGATGCCCTCGGGCAGGTAGCGGATCGTGAGCATCATGAAGAGGCCGTAGAAGATCAGGTGGCCGACCAGGAACCGCTCCCGGAACAGCTCGCCGATCGTGACCAGGAAGATCGCCCCGATGACCGGCCCTCCCACCGTCGCCAGCCCCCCCACCACCGCCATGAAGACCATCTCCACAGAGAGGGCGATGGGGAAAACCGCATCCGGGTCCACGTACCGGTAGTAGAGCCCGTAGAACCCCCCCGCCACCCCCGCAAAGAAGGCAGACAGCGCCAGCACGGTGACCTTGGTCCGCACGGTGTCGATGCCGATGGACTCGGCCGTGTCCTCGTCCTCGCGGATGGCCAGGAGGTACGCGCCCAGCCGCGAGCGGGACAGCCCGTAGGTGACCAGCATGGCCACGACCGCGAGGGCCGCGACCAGGTAGAAGAACGGCGACTTCCCCTCCCAGTTCACCGCGCGGGAGCCGAAGCGCACCAAGGGGAGCGTGGTGATCAGTAGACCCACCGGTCCGTTGGTGAGAGCCTCCCAGTTGAGGGCCACCAGGCGCACGATCTCGGCCACGGCCAGCGTGGCCAGGGAGAAGTACGGTCCCCGCAGCCGGAAGCACAGGTACCCGATGGGGAGCGACACCAGGGCAGCCAGCATCCCGCCCAGGACCATCCCGTACCACGGGGCCAGGTCCAGCTTGAGGTAGAAGATCATGGTGGTATAGGCCCCCACGCCGAAGAAGGCCGCATGCCCGAAGGAGACCTGCCCGGCATAGCCGCCCAGGAGATTCCAGGCGATACCCAGCACCGTCCAGAGGAGCACGGTGATGCCCAGGTGCAGCAGGAACTGGTTCTCCGTGAGGAAGGGGATCGCGAGGAGCAGGGCGATGGCCCCGGTCGCGGCGGCGGCGGGCCTCATGACTTCCCCACCCCCAGGAGCCCCGAGGGCCGGAACAGCAGCACCAGGAGAAAGATCACGAAGCCGATGGTGTCCTTGTAGGCCACGGAGACGTACACGGCACCCAGGGACTCCACCAGACCCAGGATGACCCCGCCCGCGATGGCCCCCGCCACCGACCCCAGCCCCCCCAGGACCACGATGACGAAGCACTTCACCACCAGGATCTCCCCCACCGTGGGGTACAGGTAGAGGGACGGCGCCAGCAGGACGCCCGCGGCCCCGGCCAGCGCACTCCCCAGGCCGAAGGTGATCATGGAGATCCGTTCCACGCTGACCCCCATGAGGGCGGCGGCCTCGGGATTCTGGCTGGTGGCCCGGATGGCGCGGCCCACGTCGGTCCGGGTGAGGAACAGGAACAGGCCGCCCGTGATGAGCATGGCCAGACCGAAGGCGACGGCCAGGGGGATGGGCACCGCAATCCCGAAGGGTCGCATGGGGAGTATCGCGTAGGGGAGCTTGATCGTCCGGTAGTCCCCCGTCCAGACGAACAGGGCCAGGTTGGCGATGAGGAGGGACAACCCCGCCGTGTACAGCAGCGTGTTCAGCTCCCCCCCGGGGATGATGGTCTGGAGCAGGAACCGGTACACCAGCATCCCGGCCAGGAACATGAGCGGGGTCCAGAGGAGGATGGACACGAAGGGGTCGAGTTGCCATAGCTGGAGCGACCAGAAGGCCCCGTACATCCCCAGCATCACGAATTCGCCGTGGGCCAGGTTGATGATGCGCATGACCCCGAAGACCACGGTGAGCCCAACGCCGATCATGGCGTAGAGCGAACCGGTCAGGGCCCCGCTGACCACGCTCTGGACAAACGTTTCCACGGGCATGGCACCTCGTGTCAGCCTCTCCCCCCGTGCGAGGGGGAGAGGCTGACACGTAACGCGCATGGGCTAGCGCTTGGCTGTGTCGGGAAAGACGTAATCGGTCTCGGCGTTGGCCTTCGGCCAGACGTTCAGCAGCTTGCCGTTCAGCCACTGCGCCAGCACCGAGTGATCCGGCGAGTAGACGTTCTGGTTGGTGTACTTGTCACCCAGGGGACCCGCCCAGTTGCCGAACTTGACCTTGCCGAAGACCGTCGTCATGTCGGTCTTGAGCAGCGACTGCCGGAGGGATTCGCGGTCCGCGTCGAGGTTCCCGCTGAGCGAGGCGCGCTTCAGGGCGTCGGCGAGGATGTAGACGATCGCGTAGCCCTCCACCTCGTGCTCCTTCGGGTGGATCCCGTACTTGGCCTGGAACTTCTGGTAGAACTCCTTGGTCGCCTTGTCATTGGGATTTCCCGACCAGGCGGCCGAGGAGAAGACGTTCTGGGAAAGGGGCCCCAGCTCCTTGGCGAAGTCCTCCACCCCGAACCCGCCGCCGAAGCCCACGAAGGCCCGCGGCGCCACGCCCATCTCCTTGGCGTGCCGCGTCAGCAGGATGGCGTCCGTGGTGGCCACGGCGACCATCAGCAGGTAGTCCGGACTATTGGCCTTCACCTTGGTCATGACAGGCTTGAAGTCCAGGCTATTGACCGGGTAGGCCTCGTCGTTGACGATGGGGACGTTCTTCGACCTGAGGAAGTTCATGGCGGCGTTGGCGATGGTCTTGCCGAAAACCGTATTGTCATACACGACCGCAGCCGATTTCGGCAGGGCCCCCGGGACATCGCTGAGGAACTTGTTGAAGGCCTGCGGGTAGATCGAGCCCGTGGGGTTGTTCCGGAAGACCCACTCGAAGCCTTTGGCCGTGATGATGTCGGCCGAGGGATGGTCCACCACGTATGGGGTCTTGAGTCGCTGGGCCACCGAGGCGATCTCCACTGCCTGCCCGGAGGCGCGGCCCCCCGTCAGGGCCAGGACCTTCGTCTGGGTGATCAGCTTCTCCGCCACCGTGGCGGCCAGGGCATTCTTCGCCTGGTGATCCTCCAGAATGACCTCCAGCTTTTTCCCGTTGATCCCCCCTTGAGCGTTGATCTCCTCCACGGCCAGACCGTAGGCCTTCTTGAACTTATCCCCGAAGGGGGCATCGGGTCCCGTCATGGGCTGGGGGGCGCCGATCTTGAGGGTTTCCTGCGCGGAGAGGGGAATGGGGGCAACAACCAGGAATGTCAAGACCACTCCAAGAGCAAGGACTCTTCGCATCGCTGGCCTCCCTTGCAAGAGACGCGGTTGCCGGGGAAAGCTGTCGTGGTGCGCGACGAGGTGGGCGAACTCTATGACAGCGCCACCGCCCCTGTCAAGTAGCCTCGGTTGTTTGCCTTCAAAGAGTGCCATCCAGCCCTGCATACCGTAGGCGTTCCATTATTCTTGGACTGCGCGAATTCCTCACACGGCAAGGAATCTCCAGGAGTTGCTCTCACCTCCGACCTTCTCTTGTTTTCCTTTGCCGGTTTTCCTCAGCTTGACAAACACTGTCTTGCATCCGATATTGGCGAAGCCAAGAAGACGTGTTCCGTCAGCTCGTGCGTCCTGTACCAGAGCCGCGCTTTGAGGCGAGCCAGGATTCCTCGTACGCTCGGTCCGGTGTCGTCTAGGTTCTAGGTGCCCCTTGCACACGGGAGCCCGCATGCACAGGATCCCCGGCGCTACGCCCCCGAGCACCTCGCCCTGCTGCTCCCCCCTGCCGGGAACTGGTCGCCATGTGAGGATCCGGCCTGCCCCCCCCTCCGAGCTTGTGGATCAACTTCACCTCCTGGATCATCACCTGGCTCTCGATGCGTGCAGTCATTCGTTCCATTTGCCAATGCGAAGAGAGGAGTCCACAGGGTGTGTCCCTCTCCCTCGGGGAGCGAGAGAGGGGGGTGGGCGAGGCCAGCCGGGGCGTGCGTGAATTCTGCGGGGTAGCTCCTCCGAAAGGATGGTGACGGCGACATGGCATCCAAGCGTCGGCTCGAGGGGAAGGTGGCGATCGTGACCGGGGCGGGATCGCGGGCGGCCGGGATCGGCAACGGCCGCGCCGCAGCGATCCTCTTCGCGCGGGAAGGCGCGAAGGTTCTCCTCGTGGACAACCAGCAGGCCGCGGCTCAGGAGACCCTGGCTGCCATCAAAGAGGCGGGGGGCGAGGCGGAAGTCTTCGTGGGGGATGTCAGCACCGCCGCAGACTGCCGCGTGATGGTGGAGCGGGTCGTGAGCCGCTGGAAGCGGCTGGACATCCTGGAGAACAACGTGGGCATCGAGGGGCCGGGGAGCGTCGTGTCGGTCCCGGAAGACGAGTGGGATCGGGTGATGACCGTCAACGTCAAGAGCATGATGCTGACCGGCAAGTTTGCCGTGCCGGCGATGGCCGCCGGGGGCGGGGGCTCGATCGTCAACATCTCGTCGATCAGCGCGTTGCGCCCGCGGGGGCTGACACCCTACTCCACCTCCAAGGGGGCGGTCATCGCGCTGACGCGGGCGATGGCCATCGACCATGCCAAGCAGGGTATCCGGGTGAACTGCATCGCGCCGGGACCGATGTACACCCCGATGGCGTACAGCGCCGGGATGAGCGAAGAAGCCCGCGAGTCCCGCCGGCGCGCCTCGCCGCTGGGCATCGAGGGCACCGGCTGGGACATCGGGTACGCGGCGCTCTTCCTCGCCTCGGATGAGGCGCGCTACATCACGGGCGTCGTCCTGACGGTCGATGGGGGTGTCACGCTTGCCAGCCCTCCACGGGGCTACGAGCGCTCTCCGTCATAACCGCTGCAGCTTCCCTGGCTGCCACTGGCAGGCTGCTCCTCCTGGTCACGATTCCAGGATCGTTGGACCCGGCGACTGTCCGGCTGAGGACGAGGGGAGGGAACGGCCGTGAGCGATGACAGGAAGCAGAAGGCGGATGCCTTGATCGAAAGAATGAAGCAGGACCGTGGATACATCTATCCGGAGTGGGAATTCGCGGCCCGCTCCGATCCGGACTTTGTGGAAGCCTACAACAACCTCTACCGAGCCGCCCTGAATGACGGGCAGGCGCTGAGTGCAAAGACCAGGGAGTTGATCGCCATCGGCATCCTGGCGTATCGGGGAGAAGTCAACGCGGTCACGGCGCACATCCTGCGGGCACTGCGCCTGGGGGCAACCAAGCAGGAGATCCTGGAAGCGGTGGAAACGTCCATCATCCCTGGGGGGGCGCCCACCTTCTTCAACGGGCTCAGTGCGATCATCAAAGCCATCCACGACGCCAAGCCTTGAGCGCAATCGAGGAGGGATCAGCCGCATGCTATCCGTGGTCAAGACCCGGCCGGAGCCCGGGATCGAGATCCTGCTCCATCGGGAGGGGACCAAGACCGTCATCACGCCCGACTGAGCCAAGGTCGCTACTCAACCGCTGTGTCTGTCGAGAGGAGGGGGGACACCATGCAGAGCCAGGTTGACCTGCTGCTGGAAGAGTACCGGCGTGGGCACATCCCTCGTCGAGAGTTTCTGCGACTCGCGGGTGCGCTGGTGGGAAGCGCTGCCGCCGCGTCGATCCTGGCCATGGCACCCAGGCCGGCGGCTGCGGCCGCATCGGGTCCGGTGATCAAGCTCGGGGCCGTCTTCCCGTTGACAGGACCATGGGCCGAGAACGGCAACAACTCACTGCACGGCGTCCAGCTGGCGGTGGAGCACGTCAACGCCCAGGGCGGGATCAAGTCGATGGGCGGCGCCAGACTCGAGGTCGTCACCGGCGATACCCAGGCCGATCCGGCGCTGGCCGCCTCCGTGACCCGGCGGTTGGTCGGGGTGGACAAGGTGACCGCGCTCTTCGGCTGCTACCTCTCCAGCTACACCCTGACGGCCAGCACCGAAGCCGAGAAGGCGGGCATCCCGATGTTCACCAACTCCTTCCTGGATACGCTGACCGAGCGGGGCTACAAGTACTTCTTCCAGCTCCCCGCCAAGGCCAGCGCCATGGGCACGGCCGCGGTGGGCTACTTCAAGGAGGCGGCCGAGGCCTCCGGGCTGAAGCCGAAGATGTTCGCCAATATCTCCGACGACAACGCCAACACCCAGAAGCAGGCCAGGACCATCAGCGACATCGCCACCAAGTATGGCTTCCAGCAGCTCTTCCTGGACTTCTATACCGGCGGGATCACCGACGCCTCGGCGATTGTCAACAAGGTTCGCTCGAGCAAGGCGGAGTTCATGTTCATCAACGGCCCGACGCCCGACGTGATCCTGATCGTCCGGACCCTGCGGAACGTGGGCTGGAAGAAACCGGTCATCGGGACCGGGGGCGGCGGCTCGCTGACACGGGGCTACGGCGAGGCGCTGAAGAAAGACGCCGATGGATCGTTCGGCATCGGGGCGTGGAATTGGGATTTCCCCTACCCTCGCATGAAAGACATCAACGAGGTGTTCACCAAGCGGTTCAAAGAGCCGTTCATCCCCCAGGAAGCCGGCGAGATGTACGCAGCCGTCTGGATCGTCAAGGAGGCCCTGGAGAACGTGAAGGCCGCGGATCCGGAAAAGGTCAGGAACTACGTGGCGGCCACCACGTTCAAGGAGCCTCCAGCCTCGCTCATGCCGGGCAACGTGATAAAGTTCGACCAGACGGGCTGGAACGTCAATTCCTTCCCGATCATGATCGAGTGGAAGGATGAGCTGCCCCATACCGTGTGGCCGGCCCAGGTCCGCTCCAGGCCCGCCTTCTTCGAGTAGGCCAGGAGGGGGGAACGCCGGCGTGGCGGGCTCGGGGTAACCCCTCGGTCTCGGGGGAGATGCCGCTCTGCCTCTCCCGGTTCCCCTGTCATCCGGAGCATGGCCGGGCCCCCGGGGCGGCCCGGCCGAGCCGGGTGTCCCGGGCGCAGAGGTCCCCCGGGTCGCCGGAGGCGCCTCGCCCCGCACAACCGTTGCCGGCTGAGCACTCCGAGGAGAACCCAGCATGATCCAGTTCCTCCAGGCCGTCCTGAGCGGCATCCTCGTGGGCGGTGTCCTTGGACTCGTGAGCATGGGTCTCAGCCTGGTGTTTGGCGTGGTCCGGATCGTCAACTTCGCCCACGGCGAGCTGGTCATGCTGGGCATGTATGGCACCTTCCTGCTGTACAGCGGGATGGCCATCCCTCCGCCGTTTTCCATGCTGATCGTGGCGCCTCTCCTGTTCGTGTTCGGGATGCTGCTCTATCGCGGGTTCTTCGAACCGGTCGTCACCGGCTCCACGGAGCTGCTCCCCCAGTTGTCGCTGACGGTGGGAATTTCCTTTGCCCTGCAGACCATCGCCCAGTGGGCGTTCTCGCCGACCCAGCGCACCATCCAGATGTCGTGGGCCACGACCTACTACCATGCGGGCGAGGTGTTCATCAACCAGGCGCAGCTGATCGCCTTTTTCGTCTCGCTGGCGGTCTCGCTGCTGCTGTGGCTGTTTCTCGCCCGGACCGACCTCGGCCGCGCCATGCGCGCCATCGTGGATGATCGGGAGGTGGCCCAGATGATGGGCATCAACAGCCGCCGGATCTATGCCATCGCGGTCGGGACCTCGGCTGCCCTGGCGGCGGTGGGCGGCAACATCCTGATGACGTACTACCCCACCTTCCCCCACGTGGGTCTGCAATTCCTCCCCCTGGCGTTCGTGGCCGTGGTCATGGGAGGGATGGGCAACGTGCTGGGCGCCTTCCTCGGCGGCATCATCGTGGGCATCGTGCAGCAGGTGACCGGAGTGTACGTGGCCTACCAGCTGCAGAACGCCGGGCTGATGCTGGTGTTCATTGCCGTCCTGCTCCTGCGACCCTCCGGGCTGTTCGGAAAGGAGGGCTCGCTATGACATGGGATCGGGATCTCAAGATTGGGCTGGTGCTGGCGCTGGTGCTGGCCTCGCTGCCATGGTGGGCGCTGACCGGCCCGTATTACATGGGGATCGCGATCACCGCGCTGACCTTCGTGGCGTTGGCCCTGGCGTGGAACATCATATCCGGCATCGGCGGACAGCTCTCCATGGGACACGGCGCGTACTTCGGCCTGGGCGCCTACACCAGCTCGCTCCTGCTGGTCCGTCTGGGCGTGACGCCCTGGATCGGGATGCTGGCCGGTGCGATTGTCGCCGCCCTCTTTGGGCTGTGCGTGGGCTACCCCTCTTTCCGCCTGAAAGGCGTGTACTTCAAGCTGGTGACCTTCGTCGCCGCCCTGATCCTGGAGATCATCTGCCGGTCCTGGTCGGACTTCACCGGTGGCGACCCGGGGCTGCAGATCCCGCTCCTGCGCAACGCGCCGGCCATGTACCAGTTCGGCTCGCCCGTTCCCTACTTCTACATCATCCTGGTGATGGCGGGCCTGTACTTCCTGCTCACGCGTCGGCTCCTGCGGAGCCGATTCGGCTACTACCTGCAGGCGCTGCGGGATGACCAGGTGGCGGCCGAGGTGCTGGGCGTCAACTCCCTCTACATGAAACTCGCCGGGTTCGCCCTCAGCGCCATGCTCACCGCGCTGGTGGGGACCTTTTACGCCCAGTACTTGCTGTTCATCGACCCGGCGAGCACCTTCGGCATGTTCGTCTCGGTGAAGATCGCCCTGGCGGCCATCGTGGGCGGCGCGGGCACGTTGTGGGGTCCGGTGATCGGCGGGCTCTTCCTGGTCCCGGTGGCCGAGCTGAGCAACGCGCAATTCACCGGCACCCTGACCGGCGTGGATGTCGTGCTGTACAGTGTGGTCTTGATCTTGACCGCCATTTTCGTGCCCCGCGGCGTGGTGAGCCTGCCGGCGTTCATCCGCAGCAAGATGCGCCGGATGGAACGGGGGAAGGCGCCGTCCCCGCCTGCCGGCTGATCCCCGCTGGGGACAGGGGGGCCGGAAGCGCCGGGCGCGAGCAGAGGAGTCCGACGCGGCTGCGGTGCCGGCACGTAGCGCCGACAGAGGCTGGAGGCACCGGGTGAGGAGGACGTATGGCCGCCCTGCTGGAGGTCGAGGGATTGAGCAAGTGGTTTGGTGGCCTGCAAGCGGTGAGCAACGTGTCTTTTTCCGTCCGGGAAGGGGGCATCGTCGGGCTGATCGGGCCGAACGGCGCGGGCAAGAGCACGCTCTTCGACCTGCTGAGCGGGGTGCAGCGGAGCACCGCGGGCCGAGTCCGCTTCCGCGGCCACGAGGTCACCGGCTGGAGCGCCCACCGGGTCGCACTCCTGGGCCTGTCCCGGACGTTCCAGAAGGTGCGGGTCTTTCCCGGCATGACCGTGCTGGATAACGCCATGGTCGGCGCCTTCCTCCACACCGCCGATCCGGCCGAGGCCCAGGCGCGGGCCGAAGAGGCCCTCAAGCTGGTCGACCTCTATGAGGAGAAGAGGCACCGCTCGACACGCAGCCTCACGCTGGTCGATCGGAAGCGACTGGAAATGGCACGAGCGCTTTGCACTCGCCCGTCGCTGCTGCTCCTCGACGAGGTGCTGGCCGGCCTCAATCCGCAGGAGATCGGCGTGGCGCTGGATCTGATTCGCCGCCTCAATCAGACGGGAGTGACTCTCATCGTGGTCGAGCACCTGCTTCGGGTGATCATGGAGCTGAGCCAGCGGGTTCTGGTGATGGACTACGGGCAACTCATCGCCGATGGCAAGCCCCAGGAGGTGCGCAGGAACCCCAAGGTCATCAAGGCCTACATTGGCGGAACCGAGGAAAGCCATGCTTGAAGTCGTCGATCTCCACGCGGGGTACGGGGACATCCAGGCGCTGTTCGGGGTCTCGTTCACGGTGCAGGAGGGTTCCATCATGGCCATCCTGGGACCCAATGGCGCCGGCAAGTCCACGATCCTTCGGGCCATTTCCGGGCTGCTGAGACCCAATGCCGGCGACATTCGGTTCGAGGGGGCGCGGCTGAATGGGATGGCCCCGTATGACATTGCCGAGCTGGGAATCGCCCACGTGCCCGAGGGGCGCCGGGTCTTCCCCAGCCTCTCGGTGGAGGAGAACCTCATCGTCGGCTCCTATTCGAAACGGGCCCGCCCTCACCGCGGCAAGCTGCTGGCCGAGGTGTACGAGCTGTTCCCCCGCCTCAGGGAGCGACGCCAGCAGCTGGCCGGCAGCCTGAGCGGGGGGGAGCAGCAGATGCTGGTCATCGGCCGGGCGCTGATGCTGCACCCGCGACTGCTGATGCTGGACGAGCCGTCCCTGGGACTCGCGCCGATCCTGGTGGACTTGGTCTTCGAGAAGATCCGCGCCATCAGCCAGCGCGGGATGACGATGCTCCTGGTGGAGCAGAACGCCGCCGCCTGCCTCTCGACGGCCGTGGAGGGATGTGTGCTGGAGCATGGCCAGGAGGTCTGCCGTGGGACCCGGGATCAACTGCTGGGTACCCGCATTGTCCAGGAGGCCTACCTCGGCGTATAGCCGGCGCGCCCACCGTGGGCGTGCTGGTGCATGCCCAGGAGTTCGATGACGAGGACACGTCGTCGGAGGCTTGCGTGAGCACCTGGCAGGTTGGGGACGTGCGAGTCGATCGCATTCTCGAGTGCGAGCGACCGCTGCTACCGCCTGGACAGCTGTTTCCCACCTCCACGCGGGAGGCGATTGATCGCCATCGTCACTGGCTGGAACCCGCGCTGCTCGACCCCGCGTCCCAGTTCCTGGTCATTGCATTCCACAGCTTTCTGATCCGGAGCAGGGGACTGAATATCCTCGTGGACACCTGCGGGGGAAACGACAAGCCCCGGCCGCAGAAGCAGCGCTATCATCTGCGCCGCTGGCCGTATCTCGAGACGCTGGCGCGCGCCGGCATGACCCCCGAGGACATTGATTTTGTCCTGTGCACTCACCTCCACGTGGACCACGTTGGATGGAACACGCGGCTCGTGGACGGCCGGTGGGTCCCGACTTTTCCGAGAGCGAGGTATCTTTTCGCCCGGTCGGAGTGGGAGTACTGGCGGGAGCACTACACGACAGAGGCGTTCACCGATGATCCGTATCACCTGGACAGCATCCTCCCCGTCATCGAGGCCGGCCAGGCGCAGTTCGTCGAGAGCGACCACGCGTTCAACCAGGAGGTGTGGCTCGATCCGACGCCGGGGCATACGCCGGGGCACGTGGGCGTCCATGTTCGCTCACGCGGACAGGAGTGCGTCATGAGTGGTGACCTCATGCATCATGCGCTGCAGTGTGCAGAGCCCGACTGGAGCAGTTGCTTCTGCGTGGATCCCGAGCGGTCCCGGAGCACGCGCCGGGCCTTCCTCCAGCGGTACGAGGGGACACCCGTCCTCATCCTGCCCGCTCATTTTCCCACCCCAACTGCGGGAACCATAAAACGCGCAGAGGCTGCCTGGCAATTCGTGTTTGCCGAGCCTTGAACCTGAGACGATGGCCCGGGGTCTCGGAGACGGCATGCTGGAATCTCAGAGGACGACCAACCTGAGCACCTCGCCGTCACCCAGAGCCGCGAGCCCGAAGGAATAAGACCATGTCCCATGGCGCCCCAGACGACCGGACGCTCTGGCCGCTCGGAACGCCTCCGCGGCTGGGCCGCCCGCTGCCGCGTTCCATGCTCGCCCTGACGATCCGTCGGGACCGGTACGGGCCTCCCGCCGAATCGGTGCGGTTCGAGTCGGTCCCCGCCCCCGGCCTGCGTCCGCCAGACGCCCAGCGCGTCCTGGTGGCGATCCTGGCCTCGGGACCCAACTTCAACACCAACTTCGCGGCCCTGGGGCTCCCCGTCCCCGTCTTCGGCCGGGGGGACCCCGCCTCCGTCCATGTCCCGGGGAGCGACGCCCTCGGAATCGTCGTGGACGCGGGGCCAGCGGCCACCCGCGTCAAGGTCGGTCAGGCGGTCATCCTCGATTCCTGGACGGGCCGTAACATCCGCGGCTACGAGACGCATGACGGGTTCAACGCCCAGTTTGCCGTGGTCGAGGAGGAGCGGGCCATCCCCCTGCCTGCCCAGCTCCGCCACCACACGCCGGAGCGTCTCGCGGCCCTCCTGCTGACCTACGGCACCGCGTATCGCGCCGCCGTCGAGAGGCTCCGCATCTCCCCGGGCGACAGCGTGCTCGTCATGGGCGGCGGAAAGGGCACGAGCTTCGCCGGGGCGCAGATCGCCAAGGCCCTCGGGGCCCGGGTGATCCTGGTGGGGTCCAACCCCGCCCTCGCCCGGTCCCTCGTCCGGCGGGGGATGGCCGACGCCTTCCTCGACCGGCGTCGCATCTCCCGCGAGGCTTTCGGCCCGATCCCTCCCGGCGTCCGATTCGTGGAGTGGAAGGAGCGGACCGAGCCCTTCCGGCGCGCCGTCTTCGCCGCCAACGGCGGCAAGCCCGTCGACAAGGTCTTCGAGCACACCGGGGGAGACAACTTCCCCCTCCTCGTCTCGGCACTCGGCAAGGACGGGGCCCTGGCGTTCTTCGGAGCCACGGGAAAGGGCCTCAAGGGCGAGTACCGGGAGACGTTCTTCTACCACGGCCGGCGATTCGCCTTCGACGCGCGATGGGTGTGGATGCGCCAGAAGCAGATCCTCTTCCGGAACGGGACGCCGGACGAGATCTTGGATGAGATCGGGCTCCTCCCCGGGCGCCGCGGCCTGATCTGGGGGGCCGACACCTCCGCCCGTGCGTTCGTCCGGGCCGCTCTGTCCAGAGGGGCCGAGGTGGCGGTGATCGCCTCCGCTGGCCGGGAGCAGAAAGGCATCCAGGCGCTGCACCGCATGGGAATCGCGGACTCCCACATCCTGGACAGGGACGCCTTCACTCTCCCGGAGGACATGCCCGATCCGCTGACGGCGGACGGGAGGCCGAGCCCGGAGTACGCCTCGGGGTTCCTGAAGCCCGCCCAGGCCCTGGGCAAGGCGCTGTGGGGAGTCTTCGGTCCGCGGAGGAGCCCTGACTTCGTCGTCGAGCGGACGGACCAGAGCACCCTCCATTTCAGCGCCTTCGTGGCCCGCGACTTTGACGAGCGCGACGCGATGCCGTGCGCCTTCGTCGTGACCCGGGGAAGGTCGAACCTGTCCCTCCGCGGCTCTCACATGTACCACGCGGCGCAGGCCGCGGAAGTCGTCCGCCTCCTGGCGAGCGGGAAGCTCGCGATGGAGCAAGACGACCTCGACGTCGTGACCCTCGCGGAGCTGCCAGGGGTCCAGCAGAAGATGCTGGACGGCACGATGGGAAGACCCAAGGGCGTCGCTCTCGTCCAGGCCGACCGCGCGGGCCGGTCCATCGGGGAATACGAGGATGCCTTCCTGGGGGAGAAGCTCCGGGTCGCCGACCCGGCCAAGGGGCAGTACCTGGACGTCCGGCTGGTCGGGGACACCGGGGTCGTGGCGCTCAACCGGCCGGATGCGCTCAACGCGCTCAACGAAGCTCTGCTGTCCCAGCTTGCCGGGATCGTCCGCGAGATCCGGACCCTGGGGACCCTCGCGGGGAGAACCGTCCGCGCCCTCGTCCTCACCGGGGCGGGGCGCGCCTTCGTCGCCGGCGCCGACGTGAATGAGTTCCTGGGGAGGCCGGCCGAGGCCATCGCCTCCCTCGCGGCCAGGAACATCGCCCTCTTCTCCGAGCTGGAATCGCTGGCTGTCCCCGTGATCGCCCTCGTCGACGGGTTCGCGCTCGGAGGCGGCAACGAGCTCGCGATGAGCGCGCAGTACCGGATCGTGACGGAGAACGCGAGCCTCGGCCAGCCGGAGGTGAAGCTCGGGATCATCCCGGGGTATGGGGGGCTGCAACGGCTCCCCCGCCTCGTCGGGCCTGCACGAGCCGCCGAGATGAGTCTCAACGGGGAGCCCGTCGAAGGGTTCGCGGCCGCGGAGATGGGGCTCGCGGACGAATTCTGCCCCTCCGCCACCGCCCTCGCCCGAGCGATCCACGTGGCGGCCGAATTCGCCTCCGGGAGCAGGACGCTGCCGCGCCGCGACTGGGACGCCCTGGCGGCCTCGCAGCAGGAGGCCCTCCGGACGTTACTGCTGCGGGAGGACGTCCGGGGAATCTTGTCCGCCGCAGCTCCTGACGTGCAGGGGGCCGCCGACCTGCGGGCGGTTCGAACCGCCGCGGGCGGGGACGCGATCCGGGCCATGGCGTTCGGATACGAGAACGGATTCGCGGCGGGTCTCGAGCACACGGCCCGCGTCTTCGGCAGGGTGACGACGTCCCCCGGCGGACAGGAATGGATACGCCGCTTCCTCGCGAAGGACCCGGCCCAGTCGTCGTTCCTGACCCTGCTCGACAGGAGGCAAGAGTAGTTTCATTCTCAACCTTGGAGGAGTCATGAGGGCTATTCGCGTGCACGAGCTGGGTGGACCGGATGTCTTGCGCTACGAGGACGTTGTCCTGCCTGAACCCGTGCCCGGGCAGGCGCTCGTCAAGCTGGAGGCGATCGGGCTGAATTTCATCGACTGCTACTTCCGAACAGGCGCCTACAAGACCGCCCTCCCCTTCACTCCCGGGATGGAGGCGGCAGGGATTGTCGAAGCCCTCGGTCCGGACGTCACCGAAGTTCGCGTGGGAGATCGGGTGGCATATGCACCACACATGGGCGCCTACGCCGAGTACGTCGTGGTGCCGGCCGAGCGACTGGTGCAGATCCCCAAGGGCCTGGACGCCCGGTCGGCTGCCGCAGCCATCCTGCAGGGCAATACGGCACACTACCTCGCCACCAGTGTCTACCCGCTGAAACAGGGCGATACGGCCCTGGTGCACGCCGCGGCCGGAGGTGTCGGGTCGCTCCTGATCCAGATCGCGAAGATGCGCGGGGCCCGGGTATTCGGCACGGTCTCGACGCGAGAGAAGGCCGAGCTGGCCCGGCAGGCCGGCGCCGACGAGGTCATCCTCTACACCGAACAGGACTTCGAGGCGGAGGTGATGCGCCTCACGAACGGGAAGGGCGTGAACGTCGTGTATGACGCGGTGGCAAAGACCACCTTCGACAAGAGCCTGAAATGCGTCGGCATCCGGGGGACCCTCGCGCTCTTCGGCCAGGCGAGCGGTCCTGTTCCCCCCGTGGACCCGCTACGTCTGTGGGAGAACTCCGTCTTCCTCACCCGGCCGGCTCTTGCCCAGTACACGCTGACGCGGGCAGAGCTGCTGGAGCGGGCCGGCGACGTGCTGGGGTGGGTCATGTCCGGGAAGCTCCGGGTCCGCATCAACCAGATGCTCCCCCTGAAGGACGCCCCCGAGGCCCATCGTCTCCTGGAGGGACGGAAGACCACGGGAAAGGTTCTCCTGATCCCATAGATCGCCTTTTCACGACGGGGAATGCCTCCTATGCAGGGGTCACTCGAAGGTGACGACCGCCTGGACCCATTGCGTCTCCGGATTCAGGAGTTCCTGAAAGGCCGCCTGGATGTCTTCCAGGGGGACCAGCCGGGAGATCATTGGCTGCACCTGCACCTTGCGTTGCTCCAGCAGTCCCATCGCCATCGGCCACTCGCTGGCCAGGCAGGCATAGGAGGTCTTGACCTCCACCTCCCTCGCCACCCAATCAACAGGAAGACAATAGACCGGCTCCCAGGCGAGAGACACGACCACGACCTGTCCTCCCCCGCGCAACGCCTCCAGGGCCTGCTGAAATGTCGGCTGGGCGCCGGCACACTCGAAGGCGATGTCCACTCCGAGCCCGGTGTGCCGGAGAATCTCCTCGATCATGTTCACCCGGGTCGGGTCCAGGACCACGTCGGCGCCGAGGGCAGACGCCGCAGCCCTCCGGGCGGCGTTGATCTCGGACACGAGGACCCGGGCCGCCCCGGAGACGGAGGCACACTGCTCGGCGAGGAGGCCGATCGGCCCCGCCCCGATGACCAGCACCTGGTCGCCCAGTCGGAGCCGCGAAAGCCGCACGGCATGGAGGGCCACCGTCAGGGGCTCCGTGAGCGCCGCTTCCAGGTTGGTGACGCCGTCGGGAACCGGCATGAGCATGTCGGCGCCGGCCAGCATGTACTCCGCATACGCGCCGGGCCTCTGGGTCGACAGGAAGCCTCGCTCCTTGGCACTGAAGCGTGGCGGGAACGGTGGGGTGTCGCGCCAGGGGTTGATCGGCCCGCCCGAGCGCGTCACCCGGTCTCCGACGTGAAACTCCGAAACGTCCGCCCCCTTGTCCGCGACCGTGCCGGAGTACTCGTGACCCAGGATGGCCCCCGGCCGCAGCATCCCGTACGCGTACCGGTGGAGGTCGGAGCCGCAGATGGCGCAGTGCGTGACCTTCAGCAGGACGTCCCGCGGCCCCACCACCGGCTCCGGCACGTCCTCCACCTTCAGGATACCCTTCTCCCGAAAGACCGCCGCTCGCATAGGTTCGACCCCCGGCTTCTGACCCGTCCGGCAGCCCTGGTGAGGCGCGTCACTCCTTGCTTCCGACGCCCTTGAAGAACGTGTAGCAGAAGACGCCGTCCGGCTCGGCCGTTCGGTAGAGATCCCGGATCCCGCTGTCGAAGACCTCGGGCTCGACGAGTCCGGCCGATATGGCAGGTTCGCGAACACCTTCGATCATCGCGGTGAACGTCCGCTTGGTGAAGCCCTCGACGAGCCCGGGTCTGCTGGAATCCACGTACACCATCCGGGCAGAGACGCCCACCGCTCCGAAGCCCGCCCTGGTCAGGAGCGGGTAGAGCTCTCGCCCGATCATGGCATTGCCACCCGCCCTCCGCTGCAGCTCAACCTGGCACTGGATCACTCTGTGGGCGGCCTCGCTGTCAGGATGGAAGTAGGCCGATCCATGATCCCCTTCTATGACGGTGACCGTGCCTCCCGGCCTCAAGAGCACCCTCAGCGCCTCCAGTGCCGTGATTGGCCGTGCGAGGTGCTCCAGAACGAAGCACACGAAGACATGGTCGAACGACGCCGGAGCGAAGGGCAACGCGAAGATGTCCGCTTGCCGGAACTCCACGTTGCTGAGACCCGCCGCATCCACCCTTCTCTCGGCCTCGGCCACCGACGCTTCGGATATGTCGACCGCAGTGATTCGGGCATCCGGACTGTTCCGGGCCAGGGTGACCGTCTGCGCGCCAACGCCACATCCCGCTTCGAGAACGCTGCTTCCGGCCGGATACGAGGTGTCCGAGTGGAGCAGCTCGACCAGCGTACCGGCTTGATCCTGCAGGCGCACGTTCTCCCGCGGATCATACCCGTGGACGTATCCGCTGCTCATGGTTCCTCTCTGGCTCTGCGCCTTCCGCCCGCGGTGAGCGGCCGCGGCAAGCGAATGCGAGCCGCCAGACCGCTCCGGCGGACAGTCATACGCCCGCGCGCCGGCGCATGAATTCGGCGAGCCACGCCGCCTCCCGAGACCCGTCCTCCTCGAGTCCCGCGATCGTGCGCCGCCGGTCCTCCACCGATCGGTTCTGCCCGAGCTTGAACTTCCCATCCAGTCTCGTGGCCGGCATCTCAAATGCCACGATCGCCCGGAGCATGCGCTGGTAGAAGTCGGGTGGCAGGCTCTCCGGCCGCCAGCCGTTCGGGCGATCCGCCTCATAGCGCCGAGCCAGCTCTTCCACCACGCCCCGGCGGAAGGCCTCGTCCCCGCTCACGGTCGGGAGTCCGTGGGCATGGACGACGCCGTAGTTCCAGGTCGGAACCGCCGGGGCCGTCGCGTACCAGGTCGGTGAGACGTAGCCGTGCGGGCCGTGGAAGATGGCGAGCGCCGGGGTCGCGCCATCCATCAACTGCCAGTGGCGGTTTGCCCGGGCCATGTGCCCCACGATCACGAGCGTCGCGCCCGAGGGTCGCACGAGGACCGGCACGTGGCTCGCCACCAGCCCTTCGGGAGAGCTGCTGACGATCGTGGCGAAGTCGTATGTGCGCATGAACTCCTGCAACGTGCGCTCGTCTACCACGCGGAAGTGCTGGGGAATGTAGGTCATAGCGAGTCACACCTCAGGGCATGAGGTTCGGCATGCCGTGCCTGACGGCCTAGCGGCGGCAATGCACAGACGCTGGCGGTGACGGGCCGGACCAACACGTCAATCCTTCCTGGTCAGCCATGCGTTTCAATCCCAGAGACCTCTTGGTCGCACAGCTCCGTGCGGCCGAGGACCGTTCTTGGCGGAAGCAGTGCTCCCGGTGCGACGACAGCATTGGCGCCTATGCGCGACCCGTCGCCGACCAAGGCACCGAACTTCTCGCAGCCCGTACGATGGAGAGCGGGGCCGACGCGAACCAGAACCTCCTTGGCAGCGCGTTCGTTGCGGGAGTTGCAGATGATGCTGCCTGCCTCCAGGTTCACATTCTCACCGAGCACGGAGTCGCCGACGAAGTTGAAGTGGGCGAGCGCTGTGCCGGCGAACACGAACGACGACTTCACCTCTACGCCTGGGCCGAAGCTGCAGTTTTCGCCGATCCAGATGCCGTCGCGCAGATAGGCGCCAGCGGCCACAAAGCAGCCGGCGCCAAGGATCAGCGGACCCTTGAGAACAGCACCGGGCTCAACGAGGGCACTGCGATGGACGGCGACTGCCTCGGCGAAGGTGAACTCATGCTGCGGGAGTGCGGCCAGCAGCTCACGCACAACGGCCGACGACTGCGCGGTGAGTTCCCATGGCGGAAGGCTGCCCCAGCGCGCCAGAGCAGCGCTCGGGAACGACTTGACGTAGCGCGATACCTCGACGAGTGCTGCCATCATGCGGACAAGTGGCTAGCGCAGGCGTTGAGCGGCGCGTGCAGGCAGTATCGTGCCTACTGCGCCCGGCCGGTCCAACGCGTGGTGAGACATCTCTCAGGGCCGTTCGCTCGGCGAGACGGGGCCCGGACCGGGAAGTTGGGGCCATTCGCCGCCGGCGTCCTCGCCCGCCAGCAGGGCATCGAGAGAGGCGTACCGGTAGATCGTGGGTGCGTGGTTCTGGAAGAGACCACCGGTGTCGGCGGTCGGGCCGTAGGTTGAATACACCGGCCGACCGAGCAAGCGAAGGTACACTGTGAGTTGGCCGCGGTGGTGAGCTGAGTGGGTAAGCCGGCGCAGGAATACCCAGGCCCGATCGCGCGCCACGTCAAAGAACTGCACCTCACCCGCCCACCACTCCGCAGGCTTTGCGGAGAGGAGATCCCTGCGCGCCGTGGAGAGAGCGGCGTAATGGTGGAGGAATTCAAGGCGGCTCTCCACTGCGGGCAGCGCGGGGGCGTCTGGCGCGATGCCGAGCATGTGTCGCATCCAGGTGTCCTCGGACACGCACTGGTGGACCATGTGTTCGAGGGGGGTACGGGCCCGAGGGGAGGGACGGAATCGGAGATCGGTGTCGGCGAAGCTCGACCAGACACTGAGGGTCTTGAGCCGCTCGGTCTCGTATGCAGCGACGAAGAAGGAGCCTACGTTCATGGAGGGCCCTCCGCCACCAGTAGTCCGCGCCGAGAGGGGATGGTCACCTGACGATGGATCTGATCCGCGCCGGTTCACGATAACGCGAGTCTAGGCAACGCTACCCCTGTCGACCAGCTTGACGTGGAGTGCAAGCACTTCCGCTTCGGTCAGGTACTTCTTGGGAAGGACGGCAAGCTCGTCGTCTTCATCCTTGATGAGGAAGAAGTCTGCCATGGACTGCACGCGGATTCCGCCATCCCATCGCAGGCATGAGGCATCGCGCGCATAGGACCCGGTTAACATCCCGGCTTCCTGGTCAGGTGACTCAGCGAGCAACGCGTTCTTCGACGTCTGGGCTAGCAGCCGATGATCTCGTTGAGGCCTTCGATGACTTGAGCCATTTCCCCCGGGTCAGCCCTCCCCAGCTTCTTCCCGAGGCGCTCTACCGACAGGGTTCGGATCCGGTTGATCTTGACCCAGGATCGCTTCGGCAAGCCCCCGGAGGCCAGTTCCAGTGTCAGCGGGAACCCCGCCCGCTGCGGCTGGCTCGTAATCGCTACGGCGATGACCGTTCCCGACCGGTCATTGAACACGTCCTGGCTGAGAATCAAGACAGGACGGAATCCCGCTTGTTCGGATCCCCGGACGGGGTTGAGGTCAGCCCACCGAATCTCGCCCCTCAGTATTCGGGCCACGCCGGAAGCTCCTCGGACAGCCCCTCCTCGGCCAGTGCCTGCTCCTGGACCCGGTCCAGCTTGGCGCATTCCCGAGCGAGCCGGCCCCGCTCGACGCGCTCCAGCTTCTCCTCGACGGCCTTCTGAATGGCCTGGCTGCGATTCGCAAATACCGCCTCACGCACCAATCTGTCCAGGCGTTCCAGTGTGTCTTGATCCAGAGAAATCGCCACTTTCGATCGCGGCATGGCCCACCTCCGTAGGTATTACGATACGTCATACCTTCAAGTCCTGTCAAGCTGCTCGAGCAACTGATCGGAATGCCGGTCCGTAGTTCGGGGGAAGCGGGCTTTCCTCGGGTGCGGTGCCCGCCGGGGAAGTGGGCCAAGAATAGAACTGGTGGGCTTGCAGGGGTCCTTCAAAGGGGTTCCGCAGAAGCTTGCTTCGAGATCACCATCTTTCGGGGGTGGCCGTCAGATGGATTGGGGCTTTGTTGACATCGCGGCTTCGGGATCATCCCCCGAGGTACGCCAGGCGGATATTGGGGTCGGTCAGGAGGTCGGCGCCCTTGCCGCTCATGACGATCCGACCGTTTTCCGGGTGGGCGCGACACCAGGCACTTCGCCGAGGCGCCCTCACCCGGCCCCTCTCCCATGGGGAGAGGGGCCGCAGGCGTCCGTGCGGCCGCACGGGCGCTAGAACGTCACGACGCTCCGGGCCACCTCGCCGCGCTCCAGCGCGGCATAGGCGTCGTTGATCTGCTCGATCGGATAGGAGCGCGTCAGCAGCTCGTCCAGCTTCAGCTTTCCGGCGCGATACAGGTCGATCAATCTGAGGATGTCAATGCGGGGCCGGGCCGACCCGTACAGCGATCCCATGAGGACGCGATCCTCCCAGGCGAGGGGGATCACCGGGATGGAGACCTCGGCCGCCGTGGGGCCGATGCCCACGATCACCGCCACGCCCCGCCTGGCCAGGACGTCGAACGCCTGCCGCATGGTGGCGGGCAGACCCACCACCTCGAAGGCGTAGTCCACTCCCCGGCCGCCCGTGACCGCTCGGACCTGCTCCACGGGGTTGCCGCGGGACGCGTTCACGGTATGCGTGGCCCCGAACTGCCGGGCGAATTCCAGCTTGTTGTCACGCAGGTCCACGGCGACGATCATCCCGGCGCCGGCCAGCGCCGCGGTCTGGATCACGTTGAGGCCGACCCCGCCGGCGCCGAACACCGCCACCAGGCTGCCCGGTCTGACCTGGGCGGCATTGACCACCGCGCCGAAGCCCGTGATCACGGCACACCCCAGCAGCGCCGCCCGGTCGAGGGGAAAATCCTCCGGGATCTTGAGCAGCGCCTTCTCGGGGATCACCGAGTACTCGGAGAAGGTGGAGACGCCGCCGAAGCGCTTGATCTCCTTTCCGTTCAGCTTGAATCCGGTCCCCCCGCCCGGGAGGCTCCCGGTCTTCCGGATCTCGATGCCGGCCGTGCAGAGGGCGGGGCGACCGCCGGTGCAATACTCGCATTCCCCGCAGGAGAGTCGCCAGAGCGGGATGACGTGATCTCCCGGCTGCACGTCCTTCACCCCGGGCCCCACCTCGGCCACCATCCCCGATCCCTCGTGCCCCAGGATCGCCGGGAGCGGCGCCGCCAGGTCGCCCTTCATCACGTGCAGATCGCTGTGGCAGACTCCCCCCGCCGCCATGCGGACCAGCACCTCCCCGGCCCGCGGTTCCGAGACATCCACCTGCTCGATCATCAGCTTCTGCCGCGCCTCGAACAACACCGCCGCTTTGGCCTTCATGGCTGCGCTCCCTGCGCTGAGTGTGTCGGGAAAATTGGGATGGCTTCTCCACTCCACGGACATCCGTCACGGACGGAAACCGCATCCCGATGCCGCATGAGATACGGAACGCCGATCCTCTATCCTCTGCGGCATTTCAATATCCGCGATGCCGGGATCATGTCAAGCCCTTTCCCCCGGCAAACCCGGGGTGTTCTGGAAACCGGACCGGCCCACCCCATGGGCGTTCCATGCGCCGCGTCGGATGCGAGGCCGTCAGAGGGAGACCTCCACGCGATGTCTTGACGCTGTCTCGTCCCGGATGCTAGCCTCAGCACCCATGAAGACCCGGGCGGCCCAGTTGCTGGACAGAGCAGCCATTCCCTACGAGATCCGGGAGTTCCAGGAGGAGGAGCTGGGGGCAGAGGAGGCCGCTCGGAAGCTTCAGATCCCGCTGACGCAAGTCTTCAAGACCCTGGTTGTTCGGGGGGATCGGACGGGCGTCATGCTGGCGTGCGTGCCGGGAACAGCGGCGCTCTCCCTCAAGGCGCTGGCCAGGGTCTCGAAAAACCGAAAGGTGGAGATGGTGGAGAAGGATGAGATCCACCGCCTCACGGGCTACCTGCGGGGCGGCGTCTCGCCCCTCGGCGGGAAGAAGGCGTATCCGGTGTACCTGGACCAGAGCGCGCTGACCCAGCCCATGGTGAGCGTCAGCGCGGGAATGCGCGGGATGCAGATCTTTCTCAAGCCGGAGGACCTCCGGCGGGCGACCGGCGCCACCGTCGCCCCCCTCGGCGAGGAACCCCATGAGATGTGAGGGCGTCGCCCGCATCCGGCGGCTCCTCCTCCCCGTGATCCTGGCGGCCCTGACCGGGTGCGCGACTCTGGGGGGCGGCACGTCTCCGGACGTCCTGACCGAGCTGTTAGAAGCGCGCACGTCCGACGGCGTTCGTCTGTCGGGCGCCCTGTGGACACCCGCGAGGCCGGACTGGCGGCGACCCGCGCTGCTCCTCGTTCACGGCTACGCGGGGAATTTCTACGAGGCCTGGCCGCCGCTCGCCCGACCCCTGGCAGCGCGCGGTTTCCCGGTCCTCGCTCTGAACATGCGGGACCACGATCGCACACCCCAGACCTCCCGCTTCGAGGACAACCGCCTGGACATCGAGGCGGGGATCCGGACCCTGGCCGAGCGGGGAGCCGACCGCGTCGTTCTCGTCGGGCAGAGCCTGGGGACGAACCGCGTGCTCTTCTACCAGGCGGAGACCCAGGACCCCAGGGTGAGGGACGTCATCCTGATGGCCCCGCCCGGGAACCTCCTGGAGTGGAACATCCGGAGTTCCGGGCGGGAGCGCGCCCTGGCGGTGCTGGCGGAGGCGGAGCAGCGGGTCCGCGAGGGGAAGGGGGATGAGGTGATGCAGGTGGATCTGGGCCCGCTGGGCACAGCCCTCTACTCGGCCCGGCACATCCTGAGCCTCCGGGGCCCCGAGACCCGCTCGGACCCGTTTCAGAACATCGCCCGGGTGCGGGCGCCAATCCTGATCCTGCACGGGACCGCGGATCGGCTGGCCGATCCCGCCGTGTCCACGCGCCTTGCCGCGGCCGCCACGGCGGCGCAGAGCGTGCAGGTCCACATCCTCCCGGGATTGGACCATGCGCTGCCCCGCCATCCCAGCGAGCTACTTCCCATCCTCCAGCCGTGGCTGGAAACGGTGATCCCATGACGCAGACGCCCGAGCCAGGAGAGGACCGGACCCTGATCGCCGCCTCGCGCGGCGGGGATGCCTCTGCCCTGGAGGCGCTGGTGCGCGCCCACCAGGGTCGCGTGTACAGCTTCGCCATGCGGATGTGTCGCAACGTCGAGGACGCCAAGGACATCCTGCAGGAAACCTTCCTCGGGATGGTCCGCTCCATCAAGGAGTTCCGGGAGGAGAGCAAGTTCACCACCTGGCTCTACCGGATCGCCTCCAACGCCTGCCTGAAGAAGCGACGGCGAGGCGTCCACGATCCCGCACCGGAGCAGGAGCTGTCCCTGGACGAATTGATGCCCCGCCCCGATGCGGAGGGCCGGAGGCCCGAGATCGCCGATTGGTCCGGGGACGCGGAGCGCGCCCTGCTCCGCGGCGAGCTGTCCGGGCGGATGGAGGCGGCCATCGACAAGCTCCCCCGGGAGTACAAGATCGTCCTGGTGCTCCGCGACGTGGAGGGCTTCTCGGCCGAGGAGACCGCCGAGATGCTGAAGCTCTCGGTCCCCGCGGTGAAGTCCCGCCTCCACCGGGCCCGCGTCTTCGTGCGCCGCGAGCTGGCGGGATATTTCGAGGATCAGGCCAAGCCATGACACCAGGTTGGCCCTGGTTGAATCCAACCCCGACTTTCTGGATCAAAGCCAATGAGTGACGAGAAGACCTCCGAGTCAACCCATCATCACGGAATGTCCATGAGCTGTCGCGAGCTGTTCGAGCGGTTGTCGGAATACGTGGATGGCGAGCTGCCGCCTGAGATTTGCGAGGAGATCCGGCAGCACATGGACGGCTGCGACCCCTGCGTGGCCTTCGCAAACACCCTGAAGAAGACCGCGGACCTGTGCCGGCGCCTCCCGTCCAAGCCCATGCCGCCGGAAGTCGCAGACAACCTCCGCACGTTTCTCGCGACATACCTCACGGAATCGAAGTAGCTCCACTCTGGTCCAGATTCTATTTCCGCCCGGCTGGGTTGCACTCATGGAACCACAATGCTCCGGACGTCCGGCGAGTGCGCGTCTTTCCCGCGATCTGGAGCGCTGTCAGGGTGCGAATCCTTTTGCCACCACCTGGACCAAAAGGGGCATGGGCGGCATGCGCTCATGCGCGCGGAGGACTCGATGACGCTGCGACGATTCACACGGTTCGGCCAACTGATGCTCAGCCTGTTCCTCATGGCGACGATAGGCAGCCCGGCGGCGGCGAGCGCGCAGACAGCCCAGGGAGCGGATCTCACCCTCGCCGATGCGGTGAAGACCGCCCTGGAAAAGCATCCAGCCCTCCGGGCTGCGAGTCACCAGGCCGCGGCGGCGGCCACAGGCGTCGACCAGGCCCTGGCGGGCTTCCTCCCCCGCGTGGATTTCTCCGAGGGCTTCGCGCGGAGCAACAATCCCGTGTATGCTTTCGGCTCCCTCCTCAACCAGGGGCGCTTCACCCAGGCGGACTTCGCCGTGGACAGGCTGAACCACCCCGACCCCATCAGCAACTGGCGAACGAACATCGGGGGAAGCATTCCCCTCTTCATGGGCGGGCGCACGCTGCTCGGGTATCAGCAGGCGCAGCTCGGCAAGGAGGTCGCCGAGCGAGGGAGCGCCCGTGCGGAGCAGGAGGTGATCTTCGGCGTCGTCCGTGCGTATTCCGCCGTCCTTCTGGCCCAGGAGGCCAAGGCCACCGTCGAGGCATCGGTCCGGACGGCCGAGGCCAACCTGGCGGCAGCCGAGGCGCGCTACGAGGCAGGCGTGGTCGTCCAATCAGACAGTCTGGCCGCCCAGGTGAGACTCGCCCGTCTGAAAGAAGAGGCCATCGCCGCGGGAAACCAGGTGCAGCTTGCCCAGGCCACCCTGAACGACGCCATGGGGACAGCGCTGGACCGATCCAATCAGCTCACCGGCCGGCTGGATCTCTCTCCCCCCCGCTATGATCGCCTGGAGGGTCTGGAGGTCCTGGCGAGGGAGCAGCGCCCCGACTACCGGCAGGTCGTCCTCCAGGAGCAGCGCCTGGAAAAAGAAGTGCTCAAGGCCAAGGGCGCCTTCCTGCCCACGGTGCACCTCCTGGGAAACTACGAGATCAACAACCACCAGTTCACATCCGAGGGCCAGGATAGCTGGTCCGTCGGCGTCGTCATGAACTGGAACCTGTTCAACGGGGGAGGCGACCGGGCCCGGATCGCCGAGGCCCAGGCAAGCCGAGCGCGCGCCGCCGCGCTCCGCGAGCGGTTGGGGAGTGCCATCGGCCTGGAGGTCCGGGATGCCTACCTGGCCCTGCAGAGCGCGCGCGAGCGGGTGGTCGTGGCGAGGGAAGCCGTGGCCTCCGCCCAGGAGAGCCTGCGCATCGTGCAGGACCGGTACGAATCCGGGCTCACGACCATCGTGGAACTCCTGGACAGCGAGACATCCCTCACCGGCGCCCGCACCAACCTGACCCGGACCCTCTACGACGCAGCGGTGGACCAGGCCAGGCTGGAGCTGAGCCTGGGGACACTCGATCGCGCGAGGTTTTGACCCATGCCAAGCGTGCGACACATTGCCCTCTTTGCTGCCGCCACCGTGATCCTCGCGGCCTGCGGGAAGGAGCCCGCCGCCCCCGCCAGGGCGCCCGAGCCTCCTGTCGTCCGCGGTGTCCCGGTGGGCGCCGCCGTCTCCACGCAGCTGGACGAGACCGCCGAGATCATGGGCACCGTCAAGTCGCGGACCAGTGCCACGCTCTCCAGCAGGATCGTGGGACGGATCGTCGCCTTGCCCGTACACGAGGGCACCACCGTGGAGCCCGGCCAGGTGCTGGTGGAGCTGGACGATCGGGACATCGCAACCCAGGTGCGCCGCGCCGAGGCGAGCCTCGCCGAGGCGGAGAGCGCCCTGACGGAGGTGGACCGGGCGATCGCGGCCGCGGCGGCCGCACGCGCCGCTGCCGAGGCCCAGCGCGACCTCGCCGCAGCAACCCTCGCTCGGTATCAGCGGCTGCTGGATCGAAAGTCCGTAGCCCCGCAGGAGTACGACCAGGTCGCGGCGCGGCACAAGGCCGCGGTGGCCGACGTGGAACGGGCGATCGCCGAGGGGCAGGCGGTCCAGGCCAGGCGCCAACAGGTCCTGGCAAAGATCGAGGGGGCCAAGGCCGAGATCGCCAGCACCCAGATCCTGCAAGGCTACGCGAAGATCACCGCCCCCTTCGCCGGAGTCGTCACCGTGAAGCACGCTGACGTGGGATCCATGGCGGCGCCGGGCACCCCTCTCCTCACTCTCGAGGACAGTCGCCGCTACTGGTTGGAGGCGGCAGTCCCGGAATCCCAGACCGCCGGCATCCGCCGCGGACAGTCTCTCTCCGTGCAGGTCGAGGCCGCGGGACTCTCCATGAAGGCTGGCGTGAGCGAGATCGTCCCCTTCGCCGACGCCACCACCCGGACCACCCTGGTGCGGCTGGATCTGCCGGTCTCCCCTCGCCTCCGGTCCGGTCTGTTCGGTCGGATCTGGGTGCCCGTGGGTCGGCGTCATGCCATCCAGATAGCGCGTAGTGCCATCGTGGAACGCGGGCAGCTCCAGGGGGTGTTCGTGGTGGGCCAGGACAACATCGCCCGCTTCCGCCTCGTGCGAACAGGCGAAACCCGCCAGGATGCGACCGAGATCCTGTCCGGCCTCACCGGTGGAGAGCAGATCGTCCTCGCCGGCACAGAGCGGGTCACCGACGGCGCGAGGATCGAGAAACAGTGAAAGCAAAACGTAATGTGTAGAACGTAAATTTCGGATTACGCTGTACTGTTTTTGAGTGACCGTTGCCCATGACAGACCCCGAGAGCGTATCACCCCCGTCCGAGCATCATCCCTCCCTCGGCATGGCCGGAAGGCTGGCAGGCCTCTTCATCGATTCGCGCCTGACGCCACTCGTGGTCCTGGCCTCCATGCTCCTGGGCTTCTTCGCCATCATTGCCACGCCCCGTGAAGAGGAGCCGCAGATCATCGTCCCCATGATGGACGTCTTCGTTCAGATGCCCGGGGCCAGCGTCAAGGAGGTCGAGGAGCGCGTCACCATCCCCATGGAGAAGAAGCTCATGGAGATCCCGGGGGTGGAGTACGTGTATTCCACGAGCAGCCCGGGGATGAGCTTTGCCATCGTCCGATTCAAGGTGGGCGAGGACGAGGAGAAGAGCATCGTCAAGCTGTACAACAAGATGTACGCCAATTTCGACCTCATCCCGCCCGGCGCCTCGACACCGCTCATCAAGCCGCGCTCCATCGACGACGTGCCGGTCCTGGCCCTCACCCTCTGGAGCGATCGGGTGGACGGCTTCACGCTGCGCCGGATTGCGGCCCAGCTCGATGATCAGATCAAGGATATCTCGGACGTGTCCGAGACCCGCCTCCTGGGGGGCGAGCGGCGCCAGGTGCGCGTCCTGCTCGATCCCGCCGCCCTGGCCGCCCGCCACCTGACCCCTGCCACGGTCGTGGGGGCGCTGACGGTGGCCAATCGAGAGGTCCGCGCGGGCAGCTTCAGCCGGGACAACCGTGAGGTCCTGGTGGACACGGCGCGCTGGCTCGACCGGCCCGAGGATGTGGGCCGCGTGGTCGTGGGCGCCCCGGACGGCCGCCCTGTGTACCTGAAAGAGGTGGCTCGCATCCAGGATGGCCCCGAGGAGCCGCGAGACTACGTCCTCTTCGGCGTGGGGCAGGCGGCGCATGGGAAGGGCCTCGCCGGTCACCCGGCCGGCCGGCTGGCCGCCCCGCCGGCCGGTCAGGACTACCCCGCCGTCACCATCTCCGTGGCCAAGCGCAAAGGGACGAACGCCGTGGTCATCGCCGATAAGGTCCTGGCCAAGGTGGCTTCGCTCCGGGGCATCCTCATCCCAGGCGACGTACAGGTCACGGTCACGCGGAACTACGGGGAGACCGCCCAGGAGAAATCCAACGAGCTGTTGAAGCACCTGAGCCTGGCCACGGTGTCGGTGACGATCCTCATCGCCCTGTTTCTCGGATGGCGCTCCGCGGTCGTGGTCCTCATGGCGGTGCCGGTGACCCTCGCCTTGACCCTGTTCCTGTATTTCGTCTACGGCTACACCTTGAACCGGGTGACCCTCTTCGCGCTCATCTTCTCCATCGGCATCCTGGTGGACGACGCCATCGTGGTGGTGGAGAACATCGCCCGCCACTTCCACCTGCCCGAGAACCGCGAACGGCCGCTCATGGCGGTGGCGGTCGAGGCCGTCGCCGAGGTGGGGAATCCCACCATCCTGGCGACCTGGGCGGTCATCGCCGCCATCCTGCCCATGGCCTTCGTGGGTGGCCTCATGGGTCCGTACATGCGTCCCATCCCTGTGGGGGCGTCCGTGGCCATGCTGTTCTCCCTCTTCATCGCCTTCATCATCTCGCCCTGGGCCGCCTACCGGATGCTGCGGGGAGAAAAGACCGCCGCCCATGCGGAGGTTCACGAGGACTGGACGACCCGCCTGTACCGGCGGATCATGACCCCCCTCATCCGCTCGCCCTGGAAGCGCTGGGCTTTCCTCACGGGCGTGGTCCTCCTCTTGCTGGGCGCCTGCTCCCTGGTATACTTCAAGCTGGTCCACGTGAAGATGCTCCCCTTCGATAACAAGAGCGAGTTCCAGGTGATCGTGGACATGCCGGAGGGCACCACCCTGGAGCAGACGGCGCGGGTGACGCGCGAGATCGGGGAGTACGTCGCCAAGATCCCCGAGGTCACCGACTACCAGATGTACGTGGGGACCGCGGCCCCGTACAACTTCAACGGGCTGGTCCGCCATTACTTTCTGCGCCAGGCCCCCCATCAGGCCGACCTCCAGGTGAACCTTCTGCCGAAGGACGAGCGGTCCACCCAGAGCCACGACATCGCCAAGCGCGTCCGGCCGGGCATCCAGGGGATCGCCGCCCTCTACGGGGCGCGGGTCAAGGTGGCGGAGGTGCCGCCGGGACCCCCAGTCCTCCAGACCCTGGTAGCCGAGGTGTACGGGCCGGATTACGACCGGCAGGTGCAACTCGCCGCGGAGATCAAGGGCATATTCGCCAAGACGGCCGGCGTGGTGGACGTGGACTGGTACATGGAGGATCCGCAGCCCCGCGTCCGCTTTGTCGTGGACAAGGAGAAGTCCGCCCTGAACGGGGTCACGGTGGACCAGGTGGCTCAGACGCTGCGGCTGGCGGTGAGCGGCGTGGAGGTGGGTCTCGCTCACCTGCCCAAGGAGAAGGAGGACGTCCCCCTCCTCGTCCGGCTTCCCCGGGCCGAGCGTTCGGGCGTGACACCGCTCACCGATCTGCAGGTGATGGGCGCGACCGGACGCCTGATCCCCCTTCGCGAGGTCGTCCGCCCCGAGGAGGGGCTCCAGCCGCATAATATCTACCGCAAGAACATGAAGCGGGTGGTCTACGTCACGGGGGATGTGGCCGGGGCCGAAGAGAGTCCGGTCTATGCCATTCTCCAGATGAACCGGACCCTGGCGGGGCTGCGGCTGCCGGAGGGCTACACCATCCAGCCCTACAACGCTGTCCAGCCCTTCTTCACGGACAAGCTGGCCATGAAGTGGGACGGGGAGTGGCACATCACCGTCGAGGTCTTCCGCGACCTCGGCCTGGCTTTTGCTGCGGTCCTGGTCCTGATCTACGTCCTGGTGGTCGGCTGGTTCCGGAGCTTCACGATTCCCTTGACGATCATGGCCCCGATCCCACTGACCCTCGTGGGCATCCTGCCCGCCCACGGCCTGATGGGGGCCTTCTTCACCGCGACCTCCATGATCGGCTTCATCGCCGGGGCCGGCATCATCGTCCGGAACTCCATCATCCTCGTGGACTTCATCGAGCTCCGGCTGGCCCAGGGCATGCCCCTGGAAGAGGCGGTGGTGGACGCCGGGGCCGTGCGCTTCCGTCCCATGCTCCTGACGGCGGCGGCGGTCGTGGTCGGCGCCTTCGTCATCCTGTTCGATCCGATCTTCCAGGGACTGGCCATCTCCCTCATGGCGGGCGAGGTGGCCTCCACCCTGTTGAGCCGGATGGCGGTGCCGGTCCTGTATTACATGGCGGAGCGTCGCAGCCCGGCCGAGGCGGCGACAGCCTAGAGTGCACGCTGCGAAGAAAGAGAGGACGTATCATGGAATGGCTGGGGCAACTCGGAACGTTTGCGGCTGTGGTGGGAATCTGGCTCGTGCTGCAGTTCATCCTCCGGAAAGCCGGGGTGCCGACCTGAGGGGTCACCCAGGAGTGCTCGTCGAGCACCGAGCCTGACACGACTCGCCAGAAGGAGAAGCCATGAGCCAGTCGGGAGAGACGAACCATCGCACGACGCTCACTCGCGAAGAGGGGTACCGGTTCCGGGTCCGCTTCGACCACGAGGGGATGCCCGATCTGATCACCGACGAAGCCCCGCCGATCGGCGAGGGAAAGGGACCCACCCCGTCCCGCCTGCTGGCCACCGCCGTGGCCAACTGCCTTGCCGCCAGCCTGCTCTTCTGTCTGGGCAAGGCGCGTATCGAGGTGGAAGGTCTGGAAGCCGAGGTGGTCACGGAATTCGCCCGCAACGAGGCCGGACGCCTGCGGATCGGGGGGATGCGCGTGCGTCTCTCCCCGCGATGGGATGCGGAAACAGCCGCCAAGGCGCAGCGCTGTCTCGGGATCTTCGAGAGCTTTTGCGTGGTGACCGAATCCGTCCGGCACGGGGTGCCGGTCAGCGTGGAGGTGGATGGTGTGCCTCCGGCCTCCGAGGGCGCGGGAGGTGCGCGATGACCCTCGAGCGCTGGATCCGGCTCATCGCCGGGACGTTCATCCTGCTGAGCCTGGCCCTCAGCCGGCTGCACAGCCCCTACTGGCTGCTGTTCACGGCCTTCGTCGGCCTGAACCTGTTCCAGTCATCCCTGACCCGCTGGTGCCTCATGGAGGATCTCTTGCGGAAGCTGGGCGTCCGGGAATCCGCCTGAGGCGCACGAGCTTCGGAGGGCAGACCAGTCATGGCGACCACGCTCACGGTGATCACCGAGAACACGGTCCCCGGCAAGGCGGACGGCCTGTACGCCGAGCACGGCTTTTCCCTGTTCCTGGACCGGCCGGAGGTCAAGCTCCTGTTCGATGCGGGTCCCCCGGGGATCGCCACGCTCCACAATGCGCCACGCCTGGGCGTGGACCTGCGGACCACCGAGGGCATCGTGCTGAGTCACGGCCACCAGGATCACACCGGGGGCCTGGCCGGTGTCCTGCGAGCCATGGAGAAGCGGGTGCGGGTGTTTGCCCATCCCGGCATCTTCGCGGACCGGTACGGCAAGCGCGGCGAGCGCCTGCGCTACAGCGGACTCCTCTTCAAGCGGGAAGCCCTGGAGGGAATGGGCGCCGACCTCTCCCTCTCGACGGAGTTTCGGGAGATCGCCGCCGGGGTGTACCTGAGCGGCGAGATCCCGCGCCGCCGCCCCTTCGAGACAGGGGACGCCGAGCTGTTCGTGAAGCGCAACGGCGAACTGGTCGGGGACCCCTTGCCGGACGATCAGTCGTTGGCGGTGGAGACGTCCGAGGGTCTGGCGCTGATCCTGGGATGCTGCCACGCAGGCCTCATCAACACGATCGACCACTTCCAGGAGAAGCTCCCGGGGAGGCCGATCCACACCCTGATCGGCGGGACGCACCTGGCCTTCGCGTCTCCGGAACAGTTGCGAGAGACCATCGCCAGCCTCAAGGGTCTCCGCGTGAAGAGGCTGGGTCTCTCGCACTGCACCGGTCTTTCGGCCGGCGCCAGGCTGGCCATGGAGTTTGGGGACGCCGTGGCATTCTGCACCGTTGGCTACCGGCTGACTCTTCCCTGAAGACCTGAGACGGCGCGAGCTGTCAAACGCCCCGCAACCTTGCGGGGCGTTTTGTTTTGCCGAGTGTAGGCGCAGGGTTGGAATTCCCGACAGGCGGTCTTTTGTTTATTTCCCCATACACGTATAGTAGAATCCGTTCCAAGGTATTGGTAGGCGGGATCAGAACTCCAGTCGCGCACGCTTCCGGGGCGCGACACCCAGAAGGTAAGGGGGGCACATCATGAGTCATCAGCGAAGCACATGGCTGGTGGCGGTTGCCTTCGCCGGAGCAGGGCTTTGTGCCCTGGGCTTTCCGGCCATCACGGTCCCCCAGCAGAACGGCCTCGAGGCGAAGAGGGTCGCCACGGGGCCTGCCCTGGACGGGCTGAGGGAGCCCGTCTACGAGCAGGCGACGCCGCTCACCATCAAGGTCAGCGGAGGGAGGAATCTGCCCGGGGGCTCCACACAAGTAACCCTGCGCGCCCTCTACGATAGCCGGAACATCTACTTCCTGGCCCAATGGAACGATCCGACCAGGAGCGAGCGTCGCTTCCCGATCCAAAAGCAGGCGGATGGGTCCTGGAGACGGTTGGCGGACCCCAGCGACAGGGGCGGGGACGATAACTTGTACTATGAGGACAAGCTGGCGATGATCTGGGCCATAAAGTCGCCGACGTTCGAGCGGCTCGGCTGCTTTGCCGGGTGCCATCTGGGCGAGGGGAAGCCCTACGGCAACAAGTACCTACCGCCAGGTGAACTCGCCGATATCTGGCACTGGAAGTCCGTCCGGACAGGCAGCGTGGGACAGATCGACGACCAGTACCTGGACGATACCAGGTACGACAGGGAAAAGGCGCCGGATGCCGGCCGCAAGAGCGATCCGAAGGAGAGCGGCGGTTACGCGGACAACAACCTCGTGAACGGGAAGCCGCAGTGGGTGCCGCCGGGGAACAAGCCGGCCCCACCCTACTGGATCCTGGACAGCGCGAAGGTGGCCTTCGAAGACGGCAACTACCAGGCCGGCGACGAGGTCCCGGGGATCATCGTGGCTCCCTTCACGGGGGATCGCGGCGATATCTCTTCCCGGTCGAAATGGGTGGATGGCGTATGGACCCTGGAGTGGACCCGGAGGCTCACGACAGGAAGCCCGACCGACGTTCAGTTCGACGACTTGAACAGGACGTACGCTTTCGGAATCGCAGTATTCGACAACTCCCAGGTGCGTCACGCCTTTCACCAGGGTGCCGTGCGGTTGACCTTCGAGAGGTAGGCCAGCCCAAGCCGCGACTGGAAGGGGGTAGAGCGTCTGGGCTCGTCCTTCTCTCCTCCGGTAGTGCGCCCCCTCAGCGGCCCGGCTCGATCGTGACTCCCTTCGACCCTTGCCTCCGAGACCCGGCCGGCCGCCCCCGACGAACCTTCCCTCTTGGCCGGCGGGGACGAGCTGAGCTATACTCTTGCAGCGCGGGAGCATGAGCCGAAACACAGCCCATCAACCCAACCCAGCCTGACGCGATCGAGTAGGAGCCGAGGATGAAGATCCGATTCAGTGCCCCGGGGATGCTCGGAGGACTTCTCGCCTTTTCGATCTCGGTCGCCGTTGCCGCGGAGGCTCCGCCCGGCGGAGAGCGGATGTTCCAGGCCAGAGGCTGTCGCCAGTGCCACGCTCTCCACGGGGAAAAGGGCAGGCCAGGCCCGCCCGTGGAGCGACTGCGCCGCGACCAGGGCCTGGGAGAGTTCAGCGCCCGCCTCTGGAATCACCTTCCGGCCATGCGAATCACGGCGCGGCAGCGCGCGGCCACGTGGCCCCGGATGACCGCACAGGATATCGGGGAACTGGCCGCCTACCTGGGTGTTCATGCCGATGCGGACCCGCGTCCGAACCTCCAGAGAGGACAATTCCTCCTGGTGGATCGCGGCTGCCTGAAGTGCCACGCCCTGGCGGACGAGGGGGCGACGATCGGACCCGACCTGTCCAAGTATAAGAGCTATGACCAGCCCCTTGCCTGGGTGGCCGCCATGTGGAATCACGGCGTGGCGATGCTGGACCAGGCGACCCGAAGAGGGATCCCCTTTCCAGTTCTCAGCGCCAGGGACATGGTTGACCTGCTGGGCTTTCTTTCGGCCTATAAAGACACCCGCCCCTGATGGGGGTGGGGCGACCGCGTCCCGCCCATCGTGATCGGCAGGACGATCCTGGGAAAGCGCGAAAGCAATGGCGTCGTTTTCGGGTGCAACCCAGAGGACACCCGAGGAGCGAGACATGGGGAAGTCCTTGGAGAACGTCCGCAGGGACATGCCCTGCCTCAAGGACCTGGTCTATCTGGACAGCGCCTCGGTGGTGCCCGCACCCGTGCCGGTGATCCAGGCCATGGAAGAGTACCTCCACGACTATCCTTTCAATTACGGCGTGGGCGTGTGGAGGCGCTCGGCCCAAGCGGCGGCGCGGGTGGACGACGCCCGGCGCATCGCCGCCCAGGCCGTGGGTGCCGCCTCGGACACGGAGATCGCGTTCACCAAGAACACCACCGAGGCGATCAACCTGGTGGCCGTGGGTCTTGGCTGGAAGCCTGGGGACGAGATCGTCCTGACAGATCTCGAGCACCAGTCGAATGCCATCCCCTGGATGCGTGCCGCGCAGGAAAACGGTGGAAGGGTGAGGTTCGTCCCCGCCGACCCCGATGGCATGGTGGACCCCGCCGACGTGCGCAAGGCGATGACCTCCTCGACCCGTCTGGTGGCGTGCACCCACGTCTCCAATGTCTTCGGCACCATCCAACCGGTACAGGAGATCACCCGGATTGCCCACGACCATGGGGCGCTGGCATTCGTGGACGCCGCCCAGTCGGCGGGCCGAATCCCGGTACACGTGGGTGAGATCGGATGCGACTTCGCTGCCTTCTGCGGCCGCAAGGCCCTGATGGGCCCCCAGGGCACGGGGTTCCTCTGGGGCCGCCTGGAGTTGTTGCAGCACCTCGCGCCCCTCACGACAGGCAGCCGGGCGGCCAATCTGGCGGATGCCGAGAGCTTCCGGCCCAACCAGCCCCCGCACAAGTTCGAGGCCGGCGTGCTGAACACCCTGGGGGTCATCGGCCTGGGCAGGGCCATCCAGTACGTGGAGGCGATCGGGTACGACGCCATCCGCGCCCACATCCGGGATCTGACGGCCTACATGATCGAGACCCTGCGCGCCACGCCCAGGGTGAACTTCCACGGCAGCAGCCGGCTGGATCGTCAGGCCGGCATCGTGATGTGGAGCGTGCAGGGGATGAACCCGGACCAGGTGGCCAGGGAGCTGGACCGGATCGGAAAGGTGGCAGTGGCCTCGGGCGCCCAGGGCTCGCTCCTGGCGATCAAGCCCAAAGGGGTCACGTCAATCGTGAGGACCTCGGTCCATTGCTGTAACACCCGGGAAGACATCGACGCCCTGGCAGCGGCCTTGCGGAAGATGGTAGCCCGGCAGGGCCATTGATTCCCTTGCTTGGCGATGACCACCCCGCCTGCATGAGAACCTGGGGGAAGGGAGGACTGAGGCATGGGGGAGAAGAGCGTTGGCATCATGGGGGGGATGGGACCGGAAGCCACCGTTGACCTCTTCCACAAGATCCTTGCCGCGACGCCCGCCAAGATCGACCAGGAACACCTGCACATCATCATCGACTGCAACTCGAAGATTCCGTCGCGGCCCGCGGCGCTGCTGGAAGGCGGGCCGGACCCCACGCCCCTGCTCCAAGCAACCGCCCGGAACCTTGAGCGGGCTGGCGCCGATTTCCTGGTGGTGGCATGCAACACCGCCCATCTCTTCTACGACCGGATCGTCGAAGCCGTGCGGATCCCGGTGCTCCACATCGTGGACGAGGCGATCGGAGAGGCGCAGCGGCGCTACCCGAGACTGCAATCGGTGGGCGTCCTGGCCGGCCGGGGGGCCATCCGGCTTCGCCTGTACCAGGACAGGCTGGAGGCCAAAGGCATCAGGGCCATCGTGCCCTCGGACACGGACCAGGAGATCGTCGTGTCGGTGATCACCCGCGTCAAGGCCGGCGACAGGGGCCCGGTCGTTCGGTCGAGGATACAGGAGGTGGCCGAGCGACTCGCCCGCGCGGGGTCCCAGGTGGTGTTCACCGGCTGCACCGAGCTTCCCCTGGTACTGGAGGATGGCGACGTGAGCGTTCCGATACTGGACCCCACCGCGGTGCTGGCGGAGGCGACGGTCCGCTTTGCCCGGGGGGAGTGAGGCCTCCGCTCGCCCCATGAACAACCGCGAGCCGGAAGGCGAAAGCCCGATCGCCAGGAGGAGGCCATGAGCGAACAGCGGCTGCCCGTTTCCGCCCTCGACACCCCCGTGGTCGTGGTGTACCTGGACGTGCTGGAGGCGAACATCCGAGAGATGTCGAGGCTCGCCGCCGAGGCCGGGGTGAAGCTGCGGCCTCACACGAAGATCCACGAGTGCCCGGACATCGCCAAGCTGCAGATTTCCGGCGGCGCCTGCGGCATCGAGGTGGGAACCGTCGATCGGGCGGTCTGCATGGCCGCAGCCGGGATCGACGACATCCTCATCGCCCACCCATTCTACGGCGCTCAGAAACTGGACACCCTTCGGCGACTCCTGGAGAAACCGGGCCTGAAGATCGGCGTGATCGTGGACATGCCGGAGCAGGCGCGAGCCATTTCCCAGATGGGAGAGGCCCTCGGCAGGACGATACCCGTGCTCCTGAAGATCAACACGGGGGGAGACCGGTTCGGCGTTCAACCGGGTGAGCCGGCCCTGGAGATGGCCAGGCAGCTCTGCCGGCTCCCGAGGATCGCGTTCGAGGGAATCTACGCGCACGAGTCGGGAGGGAGGCCGACCCAGGAGAGCCAGGAACGTCTGGCATTCGAGGTCGCGACCATGACGGCGGAGACCGCGAGGCGATTGACCAAGGCGGGGATCCCCGTCAGCCACGCCTCCGTCGGGGCGTCGCCCACCCTGCGGGCCACGTGCGCCCTCCTGAAGGGGAAGCAGTTTCCCGAGATCACGGAGATTCACCCCGGGCACTCCGTGATGGGCGACATGTGGCACGTCAAGGCCCTCGTCAACCTGCGAGAGGCCTGTGCGGCCGCGGTCGTGTGCGCCGTGATGAGTACTGTCGACCCGAGGTATGTCGTGATCGACGCAGGCTACAAGACCTTCGGCGTCGATTCGCTCATCCAGTATCGCGACATGCCGGGGTTCTTCTGGCAAGGCAAGCCGAGCTACGGCTCGGTGCAAGGCCGACCGGACCTCTGGCTGGGACGTCTCGCCGCGGAGAGTGCGTGCGTGTACTACATGGAGCCGGGTATCGGTCCCGAGGACCGGCTCCGGATCGGCGATCGGCTGGAGGTTGTCCCCAACAACGCGACGATGGTCATCAGCCTGCAGGAAAAGATCTACGGCGTAAGGCACGGCGTGGTCGAGCGGGTCTTCGCGGTGGCCGGGAGGGATCGGAGGGCTCCGACCGTGTAGGGAGGACCGCCCGCCCATCGAGATCCCCGGCTGGCCGATCCTGGGCGGCATCTAGTCGAAAGGGGGGGGCGAGATGAAATGGTGGTTTCGGCAATCGCTGACGATCAAGATCTTCGTCGGTATGCTGGCGGGAATGATCGTGGGTCTGCTCTACCCGCCCATCGCCAACATCAAGTTCGTGGGCGACATCTTCATCAGGTTCATCCAGGTGGCGATCGTGCCCTTGGTGTTCGCCGTCCTGGTCGTGTCCATGGCCAGCATCGACCTGCGCTCCTTCGGGCGCCTGGGGGTCAAGGTGCTCTTCTTCTACACCTTCACCACCGTGGTGGCGAGCATCGTGGGCGTGATCCTGGCCAATATCATGAAACCGGGCGCCGGGCTCGATCCCTCCGTGCTCAGCAAGCTCACGCCGCCCAAGCCGGCCACGCCGCCCCCGCTGGCGGAGATCTTCCTCAACATGGTGCCCTCCAACATCGTGGATGCGGCGGCCAAGGGCAGCATGATCCAGATCGTCGTGTTTGCCATCGTCTTCGGTCTGGTCATGGGGGTCGTGGGGAAGAAGGCCGAGCCGGTCCGGGCCGTGCTGGAGGGGGTCTACCAGATCATGGTCAAGATGGTCTGGGTCATCATGGAGATGGCCCCCTACGGCGTCTTCGCGCTCATGGCCTGGCTGACGGCCGTCACGGGGCTGAAGGCGCTCTTGCCCCTGGGCAAGTACATCCTGGCCACCATCATCGGCGTGACGTTCCAAACCTTCATCGTGGTCTCCATCTTCGTCGCGCTGATCGCCCGCGTCAACCCGTGGCAGTTCTACAAGCGGTCGCTCGACTACATGATGGTGGCCTTCACGACCCGGTCCTCGGCCGCCAGCCTGCCCATCGCGCTGCAGGTGGCGGAGCAGAAGCTGGGCATCCATCCGCGAATCGCCGGGTTCTCCCTGCCCCTGGGCTCGGTGATGAACCAGGACGGCACCGCCATCTGGTGGCCCATCGCGGCCATATTCATCGCTCAGCTTTACGGGCTCCCCATCACTCTGGAGCAGCAGGTGTACCTGGTGGTGCTGGTCAATCTCATCGGGCTTGGCAGCACCGGCATCCCCAGCGGGGGGATCATCCTGCTGGCGATGACCCTGACCGGCATGGGCTGGCCGGTCGAGGGCATCGCCCTGATCATCGGGGTTGACGCCATTCCGGACATGTTCCGGACGACGCTCAACGTCGTCGACGACCTCTCAGGGGCGCTCATGGTCGCCGCCACCGAGAAGGGGATGCTACGACGGGATATCCTGTCCGGAGAACGTGAGCTGTCCCCCGACGAGATCACCTTCACCGGCGTCGCAAAGGAGTAGCCGAAAGCGGGTGCGTCACCCGGAATCGGCCGGCGGCTCCTGCGTTGGCTGCTGTCTCGGCTGCTGCCACGGGGCCTGGGCGATGCAAGTCCGAAGGGGTGTATGCTGTCTCGCACCCGGCAGCGTACACCCCAGGCCGAGGCCGGTCCCCTCGGGACACCGGCGGCGAATTGCCTACTTGCCCATGAAGATCCTCCGCAGCCTCTCGGCGACGATCTTCTCCTCATCCTCCCTCAGGAAGAACGGGTCGATCAGTCTCCACTCCTTGTCGGTGTAGTAGTTGAAGTACTGGGAGTTCCGCAGGAACACCGGGGGGTCCTCGCGCGCCATGGCCTCATCCAGGCCCGCGGCGGTAAGCCCCAGCTTCGTGGCGTCCCACTGGAGCCGGACCCGGGGCACATGGGGAACCATCGGATGCTCATGCAGCGTGGCGTCGTTGGGGATGATGTCCACCTCGACGCCGGGGAGTCCTCCCAGTTCCTCGACGAAGTACCTGACGGTCTGCATGTGCTTCTCGTACAGGCCGTCCCCCTCTTGCACGAAAATCTCCAGGGCGACCACCAGACCCACGATCTGCTCCTTGGTCAATTTCCGTCCTCTGCCCCAGCCATAGTGGGGGAAGGTATGATCCCTCACCCGTTGAACGATCTCGGCCCCCTTGCCCCTTCCCAGCATGAGGCCGGTGTTGTTCGGTCCCCGGATGGCCTTCCCGCCGCTGAAGCAGACGACGTCGGCGCCCAGGTCGGTGTGCCGATGGAGGTTGGCAACGGGCGGAAGATCCGACGCCGCATCCACGATCACCGGGAAACTCCTGGCCGCCGCAGCCTGGATGACATCGCTGAGCGGGAGCGAGCCTCGGGGGGCCGTGTTGTAGGAGATGGTGTACGAGATGCAGCAGGTCTTTTCCGACAGGGCGCTCTCCAGCTCGGGCCGGGAAAACTTCACGAGGCCCGCCTGCCCGTACTCCACCAGTCTCGCCCCGGATGCCGTCCACTGTGGCGAGTAGCCGATGTAATGGCCGCGATGGACGACCACCTCGTTCCGCATCCCCTCGGTGTGGGGCAACTGCATCCACTTCCGGTGATCCCCCTCGGCCATGCAGCCGGCCACGGCCAGCTCGATGGCGGTGCCGCACCCCACGGTGATGTGCGCGTCATCCACCTGGCAGAGCTGGGCGACCCGCTGGTCGGCCTTCCGGATCAGCTCGTTCATGTCGACAAACGTCTTGGCCACCTCGTTCATGGCGGCCAGCACCCGGTCATCCAGCCAGTTTCCACCGATCGCGGTCGCCCAGTTTCGCGCGTTGATCCACGACCTGACCCCGAGCCGATCCAGGATTTCACTTCGATAGCGATAGCCCATGGCTCTCCCCCTGTCCGTTCATTCCCGTGCGTCCCGACCGCTGCCTCAACCGACCACGCATCTCCCCACACCCCCCAACCTGTATCGCGGTCCTCCGTCCGAGCCCCAATGCTGTTCGCTCATGCCATCAGCCGCGCGAAATCCCCTCTTGCCCCCCCTTTGGCAAAATCCACCCTCCGCCCCCCTTTGGCAAAGGGGGGAACGGGGGGATTTGCTCGATCCCGCCTGTCGCAGGACTCCAGACTCCTTCGGAGCGGCCGACGGCCATTGTCCAATCCAATGTGAGTTGTCTCCATGGGGAACCAGGCGATCATCCGGCTGATCGCCCCATTCCCCGAGAGTTGGTATGGAACAGCCGGCTCGCCCGTGATATAAGTGGGCCGGCCGTGGGCCCAGCCGCGGCCGCGGCGCCGGACACGGAAGAGCCCGCAACGGGAATATACCACACCCGTGGCGCGTGAGGTCCAGCGAGACTTCACTCCCGCCACCCGGACAAGGAGTCGCCGAATGGATGCCGAACGCTTGGCCCCCACCGTGTCGAGCCCCCTGGCTGAGGCCTACCGGGATTTCCCCGCGACCGGACGCTGGACCTACCTGGATGTCGCGGCGCGGGGCGTATTCCCGCGATGCGTCCGGGAGGCCATGGATGCCCACCTGGATCACCGAATGCTCGACGGGGCGAACAAGCCGAAACTGTTCGAGCTGATCGAAGAGACCCGCGGGCGGTTCGCGACGCTGGTCCATGCCGACCCCGACGAGATCACGTTCACCAAGAACGTGTCGGAAGGCCTCAACATGGTGGCGGCCGGCCTGGACTGGCACGCCGGCGACAACGTCATCCTGTGCCCCGAGCTGGAACACCCGAACAACATCTATGCGTGGCTCAACCTCCGACGCCTCGGGGTCGAGGTGCGCGCCGTCCCCCCCCGGTCCGGCGCCATTCCCGTGGGGGAGATGCTGGCCCAGGCGGACGCCCGCACGCGCGCCATCACCGTCTCCAGCGTGACCTTCGCGCCCGGGTTCCGGACGGATCTCGACGGCCTGGGGCGAGCCTGCCGCGAGCGGGGGATCCTGTTCGTCGTGGATGCGGCGCAGTCCGTCGGCGTCCTGGGCACCGACGTCCGACGGGCCTGCATCGACGCCCTCTCCGTGTCGACGCAGAAGGGGCTGCTGGGCCTGTACGGGATGGGGTTCCTCTACTGCCGGCGGGAGTGGGCGGAGCGCATGCAGCCCGCCTACCTGGCGCGCTTCGGCGTGGATGTGGGCAATGCCCACGAGGCAAGCATGGGTGGATTCGAATACCGCCTGCAGCCGTCGGCCCGGCGCTTCGACCTCGGGAACTACAACTTCCTGGCCGCTGCCGCCGTCCATGCCTCGATGGGGTACCTGCTCGGATGGGGCAGCGCCGCCATTGAGACCTACGTGGTGGGTCTGGCCCACAGCCTTGCCCGGGGGGTGCTGGATCTCGGGCTCCCGGTCTGCGGCGGCGCCCCGGGGCCGCATCTGGCCCACATCGTGAGCGTCGGGGAGCTGGGCGCGGGTGGGCATGACTCGACGGAGGATCCGCGGTTCGCCGCGCTGTACAAGTCTCTCACCGAGAACCGGGTCCGCCTCTCGATCCGCCGAGGGATCCTGCGGTTCTCGTTGCACATCCACAACACGCGACAGGATATCGAGCGCGTGCTGGACCTCGTGAAGCGCGCGCTATAGGCTGGCACGGCAGCAGGGACAGGGCCGGCCCCGGAGGTGACGGCACTTCGTGGTCAACCGGGATCCGCCCGGTGCCCTTGGCCGATGTCTGTCGCCGTCCCGGTCGACGGCTGATCTGGCTTCCACGAGAGGAGAGACCCATGGACTGGCAGGAGGTGCGGGCGCAGTTCCCCATTACCCAGGAGTACCTCTTCTTCGACCTCGCCAACAAGTGCGCGCTGCCCCGGTTCGCCACCCGCGTGATCCAGGAATATGCCGCGAAGCAGGAGCGGACGAGCGGGGACAAGGACGAGTGGTTCCGGACCATCGAGGAGGCCCGGGGTCGCTTCGCCCGGCTCGTGAACGCCGACCCCACCGAGATCGCCCTCCTCAAGAACACGTCCGAGGGGCTGAACGTCGCCGCCAACGGGATCCCCTTCAAGGCCGGCGACAACGTCG
>DATIFO010000164.1:0-57489 GCA_035455275.1 Methylomirabilis sp. (SeqCode) | reverse complement strand
TCGTCACCAAGCTGGACGGCACCGCCAAGGGGGGAGCCGTCGTGGCCATCGCCCAGAGCTTGCAGCTCCCCGTGCGTTACGTCGGGGTGGGCGAGTCCCCGGACGATTTGCAGCCCTTCAACCCCCGCGACTTCGCCACCGCGCTGTTCGCCTGATCGACCACTCCGCTGCCCTCTCGCCTCCCTTTGCCTCAGAGACCACGAGGGCCCATGGGGCTGATCCCTGCACGGGAAGGCCGACCCGTCCAGCAGGACCTCGCGTGATGGGCCATCATTCACATCACGAGGTTCTCACCCTGGCGCTGCGTGTGAGGGCTTCGACTCCGCGAAACTGAATGGTGCAGGGCTCTTGTCTTGAGCCTTGACGGCCCTCGCGGTGCTGGCTTTCACCTTGACACTTCCTGTCTCCAGGTGCTAGCCTTGCCGCGCAAAACGAGAAATGACGCCGAGTTGCGGGATCATGGAAGAGTCATCCCAGACGGATATCCGATGGATGCGCCGGGCCCTGGACCTGGCGGCGCGGGCGCGTGGGCGTACCAGCCCAAATCCGATGGTGGGGGCCGTCCTGGTCAAGGACGGCGAGATCGTGGGGGAGGGATTCCACGCCTACGCCGGCTCCGACCACGCCGAGGTGGTGGCCCTGCATGAGGCCGAGGGGGCCGCGGCCGGCGCGACCCTGTACGTGAGCCTGGAGCCCTGCTGTCATCAGGGGCGTACGCCTCCCTGCGTGGAGCAGATCGTCGGCGCCGGGGTCCGTCACGTGGTCGCCGCGTGCGAGGACCCCAATCCGGCGGTGAGCGGGAAAGGCATCGCGGCGCTCCGCGCGGCCGGCGTCCTGGTGGATGTCGGCGTCCTGGCCGAAGAGGCGATCCAACTCAACGAGGCGTTCTTCACCTACATCCGCACAGGCCGACCCTTCGTGATCTTGAAGGCAGCCGCCAGCCTGGACGGGAAGATCGCGACGCGCACCGGCGAGTCGCGCTGGATCACGGGTGAGGCCGCCCGCCACCGGGTCCACCAGCTCCGGAACGAGGTGGACGCGGTCCTGGTGGGGATCGGCACGGTCCTGCGGGATGATCCCCTGCTCAACACGCGCCTGGGGATCCCGGACCAGCGGGATCCCGCCCGGGTGATCGTGGATAACCTGGCCCGCCTTCCCCTTCGGGCCAAGGTGGTCAACCGCGCCTCCACGGCGCCCACGTTGCTCGCGGTGTCCCAGACGGCTCCCCGGGCCAGGCTGGAGGCCCTGGAGCGGGAGGGAATCCAGGTCATCGTCGTGGACGGGAGCCCTCGCCGCGTCTCGCTGGGGCCGCTCATGGATGCGCTGGGGAAGCTCGGCTTCCTGTCGGTGATGATCGAGGGGGGGGCGGAGATCAATGCCTCGGCGCTGCGCGAAGGGGTCGTGAACAAGGTGCTCCTGTTCCTGGCCCCCATCCTCATCGGGGGAAAGTCCGCCCCGACGGCCGTGGGAGGCGAGGGGATCGAATCGCTCGGCCAGGCGACCCGCCTGCAGGACGTGCGGATCGAGCGCTTCGACGACGACATCCTGGTGGAAGGATACATCCGGAAGCAGACGGCAGGGTCGTAGGGGACCACACAGACCGATCAAAGGCGTTCGGCAGTACGGCTGTTCGGCAGTACGGGAACAACCGAACAGCCGAACGGTCGAGCAGCCGAACAGTCATGTTCACTGGAATCATCGAAGCCATCGGAACCGTCCGGGAGTTCTCCCGGCATCCGCACGGGGCCCGGGCGCGCATCGGGGTGTCTGGGATCGCGGCAGCGCTCCGGGCCGGGGACAGCATCGCCGTGGACGGCGCCTGCCTCACCGTCACGGCCGTGTCGGGGGATGTGTTTGCCTGCGACCTGTCGGCCGAGACCCTCGACCGGACCACCCTGGGCGGGCTGCGCGCCGGGATGCGGGTGAACCTGGAGCGGCCGCTCCGACTCGGGGATCGTCTCGGGGGGCACTTCGTCACCGGCCACGTGGATGCCGTGGGGCACATCGCGGGCCGCGCCCCCCAGGGGGACGGCGAGTTCCTGCGAGTCGCGTTTCCCCGAGCGCTGTCCCCGCTCCTGGTCATGAAGGGCTCCATCGCCGTGGACGGGATCAGCCTGACGGTGGCGGACCTCACGCAGGAGGCCTTCGGGGTGGCCCTCATCCCCTACACCCTGGAAGGCACCACCCTCGGGGGCAAGCGCGTGGGCGACGGGGTGAACCTGGAGGCCGACCTGCTGGGCAAGCATGTGGCCCGATTCCTGGGGGATCGCCCCACCCCCGTGCCGGCCGGAGGGGTGACCCTCTCCATGCTTCAGGAGCACGGCTTCGCATGAGCACGACGAGCAGCCCGCGTCGCCGCCCCCACTCGGCGGCGGTCCCCATCCGCTTCGGGCGGATCGAGGATGCCATCCAGGACATCCGCACCGGCCGGATGGTCATCGTCGTGGATGACGAGGACCGCGAGAACGAGGGGGACCTGACGATCGCCGCCGAGAAGGTCACCGCCAAGGCCATCAACTTCATGGCGGCGCACGGCCGGGGGCTGATCTGCATGCCCATCATCGGCGAGCGTCTGGATCAGCTCCAGATCCCCGCCATGGTCTCGGAGAACACCTCTCCGTTCGAGACGGCCTTCGCCGTGTCGGTCGAGGCCAAGCACAAGGTCAGCACCGGCATCTCGGCCCACGACCGGGCCGCCACGGTCAAGACCCTCCTCGACCCGGACACGCGACCGGAAGACCTGGCGCGTCCGGGGCACATGTTTCCCCTGCGGGCGCGGGAGGGAGGGGTCCTGAGCCGCGCCGGCCAGACCGAGGCCGCCGTGGACCTGGCGCGTCTGGCCGGGCTGTATCCCGCGGGGGTGATCTGCGAGATCATGAACCCGGACGGCAGCATGGCCCGCGTGCCGGAGCTGGCCCGGTTCGCCCAGCGGCACGGGCTCACCATGATCACCATCAAGGACCTCATCGATTACCGGATGAAGCGGGAGAAGTTCGTCAGCCGCGTGGCCACCACCGTCCTGCCCACGCGCCACGGCGCCTTCAAGGCCCTGCTCTATCACAGCCAGGTGGACCACAAGCACCATCTGGCCCTGGTGAAGGGGGAGTTCAGCTCGATCGAGCCGGTGCTGGTCCGGGTGCACTCCGAGTGTCTCACCGGGGACGCCCTGGGCTCGCTCCGCTGCGACTGCGGGGCGCAGCTCGACCGCGCCCTGGCGCGCATCGCGGAGGAGGGCAAGGGCGTCCTGCTCTACATCCGGCAGGAGGGCCGCGGCATCGGGCTGGCCAACAAGCTGCGGGCGTACGAGCTCCAGGACCAGGGCTTCGATACGGTGGAGGCGAACGAGAAGCTGGGGTTCAAGCCCGATCTGCGGGACTACGGGGTGGGCGCCCAGATCCTGGTGGACCTCGGGGTTTCCAAGCTCCGCCTCATGACCAACAACCCGCGCAAGATCGTCGGCCTGGAGGGCTACGGCCTGCAGGTGGTGGAGCGGGTCCCGCTGCTCACGCGGCCGACAGCGGCCAACCTGGGATATCTGGAAACGAAACGGGCGAAGCTCGGACATCTGATCCTGCCCCGCGCCCCGCTGCGGCGAGGTGGCGCACGGACCCGGGGCGGCAATGACCGGTCGCGGGCCGGTCGGAGCAAGCGCTGAGGGGCGCCCCGCAGCGCGGCACAGGGAGGCCACATGGCGCGAATCTGGGAAGGGGCCCTGGCGGCCAAGGGGTTCACCTTCGGCATCGTGGTGAGCCGCTTCAACGAATTCATCGGCGCCCGCCTGCTGGATGGGGCGCTGGATGCGCTGCGGCGTCACGGGGTCGACGAGGATCGCATCGAGGTCGTGAGGGTGCCGGGCTCCTTCGAGATCCCCCTGGCGGCCAAGCGTCTGGCCGCCTCGGGCCGCTACGACGCCGTCGTTTGCCTCGGCGCGGTGATCCGCGGTGCCACCCCGCACTTCGACTACATCGCCGCCGAGGTGTCCAAGGGGGTCGCCGCGGCGGCCCTGGAAACGGGGGTCCCCATCGCCTTCGGGGTTCTCACCACGGATTCGATCGAGCAGGCCGTGGAGCGGGCGGGGACCAAGGGGGGCAACAAGGGCTTCGACGCCGCCTGCTCCGCCATCGAGATGGCCAACCTCTTCCGGGAACTGAAGTGAACCGGGGGATGCATGAAACGTAAAGCGTAAGACGTAATTCGGGTCTTATGTTTCACGTTTCACGTTGTACGGGATCGGTCATGGGCAAACGACGGAAGGCGCGCGAACTCGCCCTCATGATCCTCTATGAGCTGGAGTTCCGGCCGGGCGAGGTGAAGACGATCCTGGAGGGCTTCTGGCAGGACCATCCGGTCCCAGAGGAGGTCCGGGTCTTCACCGAGAGCCTGGTGCGGGGGACGGTCGAGTCCGGCCCCGAGCTGGACCGCCTCATCGCCGCCAATGCCGCCCACTGGAGCCTCGCCCGCATCGCCCTGGTGGAGCGGAACATCCTCCGCCTGGCCGCATACGAGCTGCTCTTCCGCGACGACATCCCCGAGCGGGTCGCCATCAACGAGGCCATCGAGCTGGCCAAGCTCTACGGGAGTCAGGAGTCCGGCGCCTTCGTGAACGGCATCCTGGATCAGGTTCGTCTGGCCCTCCGGCCCCCGCAGCAGGCCCCCGCCTGAAATGGAGATCCGGGAAGCGACGGCCCGCCTGGAGGAAGTCCCCGCTGACCTCCTGGTCCTCTTTCACCTGGCGGACGAACCCGCGCCCCGCGGTCGCCTGGGACGCGTGGACTGGATCCTCGGCAGCGCCGTCTCCCGACTTCGTGCGCGGGGGAAGTTCGCCGGGGAGCGCGGGACCACCGCCCTGCTGTCCCCCAACAGCAAGCTCAAGGCCGAGCGGATCCTCGTCGTCGGCCTGGGACAGCGGGCCGATCTGTCCCTGCCGGCCCTCTACCGGCTGTCTTACCAGGCGGCCCGCACCATCCTGGACCTCCGCTGCACCACCGTCGCCCTGGACCTCCCATTCCGGGCCTTCCAGCTCTTGCCCCCGGATCGGCTCCGCCAGGCCTTCCTGGAAGGTTTCCTGGCGGAACTCAAGAGGGGCCGCCCCGACGCGACCTTCACGATCACCCTCCTTCCCCCGGAAAACGGCGCCTGACCGACCACGGACAGCGCTCGGCAGTCAACTCCTGGATTGCTCCGAGGCTGAACGTTGATCGCTGGTGGCTGGTCAGAGCTGGAGGCGACGACGCGTCTCGTGGGCGTCGTCGAGATGGGGCGCGAGGTGTTGCAGGTCTGCGGACAGCGGGCGGGCGAGCCCCGGTGGCCCCACCCGATGCCACCGGACGGACGCCCCCCTGTCCCGACGCTACTCCTCGAACCGCTTGAACAGCAGGGTGGCGTTGGTCCCCCCGAAGCCGAAAGAATTGGTCAGCGCGTACTGCACCTGGGCCGGACGTGCCGCGTTGGGGACGTAGTCCAGGTCGCACTCGGGATCGGGGGTCTCGTAGTTGATGGTGGGCGGCAGCATTCCCCGTACGATAGCCAGGACGGTGATCACCGACTCGATCCCGCCGGCCGCACCCAGCAGGTGGCCGGTCATGGACTTGGTGGAGCTGACGGGGAGCGCGCGGGCGTGGTCGCCGAAGACGGCCTTGATGGCCTGAGTCTCGTTCAGGTCTCCCGCCGGCGTCGAGGTCCCGTGGGCGTTGATGTAGCCCACCTGACTGGGGGTCACCCTGGCCTCCTCCAGCGACAGGCGCATGGAGCGCACGGCGCCATCCAGGGCCGGAAGCGTGATGTGGTAGGCGTCGGCGGACATACCGTAGCCCACCAGCTCGGCGTAGATCCGGGCGCCGCGCCGCTGGGCGTGCTCCAGGGTCTCCAGCACCATGATTCCCGACCCCTCGCCCATCACAAAGCCATCCCGGTCCTTGTCAAAGGGGCGACTGGCGCGGGTGGGCTCGCCGTTGCGCGTGGACAGAGCCTTCATGGCCGAGAATCCCCCGATGGTGAGGGGGGTGATGACGGCCTCGGCCCCTCCAGCGATCATGACATCCGCCTCACCGCGCTGGATGATCCGGAAGGAGTCGCCGATGGCGTGGTTGCCCGTGGCGCAGGCAGTGCTGACGCAGGAGTTGGGACCCCTCATGCCGAACCGCATGGAGATCTGACCCGAGCCCAGATTCGTGATGATGGATGGGATGAAGAAGGCGCTGATGCGGCCCGGGCCCCGTTCCAGGAGGGTCTTGTGGGATTCCTCCAGGGCCGGAATGCCTCCCATGCCCGTCCCCACGAACACGCCGATCCGCTCCCGGTTCTCCTCCGTGACCTTGAGCCCCGAGTCATCGTAGGCCATCTGGGCGGCGGCGATGGCGAACTGGATGAAGAGGTCCATCTTCCGGACTTCTTTTTTCTCGATCCACTGGAGCGGATCGAATCCCTTGACCTCGCCAGCGATCTTGGTGTCGTGCCTGCCCGCGTCGAATCGGGTGATGGCCGCAATGCCCGAGATCCCCTGGATGAGACTCGACCAGAAGTTCTCGACCCCGATCCCGGTGGGCGTGACTGCCCCCAATCCGGTGACAACCACACGCCTCATCATCGCACCCCTATCTCCCCCGACCACTCGCCGGACTGCATCCGCTCCCGGTCGGGCGCGGGACGGGCCTCCCCGCGCCGCCAGCCTCCGAGGGACTAGTCCTTCTTGTGCTCCTGGATGTAGCTGATCGCATGCTGAACGGTGGTGATCTTCTCGGCGTCCTCGTCAGGGATCTCGATCCCGAACTCCTCCTCCAGAGCCATCACCAGCTCGACCGTGTCCAGCGAATCGGCCCCAAGATCATCGATGAACTTGGCCTCGGAGGTCACCTCGGCCTCGTCCACCCCGAGCTGATCGATGATGATCTTCCTTACCTTCTCTTCCACGGCCGCGCTCATAGCGTCCTCCTCTCACTCGGTGACCCGTCAGGAAAGCCACATCCCGCCATTCACGTGGATGACCTGCCCCGTGATATAGGCCGCTCCCTCGGACGCCAGGAAGGCCACCACGGCGGCGACCTCTCGCGCCGTCCCGAACCGCCCCAGGGGAATCTGGGCGTGCTGGGCCTGCTTGACCTGATCGGGAAGGCCGGCCGTCATCTCTGTCTCGATGAACCCTGGCGCCACCGCATTCACGGTGATGGCGCGCGAGGCGAGCTCCCGCGCCAGCGCCCGGGTGAGCCCCATGAGACCGGCCTTGCTGGCCACGTAGTTCGCCTGCCCGACGTTGCCCATGCTCCCCACCACGGAGCTGATGTTGATGATGCGCCCGCCCTGCTTCTGCTTCAGGAGGGGGCGGAGGGCCGCCCGCGAGCACCGGAAGGCGCCATCCAGGTTCACCCCCAGGACCTGGTCCCAGTCCTCGTCCTTCATGCGCAGGATCAGCCCGTCTCGGGTGATCCCTGCGTTGTTCACCAAGATGTCCAGCCGCCCGAACCGATCGATGCAGGCCGCCACCAGCCGCTCGGCGTCCTCGGCTCTGCCCACATCCGCGGCCACGCCCAGGGCCTGCCCGCCGCAGGCCTCGATGGCCTTGGCCGCCTCGGCCGCCGCCTCTCCGTGTCGGGCGCACAGCGTCACGGCCGCGCCCGCCTGGGCCAGCGCCTCCGCCACGGCCTGCCCGATCCCGCGCGATCCGCCCGTGACCAGGGCGACCTTTCCCTGAAGGCTCATACCTCTTCACCCGTCCGGTTGCTCGAGGGTTGGATGATCCCCGTCCCCTCGAACGACCGGGACCCGTTGCCACTCCGAAGCAATCCGGAGTCCTGCGGACCCGCCCCGCGGGCGAAATGCAACGGGTGCCCCGCGCCACCGAACGCTTCTCAGGTCAAGGCCCTGAGTGTCGTCTCAAGCGAAGCCCGATCTTCCACGTTCAGGACCCGCGCCTCGGGTGCGATCCGGCGGATCAGGCCGGACAGGACCTTGCCCGGGCCTACTTCGACGAAGGTGTCCGCCCCTTCCTTGGCGAGCCGCACCACGACCTCCTCCCAGCGAACCGGGGAGGTCACCTGCCGCACCAGGGCCTCGGCCACCCCTTCACCCCGGGTGAGGAGCTCGGCGTCCACGTTGGTCACGAGCGGCACCCGGAGGTCGCGGAACGTGGCGCCGCGCAGAACCTCCTCCAGTCGACGGGCCGCCGGCGTGAGCAGGGCGCAGTGGAACGGGGCGCTCACCGGCAGGAGCACGGCCCGCTTCGCGCCTCTGGCCTTGGCGATCTCCGTCGCCTTCTTCACGGCCGCCGTGGCGCCCGCGATGACCGTCTGGCCCGGGGCATTGAGGTTGGCCACCTGGACCAGGCCCGCGTCCTTCGCCTCTTCACACGCCTGGAACACCTGGCCGCGGTTCAATCCGAGGACGGCGGCCATGCTCCCGTCGCCGGCCGGCACTGCCTCCTGCATGAATCGCCCCCGGGCCCGCACCGTTTGGAGGGCATGGGCGAATTCCATCGACCCGGCGGCCACCAGGGCAGAGTACTCGCCCAGCGAGTGTCCGGCAACATACTGGCAGGTGATCCCCGCCGCCATCAGGGCGTCCAGCGCCACGATGCTGGTCGCCAGGATGGCGGGCTGGGTGTTGGTCGTGAGGACGAGTTCGGCCTCCGGTCCCTCGAAGCACAGGCGTCGCAGGTCCATGCCCAGGGCGGCGTGGGCCTCAGACCAGCGCGGGGAGTTCTCTCCCAGGTCTCGCCCCATGCCCACAGCCTGCGAGCCCTGCCCCGGAAACACGAATGCGATCTTGCTCATGGCTCAATGAACACTTTCAGACTGACGACCGACAACCAGCCAGTGGCTTGAACGACCTTCCGCCGCCAATGGTCCATTGTCGGTGGTCCGTCTTGCATTCCGCGCAGCGGTTCACCATCGGATCAGGGCCGACGCCCAGGTCAGCCCGCCTCCGAAGGCGCACAGCAGGACCAGATCCCCGGCCTTGACCCGCCCCGCCTGCACGGCCCCGTCCAGGGCCAGGGGGATGGAAGCCGCCGAAGTGTTGCCGTAGTTCCGGATGTTCACGCAGACCTTGTCCTCGGGTAGGCCCAGACGCTGGCCCACGGCATTGATGATCCGGAGATTCGCCTGGTGCGGCACCAGGAGATCCAGGTCGCCCACCTCCAGGCCGTTGTGCTTCAGGGCGGTGAGGCACGCCTCTTCCATGGCCCGGACCGCGATCTTGAACACCTCGTTCCCGCTGCCCATGTGGATCTTGCATAGCCCCGCATCCAGGACGCTCCGCGACGCGGGATGCCGGGACCCGCCCCCCGGCAAGATGAGCACGGGGCCCTTGGTCCCGTCGGCGAACAGGTGTGTGGAGAGGAGGCCCCGCTCGCCCTCGTCGGCCCGCAGGACCATGGCCCCCGCCCCGTCGCCGAAGAGGACACAGGTGTTCCGGTCCTGCCAATTCACGATCTTGGTCAGGGTCTCCGCCCCCACCACCAGCACCGTGCGCAACGTGCCCAGCCGCAGCAGACCATCCGCCACGGCCAGGCCGTAGACGAACCCGGAGCAGGCCGCGGAGATGTCCATGGCCCCGGCCCGCCGCGCGCCCAGTCGATCTTGGAGCACGCAGGCCGTCGAGGGAAAGAACATGTCGGGGGTGATGGTGGCCACCAGGATCATGTCGAGGTCGATCGGATCCAGATGTGCCGCCGCCAGGGCCCGGACGGCCGCCTCGTACGCGATGTCGGAGGTGGCCTCCTCGTCCGAGACCATGTGCCGCTCGGAGATGCCGGTCCGCGTGACGATCCACTCGTCGTTGGTGTCCACCATCTTCTCGAGGTCGGCGTTCGTCAGGATCCTCGGTGGCGCGTAGGAACCCGTCCCCAGGATGCGAGAGCTAGGCATCACCCACCCCAACCTTCCTGCCCTCCGGGTCCCGGCGGCTTCGTCGCGAGCCTCCCGACGCTGCCCGACGACGCCTCAGCCGAGCGGACCGCAGGGCCTATCCCAGCGCGATCCCCTCGCGGATGTGGGGGATCACCTTGTTGGCCACACATTCCCCGGCCGCCCGGATGGCATTCTTGATGGCCTTCGCCGTCGAGCGACCGTGGCTGATGAGGCAGACCTCGTTCACGCCCAGGAGCGGGGCGCCGCCGAACTCCGACGAGTCGATCCGGCGCTTGAAGCGGCGGAACGCCGGGGTCAGGAGAAGGGAGCCCACCCGGCTCCGCAGGTCCTGCCGCAGTTCTTCCCGGAGCAGGTGCAGCAAGGTCTCGGCCAGCCCCTCCGAGATCTTCAGCGCGACGTTACCCGTGAAGCCGTCGCAGACGATGACGTCGGAGCTGCCATTGAAGACGTCGCGCCCTTCCACGTTGCCGATGAAGTTCAAGGAAGCCTCATCCGCCAGTTCCTTGAAGGCCTCCCGGGTCAGCTCGTTGCCCTTTATCTGCTCCTCGCCGATGCTGAGCAGGCCCACCCGCGGCCGGGGAACACCCAGGAGATCGCGGGCGTACACGTTGCCCATGATGGCGAACTGGACGAGGTGTCGGGCCTTGCAGTCCACGTTGGCCCCCGCGTCCAGGAGGACGGCCTGTCCCGTGAGGGTGGGCACGACCACGGCGATGGCCGGCCGCTCCACACCGGGCAGCGGTCCCAGGACCACCAGCGCCGTGGCCATCACCGCCCCGGTGTTCCCGGCGCTGACGAACGCTTCGACCTCCCCCCGCTTGATCAGCTCCAGGCCCACCCGGATGGACGACTGCTTCTTGCGCCGCAAGGCGCTCAGGGGGCTCTCGCCCATCTCCACGGCCTCGGGCGCGTGGCACACGTTCAGGGAGAGCCCTGCGAGGTCGTGGCGGCCGAGATGCCGCCGGACCTCTTCCTCCAGGCCGACAAGGACAACGGACGCGCCGAACTCCCGAGCCGCGGCCACGGCCCCCTCGACATTCACCTCTGGTCCGGAGTCTCCCCCCATGGCATCCAGGGCGACCCGGACAGTACCGGTCCGCGTCATGCCAGGAACCCGCCCCGTCGCCGAGTCAGTCCTCGGTGCGCTTGACCACCTCGCGCCCGCGGTAGTACCCGCAACTCCGGCAGGCACGATGCGGGAGCGTCATGGCCTGGCAGTGGGTGCAGCGGACCAGGCCCGCGGTCTTCATCGCGTCGTGGGCCCGCCGCTTGGCCGTTCGGGCATTACTGTGCCGTCGCTTGGGGAGCGGCATGGGTCTTCCTCTCTTCTCGTCTCGGATCGTCGTCCGGGGATCGGGTCGCGTCGGCGGAAGGCGGCACCCGCGCGGATGCCTACAGCAACTTCCGCAAGACCTGCAGTCGAGGGTCCACACGGGCCTCTGTGCAGCCGCACGCCCCCTGGTTCAGGTTCGCGCCGCACCGAGGGCAGAGCCCCTGGCAGTCCTCGCGGCAGAGGGGTTGAATGGGGAGGCTGAGCAAGATGTTCTCGCGCAGGAGGTGATCGGTGTTGATCCGCCCCTCCTCCAAGTAGGTCACATCCAGCTCGTCATCGGAGAGCTCGTGCTCCTCCTCTGGTCCCGCCCGGGCAGCGGCCTCGCAGTACACCTGAAAGCGGTCCTCAGCCTGAAACCCGAAGCACTCCAGGCACCGACTGCACACCAGGGAGATGCCGCCGGTGAAGGCGCCGCTGATCAGCAGACCGCGCCCGGAACGGTCGATGTGCAAGTCGGCCCGGACGCTGGCCGGACCGGTCCACACCCCAGCCGACGCCCCCAGGTCCAACTCCTCGTCCGGCAGGGCGACGTCCAGGCCCTCCGGCGGGATTCGCGACACCTCGATCAACATGTCATGCTGCGCGCGAAGCATCCAGGGGAAATCCGCACAAAAGCGGGCGTAGTATACTGATGCCCCCTGGGGGTGTCAAGCGAAAAGCCCCCAACCAGACAGGCCTCGAAACGCTGGAAACTCCAAAGGGGACGCGGGGTTGCGATCGGGATCGCCGGTGTGCCTCCGGTACCGTGGCGCATTCCGCGGCTCCGGTCGTGTGTCGCGAGCACCTAGCGGCCGACCCGATCGTACGCGTGCTGCTCCAGGCTCGAGAAAAAGAACGGAATCTCGTACGCCGCCGACTCCGGGGAATCGGAGCCGTGAACGGCATTCTGTTCCACGTTCGTCGCCAGATCCTTGCGGATCGTGCCGGGATCCGCCTTAGCGGGATCCGTGGCCCCCATGAGCGTTCGGACCTTGGCGATAGCCCCGGCCCCCTCCAGGACCATGGCGACGGCAGGACCGGATGACATGAACCGGGTGAGGCTCTCGAAGAAAGGCCGCTCCTTGTGGACCTGGTAGAAACCTTCCGCTTCCCGCCGCTCAAGGAGAACCATCTTCATGGCCCGGATCGTGAGCCCCTCGGCCTCGAGCCGTCGGATCACCTCCCCCACGTGCCCGCGCCTCACCGCATCCGGCTTCACCATCACCAGCGTACGCTCCGTCATGCCTCCGATCTCCTCTTGGCCCCTCGAATGACCTGGACAAACACAAAGGAGACCGTCCGCCCCCCCTCGGCGGATGGTCTCCCCAGGGGTGCTCGCGGGCCGCTGCCGGGGGGCTCAGCGCTTGCCCTTCGCCGCGCGACCCTTTGCAGGCCGTGCCGTGGCTTTGCTCTTCGTCTTCGGCCGTGGGGCTGGTCGGGCCGCGGGGCGAGCGACTTTCCCGCGGGCTGGCTCGGGCGGGAGGGCCCGCGCCACCGCCTGCCCCATCTCCGCCGGACTCTTCACCACGGTGATGCCCGCCTTCCGCAGGGCGGCCATCTTTTCGGCCGCCGTGCCGGTGCCGCCGGAGATGATGGCCCCCGCGTGCCCCATGCGCCGTCCGGGTGGGGCCGTCTGCCCGCAGATGAAGCCGACCACGGGCTTGCTCACGTGGGACCGGACGAAGGCCGCGGCGTCCTCCTCGGCCGTGCCCCCGATCTCGCCGATCATGAGGATGGCCGCCGTCTCGGGGTCCGCCTGGAAGAGACCCAGGGCATCCACGAAGGTCGTCCCGATGATGGGGTCGCCGCCGATCCCGACGCAGGTGGACTGTCCGATGCCGCGGGCCGTGAGCTGGCCGACCGCCTCGTAGGTGAGGGTGCCGCTCCGGGACACGACCCCGACCCGCCCCGGCCGGTGGATGTGGCCGGGCATGATCCCCACCTTGGCCTTGCCCGGCGAGATCAGCCCGGGGCAGTTCGGGCCCACCAGTCGCACCTCCCGTCCCCGGAGGGCGGCCGCGACGCGAACCATTTCCAGGGTGGGAATCCCCTCGGTGATGCAGACGATCACCCGGATGCCGGCATCCGCCGCCTCCAGGATGGCGTCCGCGGCGAAGGCCGGCGGCACGAAGATCAGGGAGGTGTCGGCCCCCTCCTTGGCCACCGCGCCCGCCACCGTGTCGAACACCGGGATCCCCTCGTGGAGGATCCCACCCTTGCCGGGCGTCACGCCCGCCACGATCTTGGTCCCGTACTCGCGGCAGGCGAGGGCGTGAAACGTGCCCTCTTTCCCCGTCAGGCCTTGCACCACCACGCGCGACGTCTGATCCACCAGGATGCTCATGAGCACTCCTTCCCCCCCACCCGGCCCGCTCCCCGGGCATCGGAACCCCCCACCCAATGGGTTCCCGGTGCGTTGTGGGAGCGCCGAAGGTCAGGGGGGAGATCAGGCCGCCAGCGCGGCCCGCACCGCTTTCTGGGCGGCATCCTTCATCCCGTCGGCCGGGAGGAAGTTGAGCCCCGATTCCTCCAGCATGCGCCGGCCCAGCTCGACGTTTGTCCCCTCCATCCGGATCACGATGGGGAGTGTCACGCCGAGGGCCTTGACAGCCTTGATGACTCCCTCGGCAAGCCGGTCACACCGCAGGATGCCCCCGAAGATGTTGATCAGCACCGCCTTGACGTGTCTGTCGGAGATCAGGATGCGGAAGGCATGTTCGATCTGTTCGGCGCTCGCCCCTCCCCCCACATCCAGGAAGTTGGCGGGCTCGCCCCCGGCCAGCTTGATGATGTCCATGGTGGCCATGGCCAGGCCGGCCCCGTTCACCATGCAGCCCACGTTTCCATCCAGCTTGATGTAGTTCAGGTTGAACTTGGAGGCTTCCACCTCCAGGGGCGACTCCTCGTCCAGGTCCCGCAGCTCCCGGATCTCGGGGTGCCGGAAGAGGGCGTTGTCGTCGAAGTTCATCTTGGCGTCCAGGGCCAGGAGCCGCCCGTCGCCCGTGATCACCAGGGGGTTGATCTCGGCCAGGGAGCAGTCCTTGGCCTCGAAGGCCCGGAAGAGCTTGGTCACGAAGGCGGCCGCAGCCTTGACCTGCTCGCCGTGCAGATCCAGGCCGAAGGCCAGCTTGCGCGCGTGAAAGCCCTGAACGCCCGTGGCCGGATCCAGGTGGACCTTCAGGATGGAACCGGGGCGTGTCCGGGCCACCTCCTCGATCTCCATGCCGCCCGCGGCGGAGGCCATGATCACCGGCAGGCCGGCCTTCCGATCGAGGACGATCCCCAGGTACAGCTCCTGGCGGATGTCCATCCCCTCCTCCACCAGGACGCGCTTGACCTGCTGCCCCTCGGGCCCGGTCTGGTGGGTCTTGAGCATCATCCCCAGGATCTGGGACGCCACCTGCTCTGCCTCCTCCGGAGACCTGGCCAGCTTGACCCCGCCCCCCTTCCCCCGACCGCCCGCGTGGATCTGGGCCTTCACAACCACCGTACCACCCAGCTCCACCGCGATGGCGCGGGCCTCGGCGGGGGTGGTGGCCACGCGTCCGCGGGGGACCGGCACCCCGAACTCCGCCAGGATCGACTTCGCCTGATACTCGTGGATCTTCATCATCCCTCCGGAAGGATTCCGACCAGGATTCTCGGACCCCTGAACCCCGGGCGCCCCGCCTGCGGGCCCACTCTCGGATGATCCGTCAGGCGCCGAGCCAGCGCCGGAGCAGGTGCCGGGCGGTCTCGCGGCCCATGGCGGCGATGGACTCGGTGAGGGGGATCTCCTTGGGACAGGCGTGGACGCAGTTCTGGGCGTTGCCGCACTCCGCCAGACCGCCCTCGTCCATGAGGGCCTCCAGTCGCTCGCGGGCGTGCATCCGCCCCGTGGGGTGCAGGTTGAAGAGCCGGACCTGCGAGATGGCCGCGGCGCCGATGAAGGTCGAGGTGGGAGACACCTGTGGGCAGACCTCCAGACAGCAGCCGCAGGTCATGCAGCGGGAGAGCGTGTAGGCCACGGCCCCCACGTCCGGTTCCACCCGCAGGCCCGGCCCCAGGTTGTACGTGCCGTCCAGGGGGATCCAGGCGTGGACGCGCTTCAGGGCCTCGAACATCCGCTTCCGGTCCACCATGAGATCGCGCACCAGCGGGAATTTCGTCATCGGCTCGAGCACGACGGGCTGCGGGATCCGATCGATGAGGGTGCTGCAGGCCTGCCGCACCTTGCCGTTGATGATCATGCTGCAGGCCCCGCATACCTCCTCCAGGCAGTTCGACTCCCACACCGGAGCGGTGGTCTTCTTCCCGCCGACGGTGGTGGGGTTCCGCTGGATCTCCATCAGGGCGGAGATGACGTTCATCATGGGTTTGTAAGGAATGCGGAACTCCTCCCAGCGAGACGGCGCATCCGGGCCGTCCTGCCGCTTGATCCGGAGGTCGATTGACTGCATCGCCATGGCTGCCTCACCTCCCTCGGGAACGACCCGTCAATACTTCCGCGCCTCGGGCGTGAGCAACGACGTGTCCACCGGCGCGTACCGGAATTCCGGCCCGTTCGCCGTCCAGGTGGCCATGGTCGTCTTCAGCCACTGCTGGTCGTTGCGATCCGGGAAGTCCGGCTTGTAGTGGGCGCCGCGGCTCTCGTCCCGCCGCAGGGCCCCCAGGGTGATCACCCGGGCCAGCTCCAGCATGTTCCAGAGCTGCCGGGTGAAGGACACCGCCTGGTTCGACCACTTGGCGGTGTCGTTGATGTCGATCCGCTTCCACCGCTCCATGAAGGTGAGCAGGGTGTTGTCCGTGGCCTGCAGCTTGTCGTTGTAGCGGACCACGGTCACGTTCTCGGTCATGATCTCGCCCAGGTCCTTGTGGATGACGAAGGGGTTGTCCGTCCCGTGGAGGCCCAGGATCCGGGCGTAGGCCTCCTCCTGCCGCCGCCGCTCCGCCTCGAAGACGGCTGGCGGCACGGCCTCGCAGGACTTCTCCTGCGCCTTGGCGTAGCTCACCATGGCTGGGCCGGCCAGCATGCCGCCGTAGAAACAGGAGAGGAGCGAGTTGGCCCCCAGGCGGTTGGCCCCATGGTACTCGTAGTCCACCTCGCCCGCCGCGAAGAGACCGGGAATGTTGGTCTGGTGGTTGCGTGGGTTCCCCACCACGGGATTGCCGGAGCTATCCGCCTCGTAGTCGATCCACAGGCCTCCCATGGAATAGTGGACGCCCGGGAATACCTTCATGGGGACCTTGCGCGGGTCCTCGCCGACGAACTTCTCGTAGATCTCCAGGATCCCGCCCAGCTTCCGGTCCAGCGTCTCTGCCGGGATGTGGCTGACGTCGAGGTACACCACGTCCTTCCCGTCCACCCCCAGCTTGAGCACCCGGCACACGTTATAGATCTCGCGCGTGGCGATGTCCCGGGGGACCAGGTTCTTGTACTTGGGGTACTTCTCCTCCAGGAAGTACCAGGGCTTCCCCTCTCGCGGCACCCACATCCGGCCCCCCTCGGACCGGGCCGACTCGCTCATGAGCCTGACCTTGTCCTCGCCGGGGATGGACGTCGGGTGCACCTGGATGAACTCACCATTGGCGTAGATGGCGCCCTGGAGATAGGCGGCGGCGGCGGCCGTTCCGGTGCAGACCATGGAGTTCGTGCTCTTGCCGAAGATGATCCCGCAGCCGCCCGTGGCGAGGCAGACGGCGTCGGCCGGGAACACCCGGATCTGCATCGTCCGGAGGTCCTGGGCCGTGATGCCCCGGCAGTTCCCCTGATCGTCCTTCACGATGGACAGGAACTCCCAGTACTCGAATTTCTCCACCAGGCCGGCCGCCTCGTACTTCCGCACCTGCTCGTCCATGGCGTACAGGAGCTGCTGCCCCGTGGTCGCCCCCGCGAAGGCGGTCCGGCTGTAGAGCGTGCCCCCGAAGCCCCGGAAGTCCAGCAGCCCTTCGGGTGTCCGGTTGAACGGCACCCCCATGCGGTCCAGGAGATAGACAATTCCCGGCGCGGCCTCGCACATCCCTTTCGCCAGGGGCTGGTTGGCCAGGAAGTCTCCCCCCTTGACGGTCTCGTAGAAGTGGATCTGCGGGCTGTCCCCCTCTCCCTTCGTGTTCACCGAGGCGTTGATCCCGCCCTGGGCGCAGACGGAGTGCGAGCGCTTGACCGGCACGAAGGAGAAGAGCTGGCACGGCACCCCGGCCTCGGCGATCTTGATGACCGCCATCAGGCCGGCCAGGCCTCCCCCCACGACGATGGTTTTGGGTCTCGCAGCCATGACCCCTCCCCCCCTACTTGAAGGAAAAGAGAATATGGATGCCCACGGCGCTCATGGCCACGAAGACCGCCAGGCTGACGTACGTCATGGCCTGCTGAGACTTCGCGCCGACGGTGATGCCCCACTTGTAGGCAACGTTGAAGAGCCCGTTGGCAAAGTGGTAACAGGCGCACAGGATGCCGACGATGTAGATCGCCTTCTCGTAGCCCGGCGAGAAGTAGCGGGCCATGTAGGCGTAGTCCACGTGTTTCCCGAAGAAGACCACCTGCACCCTGGTGTTCCAGACGTGGTAGCTGATGTACGCCAGCAGGAGGATCCCGGTGATGCGCTGGAGCAGGTAGGCCGCGTTCTGGTACCGGGCCCCCAGCCCCCAGGCGGGATGGACGAGGTCCCCCTGGGTGCTGATGATGAGGCCATAGATCCCGTGGAAGAGCAGAGGTCCGAAGACCAGACCGATCTCCAGCACCGGGAGATACGGCATGCCCAGGAGGAACTCCACATAGCGGTTGTAGGCCTCGGGCCCCCGGGTGGCGAAGGCGTTGCCGAAGAAGTGCTCCAGCAGGAAGACCCCGATGGGGAAAATGCCGCTCAGCGAGTGCAGCCGGCGAAGGTAGAACTGCCCCATGCTTGACGTCGTCATGCTCATCCCTCTCCTCGGAAGTGGCACGTCCGGGACCGCATCCAGTCGCGCGGCCCCGTGCCGTGTCGGGAGGCCCCCCCTCCGATCCTGGCGCTCCCCCCGCCTCGCCCCTCGCGGCCGCCGGACGGACGGACCGCGGTGGCGGCCATCACGACGACTTCTTGGGCTTCAGCGGCGGCTTGGTCCCCGGCTTGGCCGCGGCCTTGGCCTCTGCCTCCTTGACCTTCTCCTCCAGGTCCTGCTTCTCCTTGGTCAGGTCCTCGAACTGCTTCTTCAGGGCCTCGGCGTCCGCTTTGAGGCTGGTCATCTGCCCCTTCAGGTCCATGTTCTCCTTCTGCAGGGTGGCCACCTGTGACTTGAGCTGCTCGTTCTCCCGCTTCACCTCCTGGCCACACCCCGTGATGAGCGCGGTCACCACCATCAAGACGAGACCGACGCCCAGGCTACGGCACACCGCTCGCATCTGATGCCGCCTCCTATTGACGAAAAGCCGATTCCCGATAGCGATCTCCGATAGCGAAGCCCGCTCCCCTGTCGCTTTCGCTGTCCCTGTCGCTATCGCTATCGGATATCCCTATCGGTTCCTAGAGTTTCGTGTCCGCCACCGTCCGCTTCACGCTGTCCAGGCTCTTGCTGACCAGGGCCCGCTCCTCCTCGGACAGCTTGACCTCCAGCACCCGCTCCACCCCGCCCGCACCGATCACCACCGGGACCCCGAAGTAGCAACCGTGGATGCCGTACTCGCCTTCCAGGTAGGCTGCGCAGGGGAGCACCCGCTTCTTGTCGTGGAGGTACGCCTCGGCCATGGCGATGGCCGCCGCTGCCGGCGCGTAGTACGCGCTCCCGGTCTTGTAGAGGGCCACCAGCTCCCCGCCCCCCTTCCGCGTCCGCTCCACGATGGCGTCGATGCGATCCTTGGGCAGGAGTTCCGTCACGGGGATCCCGCCGACGCTGCAGCAGCGGGTGAGGGGCACCATGTCGTCGCCGTGGCCCCCCAGCACGAATGCCTGCACGTCCTCCACCGAGACATTCAGCTCCATGGCGATGAATGTGCGGAAACGCGCCGAGTCCAGGATGCCGGCCATCCCCACCACCCGCTGCTTGGGAAAACCCGTGAGCTGCTTGAACGCATAGACCATGGCGTCCAGGGGGTTGGCCACCACGATGCAGAAGGCCTGGGGGCAGACGCGCTTCAGGTTTGCGGCCACGTCCGTGATGATTTTGATGTTGGTCTCCAGGAGATCCTCGCGGCTCATGCCCGGTTTGCGCGGGATGCCTGCAGTGATGATGCAGACATCGGCCCCGGCCACCTCCTCGTAGGAGCTGGTGCCGCGAAGGCGCGCGTCGCGGCCGGCGACAGGCAAGAACTGGGCGATATCCAGGGCCTTGCCCTTGGCCATGCCCTCGGCTGCCGGGATGTCGAAGAGCACGACATCGCCCAGCTCCTTCTGTGCCGCCAGGAGAGCCAAGTTGCCTCCGATCTGGCCCGCGCCGATGAGGCCGATCTTTTTGCGTGTCATGGTCCCCTCCTTCCCCTCTTCCCCCGGGAGCTCACATATGAGCGACGATCGCCGCGGCGAACTCGGAGCATTTGACCTCGCGCGCGCCCTCCATGAGACGGGCGAAATCGTAGGTCACGATCCTGTCCGCGATGGTCGCGGACACGGCCTCGTAGATCTTGCTGGCCGCCTCCGTCCAGCCCAGATGCTCGAGCATCATGGCGCCCGAGAGGATCACGGAGCCCGGGTTCACCTTGTCTTGGCCGGCATACTTGGGGGCCGTGCCATGGGTCGCCTCGAAGATGGCGTGGCCGGTCTCGTAGTTGATGTTGCCGCCCGGGGCGATCCCGATGCCCCCCACTTCGGCCGCCAGCGCATCGGACACATAGTCACCGTTCAGGTTCATGGTGGCAATGACGTCGTACTCGGCCGGCCGGGTCAGGATCTGCTGCAGGAAGGCGTCGCAGTTGACGTCCTTGACCAAGAGCTTCCCCCCGGGGTTGCCGCCGCAGTCGTCCCACCCCACCGCCACATCCTTGAACTCTGCCTTCACCAGATCGTAGCCCCACTTGCGGAAGCCGCCCTCGGTGAACTTCATGATGTTGCCTTTATGGACCAGCGTGAGGTTCCGGCGCTTGTGGCGCAGTGCATACTGGATCGCCGCCCGCACCAGCCGCTTGCTCCCCTCCTCGGACACCGGCTTGATCCCGATGCTGGAGCTCTTGGGGAAGCGGATCTTCTTGACCTTCATCTCCTTTTGCAGGAACCCGATGAGCTTCTTGGCTCCTGGCGTCCCCGCCTCCCACTCGATCCCGGCGTAGATGTCCTCGGTGTTCTCGCGGAAGACGATCATGTCCACCAGCTCGGGATGCTTCACCGGCGAGGGCACGCCCTTGAACCAGCGGACCGGCCGGAGGCACACGTACAGATCCAGCAGCTGTCGCAAGGCCACGTTGAGGGAGCGGAACCCGCCACCCACCGGTGTGGCGAGCGGTCCCTTGATCGACACCCGGTATTTCTGGATGAGCTTCACCGTATCGTCGGGCAGCCAGATGTCCTTCGCATAGACCCGGTTGGCCTTCTCGCCTGCGAAGACCTCGAACCAGGCGATCCGCTTGGCCCCGCCGTAGGCTGTGGCCACCGCCGCATCCAGCACCTGCCGGGAGGCGGGCCAGATGTCCACCCCGGTGCCATCTCCCTCGATGAAGGGGATGATGGGATTGTCGGGCACGACCATCTTCTTGCCGCGCAGGCTGATCGGCTTGCCGCCTTTGGGCGGAACGAGCTTCACCGTCGTCGCCATGACTGCGTCCGCCTTTGCCTCAGGAGCCAGGTCGGGAGGAGTCGGAGCATGTGGCGTGCGGGTCGCCTGACACGAACGGGTTGAAGGAATTCCGAAGCGCGCCCGAGCAAGGCATGGACTGTCTGGCACGGTTGAGGGTCTGGCAAGGGACGTGGCAGAACGGCATGTGCTCGCCCAACGACCAACCTCCCCCTCCCCGAGATCGCGCGCGGGCCGCCGGTCGGCCCTGAGGCCGGCCCGGCGCTGTCGGACCGAGAGCCGAGTCCGTGCCGGGAGTGTCGTAGCACAGGGGGTCCGGGGGTGTCAAGACCAAATCCCCCGGAGTCGAGCGGGCTCGTATGGTGCGGCGCACTTCAAGACGCAACCCGAACGTCTGGAAAAGCGGGCGCCACCGTCCCGCCCCTGCCATCTCGATCCTCACCATGCCTGCGGGGATTGGAACAGGTACGAACCGGAGCGGGCGGGACTCGCGCAGCACGATTTGTGCTTCCGGCCCGAGCCGCATGGGCACGGATCGTTGCGACCGGCCTTCGCGCCGCCAGTCGGCCCTCGCCCGACGATCTGCAGGTAGCGCTGCTTCCGCTGGATGGCCGACGTGAGCGCCTCCAGCCGCGCATGCGCGTGCCCGAAGAACCGCTTGTAGCTCGCGCAGAAGTAGTCGGGCGCCGGCACGCCTTCCGTGGTGGCGCGATTCCGCGGACAGCCGCTCTTGCAGACCCGGAGCCATTCGCAGCGCGCGCACTCCTCCGGCAAGGGAGCCTTCTGCCCGATGAAGGCGCGCCGCGCTCCTCCCGACGCCAGCTCGGCCAGCGGGGTGTCCAGGACATTGCCGAGCCTCCAGGCGGGGTGGATGTAGAAGTCGCACGGGTAGGCCGAGCCATCCCACTCCACCACGATCCCCGCGTCGCAGGTGGCGGCGTGCACGCACATGTCGTTCGGGACGCCCAGATAGCTCTGCAGGAAATTGTCGAAGATGCGGACCGAGAGTGAGGGCGAGCCCTCCTCGTACCAGGCGTCGAAGGCGTCCACCAGGAAGGCGCCGTACTCGGCGGGCGTGATGAGAAAGGAGGGCGGCCGGTCAGGCTGGATCGCCTGGAAATCCATGGCCGGGATGAACTGGACGTGGGAGAAGCGCTGGCCCCGGAAGAAGCGCATCAGCTCGCCGGCTCGCCTGATGTTGTGGGGGCCCAGGACGCAGAGGATGTTGCAGTCCACCTCGTGCTGCCGCAGCGCGTCGATCCCCCGCATCACGCGCGCGAAGCTCCCCCGCCCCCCGCGATCGGTGCGGAGCGCGTCGTGGATCTCCGCCGGCCCGTCCAGGCTGACGCCGACCAGCCAGTTGTAGCGCCGGAGAAATCTCCCCCAGGGATCATCCAGGAGAATCGCGTTGGTCTGGAGAGCGTTGGAGATCAGCGTCCCGGGGACGGCGTGGGCGGCCTGGAGCGCGACGACCCGCTCGAAGAACGGGAGGCCGGCCAGGGTCGGCTCGCCCCCCTGCCAGGACACGCTGGCCACCTTGACGTCGGCAACATGCGCCATGTAGCTGGGGATGAACCGCTCCAGCAGACTCATGGTGAGACGCCGTCGCACCCGCGTCCCCTCCAGCGACTCCCGGTAATAGCAGCAGGCGCAGTCCAGGTTGCAGTCCGTCGAAACCGTCTTGAACATCACGGAGAGGTGAGGCATCCCCGGCCCCCGTCACTGCGGCCGCTGCCTGGCCCGCTCGCGCGCCTCGACGGGCGCCGGCCCAAACTCCTCAGGCGCAGGGGAGTACGGGATCTTGACCCCTTGAGCCAGGACCGCCTCGGCGCCTCCGGCGGCCTCGAGGCGTCGCTCCTGGTCGGCCCTGGCCCGCCGATCCACGGCCTCCGGATCCACGATGGAGCGGAGCTCCCGCTCGCATGCCGTGAGCGTGTCGGCGTGCCTCGGGTCCCCGGCCAGATCCTGTGTCTCGTCGGGGTCGGCGACCAGGTCGAAGAGCTGCGCCGGATGGCCGAGGTAATGGATGTACTTGTACCGAACGTTCCGGATCATGAAGACACCGCTCGGAGAAAAGATCGCGTGGTACTCGCTGAAGGCGGTCCGGGGTTTGTCGGTTTCCCGAGCGAGCCGGAACAGCGATTGGCCGGGAAGGTCGGCATCCTCGGGGGCGAATTCCGCCCCGACCGCCTCGACAATGCTGGGGAAGATATCCACGAGCATGGCAGGGGTGTTGACCAGCTTGCCCGCCGGGACATCCGGGCCGGCCAGGATGAGGGGCACGGCAGCGGCCCCCTCGTACATCACGCTCTTCCACCAGCACCCATGCTCGCCGAGCATCTCGCCGTGGTCCGTCGTGTAGATGATGCGCGTGTTCTCGGCGAATCCTGCATCCCGCAGGGCCTGGAGGACGATCCCGATCTGCTCGTCCAGGAACGTCACGAGCCCGTAGTAGGCGGCCATGGCGTTGCGGATGGTCCGCTCGTCGAAGGGCTTGTCCAGGGCTTGCTGCCTGCGCTGGAACTCCAACACGGGATGGCGCGACCATTCCTCCGGCCGGGACTGGACCGGCAGCGGCAGCGAGTCCAGCGGGTACAGGTTGAAGTATGCCTCCGGGACAATCAGCGGAAAGTGCGGGGTGGCGAAGGATACCATCAGACACCAAGGCCGGCTCTCCCCCTGCGCCTCCTCCCGGAGCCACCGGACGGCGGCTTGGGCGGTGCCGCGATCATACCGGATGTACTCGGCCTCGCCGGCCCGGGCCTCCAGCACCTGGTTCCGGCTCTGCGGACGGACGGGCATCTTCTCGCGGAGCAGGCCGTAAAGGTCGCCAATGCCGTCCAGGACGTGCAGGGGGATGCGCTGGTCCGGGAAGCCGCTGGGGTCCCCGACCTTGCGGTAATGGAGCTTCCCGATCGTCGTGACCTTGTGCCCCTTGGCGATCAGCCGATGCCCCCAGCTCGCGGCCTCCGTCCCGACATACGGCGTCGCGTTGTCCCAGGAGTCGATGGCATGGGCATAGCGCCCGGTGGCCAGGCTCGCCCGCGCCGGGACACAGATCGGCGTCTGGCAGTAGGCGCTCCCGAAGCGGGTGCCCTGGGCCGCCAGGGCGTCGAGGTTCGGGGTCCTGACCACCGGGTTGCCGTAGCATCCCGTCACGCGGCGGCTGTGCTGGTCGGAGAGGATGAAGAGAACGTTCGTTGGTGGCATGCGATGGTCTCCTCCGGATCACATTGTTCCCCGGCGTTCAGAGATTCCGCCTCTGGCCCATCAGCGCTCGGCGAATCGAGGGCAGAGTACACGGGGCAAAGCGCAAAGAGCAGAGCGCAGAGCGCCGGAGCTTCTGCTCTTTGGGCTTTGCCCTGTGCGCCATGCGCCTTACGCTTGGCGCTTAGCTACAGGCGGTAGACGCGCTCCGCATTGTCATGAAAGAGCCGCCGCCGCTCCGCGGGCGTGTAGCCGGCCGTGATGTCCCGGTAGGCACCCCACAGCGTCGCGAAATCGCTGTAGAGGCCGTCCACTGGGAAGTTGCTGCCGAACATCGCTCGCTCGACACCGAAGATGTCGATGGTTTCCAGGACGATCGGCCGCAAGGACTCGACGCTCCAGCGCCAGTCGGTCATGGGAATACCCGAGATCTTCACGACAACGTTCAGAGATCGATCCAGCCTTCGGCTTTTTCGGACGACTCATACGCCGCCTCGATCAGGCGCACCGAAAGGCAGGCGTCGGCAAAGCTGCAGGCTGGCGTCGCCACGCCATGCAAGGCATCCAGGAAATCCGTCGTGGCCCGACCCCTGGCCTCGTCGGCCGGGATCGCTTGGATCCGATCGCCGCGGACGTCCCACCAGGTCATCTCCCATCCGAGGGGTCGGCCGAGAGGCCGCCGAAGCTCGATCAGGCCCTCATCGCCGAAGATCCGGACCTCGTCCCACATGTACAGCCCGTGAGCGAGGACGGCCATGTAACAGGCGAACCCTTCGAACTCGCACTCGATGAACCCGCCGGCATCCACCCGGCCAGGCTTCCCGGGAAGGATCCGGCTCCGGACCCGTCTGGGCGGCCGGTCAAGAAGCCATGGGAGCAGATCGGCCATGTGGGCCCCGCGCCCGATGAAGGGACCCCCGCCTCCAAGCCTGGGATCCGCGTACCACCCGGTGGAGGGGTATCCGAGCTGAACGGTCTCGCCGTGACGGACCGCCCCGATACCGCCGGACCGGATGATCTCTCTGGCCCGAGCGCTGCCCGGGTCGAAGCGCCGGTTGAAGGCCACCGCCCCCACGAGCCCGCGGACGCGGGCAGCCTCCGCGAGTTCCTGGGCCTCGGCATGTCGCAGGACGAACGGTTTGTCCACGAGAACATGCTTCCCCGCCGCCAGGGCCGCGCGCACGTGCACAGCATGAAGCGCATGAGGAGAGCTGACGAGGACGGCGTCGCATGCTCCTGCCGGCCAGAGCTCTTCCACCTCGCTCGTCAGGAGCGCCCCCGCCTCGCGGGCAAGCCGCTCGGTCTCCTCGCCGGACAAGGGATCGCAGATCATGACCAGTTCCGCTCGGGGATCCGCCACCAGGGTCGGCACATGATACAGGCGGGCGAAGGCACCGCACCCGATCACCGCCAGCCGCACAGGGCGGCGTGCGCTCCCTCGTTCTGCCTGGCTCATGTGTGCCGCCCCTCTGCTACTTGATGGCCCCGGCCGTGAGCCCCCTGACGATGTGGCGCTCCCCGATCAAGAGGAGCAGGAGCGCCGGCACGATCGAGAGCACCGCGCTGGCCGCCATCTGGGTGTACTGGATCTCGAACTCCTGAGCATACTTCGCGATGGCCACGGGCACCGTGGCGGTCTGCTTCGCCGTCAGGTTGAGGGCCACCGCAAACTCGTTCCAGCTCAGGATGAAGACCAGCAGGCCGCAGGCGACGAGGCCCGGACGGATGACCGGAACCACCACGCGCCAGAGCAGCACGGGCGTGCCGGCCCCGTCGATCCGGGCCGCCTCCTCCAGCTCCTCGGGCATCTGCCCCACGAAGATTGACATCATCCACAGCACCAGGGGCAGGTTCAGGGTGAGGTGCGCCAGCATCAGACCCGGATACGTGTTGTACAGACCCACCGTCCGGAACATCACGTACCACGCCCCGACCATGGTGATGGGGGGGATCATCTGGAACACGATCGCCCAGGCCAGGAGCCCATGGGAGACCCATGCCGGCCAGCGCATCCGGCGCAGCGACCAGGCCCCCAGGGTGCCGACGAGCAGGACACCGGCCGTGCTCCCGATGCCGATGATCGTGCTGTTCACGAAGTTCCCCAGGTACTCGGAGGTCCTGGAGAACAGCACCTCCTGGAAGTTGCTGAGCACCGGGGTGAACAGCACTAGCCCGGACATGAGGGCGATCTGGGTCTTGAAGGCGGCCAGGGCGATCCACAGGAAGGGGAACAGCACGAGCGCCCCGGCCAGGAGCAAGACTCCGTGCAGCGCACTTTGCGACCGCCGACCAGGCGCCGGTCTCACGGCTGCCTCCCCCAGCGTCGCGCCGCCGCCAGGGCCAGCACGATCAGCAGGGCGACCAGGAAGAGCGTGACGATGGACATGGCCGACCCGTGCCCGACTCGATCCTCGGTGAAGAAGCGCCGGTAGATGGTGAAGCTGATGACCTCGGTGGCCGTCCCGGGTCCGCCGCCGGTGAGGAGGAACACCTCGTCGAAGACCTTGAAGGCCATGATCAGCCGGAAGATCAGGGTGACGACGATCGTCGGCACCATCAGGGGGACGGTGACGTACGCCAGCTCGCCCCAGGCGCTCGCCCCGTCCACTCTGGCGGCCTCGTAGATGTCCTGGGGCTGGGATTCCAGCCCCGCCAGGAGCAGCAGGAAGCAGAACGGCGTCCAGTGCCAGCAGTCCACCACGATGACGCTGAAGAGCGCCGTCGCCTTCTGGCCCAGCCAGTCGTGGGGGGCCAGGTGAAGCAGACCGGTGAGCTGGTTGATGACGCCGAAATCGTAATTGTACATGAGCTTCCAGATGGCGCCGATGACGATTCCGGGCACGAGGATCGGGAGAATGAAGATGCCCCGGTAGAGGACCCGGCCCCGGGACACCTTGGACGAGGCCAGGGCCAGGAAAAACCCCAGCAGCATCTGGACCAGGACGGCGCTGACTGCGAAAAGCAGCGTATTGGAAATCCCGGCCCGGAACAACTGGTCCTGCGACAGGGCCAGCAGATTCTTGGACCCCACAAAGGTCCACTTCGGCAGACCCTGCACCCAGGTGACGTCATGAAAGCTCATCGCCAGCAGGCTGGCGATGGGAAGGACCGTCAGCGCCAGGAAGACCGCCGCGGCCGGTCCCAGCGTGACGGCGCGCCACAGCCTGTCGCTCCCCATGGCTCGCTGTGTCCCCAGGAAGGCAGAGGGGTTGGTGGCCGAGGCCGGCTACTTCAGGTCGGGCAGCCGCGCCGTCCGGTAGCCCCCCTTCTTCATGATGTCGTGAATCTCCTCGGCGCTCTTGTTCAGGGCGGCCGCAGCGCTCATCTCACCCGTCACGGCCTGGTTCAGCCGGAGATCCAGCACGGCGGTGATCTGCGCGCCCTCCGGCACCGTCCACGGTTGCCTGGCCGTGAGGAGTCCCTCCGCCAGTGCCTTCATCCAGCGAAACTCCGGCTTGCGGTGGAGCTCGGGGTCGTTGAGGACGTCCAGCCGAACCGGGGGCGACCCGGCCTTGGTGTAGATGACCTGCGCCTCGCGCGTCTGGAACCACTTCAGGAAGGCCAGGGCCGCCATCTGGCGCTCCTTGGGGACGTTCCTGGGAATGGCCCCCAGGAAGTGCCCGATCCCCGGCCCGGGCTTGTGCCCGGGGGCGTGCGGCGGGACGGCGAACTCGATCTTCCCGACCACCGCCGACTTGGTGGGATCGTCTACCTGGGCCCAGGCGGCAATGACCATGATGACGTGGGCGGCCTTGCCGGTGACCAGGTTCTGGATGACCTGCGCCTGGCCCTGCGCGCCCGTCTGCGGATGCCCGGCCTCCTTGGCGAGCCGGAGGTAGAAATCAAAGGCTTTCTTCGCCTCCAGGCCGTTGACGGTGACGGTGAAGTCCCCGTTCTTCTCGTCCTTGAAGATGCTCCCCCCGTAGCCATGGAGGTACGGCAGGAAGTCATAGGTGATGGAGGTCACCTCGCGGCTGCCGCGCTGGACGATGCCGTAGGTCGCGGGCGGGTTGTGGAGCTTCTTGGCATTCGCCAGCAGCTCATCGAACGTCTGCGGGACCTTGAGACCCGCCCTGTCGTACAGGTCCTTCCGGTAGTACATGAGCGGGATGTTGGGATTGATCGGCACCGACATCAGCTTCCCGGTCTGCCGGTTGACGACCTTCCGGCTGGCGTCCCACCACGGGGTGTCGTCGAAGGTCGCCACCTGGGGATCGAGCGTGAAGCCGGGGTCCAGATCGTTCAGGGGCACCAGGAACCCGCCGGCGTAGAACTCGGGGAAGAAGAAGCCGTTCAGGGGCAGGAGGTCGAACTGCCCCTCCTTGTCGCGGACGGAATTCCGCTGCTTCTCCAGCGTGCCGGCGAAAGGATTGACGTCGAGGTTCACCTTGTTGCCGGTCTGCTTCTCGTAGGCCTCGACCAGCCCCCGGAAGCCGTTGAACCAGGGAGACTGGTTGATGACGATGGTGATGGGCGGCTGCTTCTGCGCCCCGGCCGCCCCCGGCAGGACCGCGGCGGACGCCGCCAGGGCGACGAGCGATGCGATGAGCGGCCGCCATCCGCCGAACCCGCTCCAAATCCACATGGCGTCCCTCCTTCCTTCACGGTGAGTCTTCGGCCATCAGCCTCCGGCGGATTTCCACTCGGCGTATCGAACGCACCGTGCGTGGAGCATGGCGCCTGGCGCCGAGCGCATAGCGCCGAGGACAGAGACCAGAAGGCAGAAGTCAGAGCTCAGCAAGAGCTCGCGGTCTTCGGCGACCTCTGATCTCTGACCTCTGACCTCTGGCATGCGCTTTGCCCCATGCGCTCTGCTCTTTGCGCCGTCCGCTCGGCGCTATGCGCTTGGCGCTTAGCGCTACGCACCTCCAGGGGCCGGAGGGGGCGCGTAGTCAACGAATACCGGGCTGGTCCACGCCATTTCCATGTCGGATTGAACCACCTTCACCCAGTAGGGGTTGATGCCCGGCGCAGGAGACGGGTCCAGAAAGACGAACTCGACCCGGTCCGGCCCGGGCTCTGGGTCGAGGCTCACGCTCAGCTTGCCGTTCAGGATCCCCAACTCGATGACGCGCGGCCCCCTCGTCAGGTCGGCCTGCGTGACCTCGAGCCGGACCCGATCCGCCGGGGCGAAAGCCATCCGCTGCGGCGGAGCTTCCCCATGGCCTCCGTAGCGGGCGCCGGTGATGGTCGTGCAGGCGACCAGCACCTCGATCCGGGCATCCGGCTCGCCCGTGAGATCGAGGACGACGCCGGAGGCGTAGCCACACGTCCAGGAATGCCAGCGCAGTTCGTCGGGTCCATCGGAAGCGACGTGGGACCGCGGGCTGTCAAAGCGCAGCGTCCTCACCCCCACAATCCTTCCGCCCGGGACGCGCACGCACCCGTCCCAGACGACCCCCGAGTAGCTGGACTTCCGGCTGGCCCCCTCCCACAGGATGCGGACTCGGTTTGGTGCGGGCCGGAGGCCGAGGTCGCGCCGGTGGATCAGGTCGAGGCCGCGATGGAGCTCCACCTGCTCCAGCGGCGCGGTTCCCCAGATCGACACGCCGATCTGGGGCGGGGCAGCCGTCATGTACCGGGCACCCATGGGATGGCCATCGCTCACAAGCATCGCCACGATCCGGGCCCCGGTGGTCGCGTAGCAGCGCCCTGCCTGGATGGCGTCCAGCACGGCCTCGAGCGTCAAGGCCGGGGCATAGATGCCGGTGAGGCCGGACTTGGCATACCGGCGTAGCTGGTGGCCGGGCCGGTCATCGCCGGGGCGACCCGTGTACGAGTCGCTCCCGCCCACGAAGCCCACCGCGTACCGACGTTCCAGCGCCTCGCGCAGGAACCACTCGAATGACCCGTGGGTGGACGTGACCTCGACCACCGGTTCGAGCGCCGGCTCGTGGTAGGTGAGATCCGCGTGGACGCCACCGACGTGGGGGACGATCAGGACGTCGGCGTGCAGATAGGCGCGATGCAGGTCGAGGACGTGACGGAGGTCGGCATCCTGGTCGGCCCGGTCGAGGCTCCCACGATGCTCCGATCGCCGGATAGGCTGGTCGAACCGCCGGAAGTACACGTTGTGATGGCCCCCGACCTCTGCCTCGCCCGACCACTCGTAACCCGGCAGGGACACGAACCGCCCCGGCTCATAGTACTCCCGCTCGCAGCGCTGCTGGAGCGCATAGGCCTCGTTGCTCATCACGTGGTCGTTGCGCTGAAATCCGACAACCTGGACACCTGCCACGTCCCGCGCATACCGGAAGAAGTCCCCGATCTTCTGCGGATCGACCACCTGGCCGCCGTGCGGATCGCCCCAGTAGAGGCGGTGCGCGGGACGCTCCGGGCTGGCGATGAGCGGGTTGCTCTCTGCGCGGAGCCCGGCCGTTGCATCCAGCGCGGCGATCCGGTGCACGCCCGGCCGGAGCGCCCGGCACTCCCCCACCACGCCCACGCCCCCGTCCGACCCCGCAAAGTCGATGGCGCCGCCGGGGATATCCAGACCGGCGGCCTCCAGCGCGATGTGACCCCGGTATCCCGGAGCCGGATTCCCCCAGGCGTCCTCGGCCTTCACCCGAACGCAAAACGGCTCGCCCACGATCACGCTGGAGGGCACCACCACCACCAGCCGCGAGACCGCTCCGCCGATGATCTTGAGCTCCGGGGGACCCGCCAGCGGGGTGAAGCGGCCGCTGCCCTCCGCGTCCACCTCGACCCAGAATCGGCGCCGGTCCTCCTGGAACGTCTGGGCGCGGGAGCCCGGACCTCCCCCGCTCCGGTCGCCATAGGTGAGGACGATCTGCTCGCCGGGTATGAGCGGTCGTCCGGTCACGAGGAGAAGGAGGGAAAGCTGGTCTCTCAGGCGGAGGGCGACCTCGGCTCCCCAGGGCACCCCCAGGGTCAGGTACTCCGGTGCCGAGGGATCCGCCACCTGCGGTGAGCCCCAGTCGCTGTCCGAATCGGTGTCGACCCGGATGGCGCCGCCCGAGGCCACGCCCCGGCTTCCGACGATGTAGAAGAGCCTCCAGGTCCCGTAGCTCCCCGCGATCACGGGATCCCCCGGCTCGATCCGTGCCCGGCCGTACTCCGCGTGGGCGCTGGCCGAAAGCCGAAGGACATCCGCGCTCTCAGACACGCTGGCCGCCTCCGGGATGACCTGCACTGCGCATCACTTGATCGCTCCGGCGACCAGTCCCCGGATCAGGTACCGCTGGGCGAAGAAGATGAAGACCAGGACGGGCGCCGTGATGAGCGTCGCGGCCGCCGAGAGGCCACCCCAATCCACCTGGTCGGCGGTGAGGAATCCGTAGACGGCGACCGGAAGGGTCTTGGTCTTCGCCCCCGTCAGCACCAGGGCGAAGAGGAAGTTGTTCCACGAGTAGGTGAACGCGATGATCCCGGCCGCCACGATGCCGGGCAGCGTGAGCGGCAGGGCGATGCGGAGGAAGGCCTCCAGGCGCGAGCAGCCGTCGATCCAGGCCGCCTCCTCCAGGGCCACCGGGATGTCCTCGAAGAATCCCACGAGGATCATGGCGGCGTAAGGGATCGTGAAGACGAGGTGGGTGAGGATCATGGGGGCGTACGTGTCCACCAGGTTCGCGCGCTGGGCCATGAGGAACCAGGGGATCAGCAGGCTGACATAGGGGATCATCCGGATGATCAGGACCAGGGTGATCAGGCGCCGCAGCGCGAATCGGGCGATGGCGTAGGCCGCCGGGATGCCGATGAGGAATCCCAGGGCGGTCGCGCTGAGGGAGATGACGGCGCTGTTGAGCATATAGCTCACGAAGGGGTAGCGCCGGAAGACCTCGGCGAAGTGGATCAGGGTTGGGCGGAAGAGAAAGACCGGCGGGGAGGCGTTGATGTACACCTCGGGCTTCAGGGAGTTGGAGAGCATGATGTAGAAGGGCAGGAGGAAGAACCCCACCACCAGCAGCACGGCCAGCCGGTGCAGGAGCGTCCCGAGCGAGCGCGTGAGTCCCCTCGGAGCCATCAGTAGCTCCACTCCCTGGCCCGCAGCCGCGCCAGCAGCGCGCTGACGGCCAGGATGACCAGGGTCAGGGCCACGGCCAGCGCCGACGCATAGCCCATGTGGAAGAACTCGAACCCTTCGAGGAAGGTGTACAGGTTCAGCGTCTCGCTGGCCCGGAGCGGCCCTCCGCCCGTGATCACGAAGATATGATCAAAGGTCTTGAGCGCGAGGATCGTCCGCAGGATGACCGCCATGACGAGGTGGGGCCGTACCAGGGGCAGCGTGATATGCCGGAAGAGTCGGATCGCGGTGGCCCCGTCGAGCCGGGCCGACTCCACGATCTCCCCGGGAATCGTCTGCAGCCCGGCCGAGATGATCAGCGCCATGAAGGGCGTCCAGAACCACACGTCGATCAACGCCAGGGAGGGAATCGCCCAGCGGGGATCCGCGGCCCAGAGCAGCGGGGGGATCCACAGCCATGACAGGAGGTAATTCAGCATCCCGAGGGTGGGTTCCATCATCATGTTCCAGATGAGGGACATGGCCACGGGTGTCGCCGCCATGGGCATGATCAGGATGACCCGGGCCAGGCCCCGTCCCCGAAACTCCCGGTGGAAGAGCAGCGCGATGGCCAATCCGAAGAGAAGCTCCCCTCCCACCGCCAGGAAGGTGAAGTAGAAAGTGATCCAGAGCGAGCCCCAGAAGCGCGCGCTCCCGAGCAGCGCCGTATAGTTTCCGAGCCCGAGGAAGGCAGCGGGGATCGTGGGCGAGATGGGCCAGTCGTGCAGGCTCACGTACAGGACGAAGGCGATGGGGAACCCCAGGATGAGGAGAAATGCCAGCAGGCTGGGCGCGGGGAAGACCAGGTCCGGACGGCGGTCAAGAACGCCCGTGATGCGTCCGCCCTTGCCCAGGCGCGGCGCCTGACGAGGAGCAATCACAGCCCCATCCACGCGCCCGAGCGGGCGTGATCCGGAATGGTCGCGCGTCGGATTCAACCCTGGGTCCTTGGCGGGAAGCACGAGAACGAGTGGGCCCCGGCCGAGGGGGACCGGGGCCCCTCCCGTGCGTTTCAGTCTTTGAGGTCCCCGGTCTTCTTCAGCAGGACGTTCCACTCGTCACACGCCTGCTGGGCAGCCCGGGGCACGTCCTGGCCCAGGATGGAGGCCTGGATTGCCTGCCCGATGATGTTCCGGGCCTCGTTGGCCGCCACGACATCCGGCACATTCAGTGGGAGACCCGTCCGGATGCCAAAGAGCGTTGCCTCGGTCCAATCGGGATGCTTGTCCTGGCGCTTGTACTCGGGGGTCTCCCAGGTCGAGACGCGGGGAGAGGCATTCCCCTGGAGGTGCAAGGAAAGCAGGACATCCTTGCTGGTCAGGTACTGGAGGAAGAGCCAGGCGGCCTCCTTGTGGGTGGAAAAGGGAGAGAGGAACAGCCCGTTGATGGGCAGCATCATCTGCCGCTTCCCCGTCGGTCCCAAGGGGATCTTGGCGTATCCCACCTTCCCGGCCACCTTGGACCGGGAGGGATCCTCCATGACCGCGGCGCGGGTGCCGATGTCGCTGTACATGGCGGCACGGCCCTGCGCGAAGAGCGACTGGGCCTCGACCTCGCCGAGCTTCACGCCCCCCGGCGGCCCGTACTTCCGGAGCATCCGCCCATAAAAATCCAGCGCCTGAAGGCTCTCCGGGGCGCCGAGGTTGCATCGCCCCTTGGCATCCTGCCAGCTCCCCCCGATGGTGTACAGGTAGTACGAGAGCTGGGTGACGGCCTCGTATCCCAGCCCGCGCAAGACGACCCCGAACACCTTCCCCTCCGGCCCTTCGGGCAGTTCCATGATCTTGGCGGCGGCGGCCTCCATCTCGACCAGCGTCTGCGGCGGCCCCTGCAACCCGGCCCGGGCGAAGAGATCCTTGCGCCAGTAGAGGAGCTGGGTCTGGGGGGAGAACGCGACACAGCCCGTCTTTCCATTGAAGTACCGGGCACAGATGGCCCGGACGGCGGGGCTGAAGTCCTCGTAGTCGAACTCCGGGGCCGTGAGGGTCGGATCCTTCAGGAGCCGATCCAGCGGCTCGATGAAGCCCGACATCCAGTACTCCCGTCCGGTCACCATGGGCAGCGTCATGTAGATGTCCAGGTTGGTGGACTTCCCGGCCATCTCCACTCCGATCTTCTGGCGAAGCTGCCGGGCGACGAAGTCCTCGTAGACCACCTTGATGCCGGTCCTGGCAGCAAACTCCGGAATGACCTTGTCCCGGATGTAGGGAGTCGCGGGCGTGGTCTCCCCGACGAACCGGATGCTCTGCCCGCTGAACTGCTTCCAGTTGAAGTCAGCGGCTGCCGCATCCTCCGGAGCGGGACGGACACCTCCCGCCAGACCCAACCAGAGAACGCTCAGGAAGAGGATGCGCCATGGCAGTCTCACGGGTGTGCGTCCCATATTCACCTCCCTGCCCATCCGGGCATGGCCCTTCGCCCACACTGCCCTGTTCGATATGTGGAATTCTCCCCCCTTCCCAACGGGACTGTCAAGCCAGACCTCCAAGCCTCTCAGGCCGAGCGGCGTCGCCACAGGGAGGCCATCTAGAAACGGAACATCGCCCGAAGCCAGGGCAGCGCGAAGTAAACGGCGAAGGCGACGGCCGCCCCCGCCAGCATCGGGTGAACCTCCCGGGCCTTCCCCCGGACCAGCTTGATGAAGGCGTAGGTGATGAAGCCGGCCCCGAAGCCATTCGTGATGCTGTAGCTGAACGGCATCGTCACCATGGTCATGAGCGCGGGGAATCCCTCCTCGAATTCGCCGAAGGGGATATCCTTCACGATGCTGCACATCAAGAATCCGACGACGATCAGGGCGGCGGCCGTGGCTTGTGGAGGGACGACCCCGGCGACGGGCGAGAAGAACAGCGCCAGGAAGAACAGGGATCCCGTGACCACCGAGGCGAGCCCGCTGCGTGCCCCCTCAGACACGCCCGCGGCGCTCTCGATGTAGGTGGTCGCCGAGCTGGCGGAGGCAAAGCCCCCGAAGGCGGCCGAGAGAGAATCCACCAGCAGGATCCGGTTCAGGCGTGGCAGCTTGCCCTTTTCGTCCAGCCACCCTGCCTCACCGGCGATCCCGATCACCGTGCCCATGGTATCGAAGAAATCGGCCATCATGATGGAGAACACGGCCAGCGCGGCGGACAGGATCCCGACCCGCCAGAAGACCGAGAGGTCCAGTCCCCGGCCGAACGTGGAAAAGTCCGGCCAGGCCAGGATGTGGGAGGGGAGCACGGCGACCCCGGGAAGGCTGAAGGCGGTGTAGCCGCTCCAGGCGTTGACCAGGATGGCGAAGACGGTGGTCAGCAGGATGCCAAGCAGGAGCGCCCCTCTCGCGTGCGTCGCCATGAGGGCGATGGTGAGGAAGAGGCCGACGAGGGTGACGAGGACCGGGAGCGAATTCAGGTCCCCCAGGGTGACCGGGACCCCCGGCGGGCCCTGCTTGACCAGGCCGCCCGTGTACAGGCCGATGAACAGGATGAACATCCCGATGCCCACGCCGATGGCCCGCTTCAAGGAGAGGGGGATGGCGTCCATCACCGCCTCCCGGAAGCCGGTGAGGACCAGGATGGTGATGACCACCCCTTCGAGGAAGATGACGCCCATGGCCGCCGACCAGGGCAGCTTCATTCCCACGATGAGCTGAAAAGCCACCACCGCGTTCAGCCCCATGCCCGAGGCCACGGCGAACGGATAGTTCGTCAGGAGGCCCATGGCGACCGTCATCACGCCCGCCACCAGGCAGGTGGCGGCCAGCGTGGGTCCGAACCCGGGACCCAAGCCCTGGAGGTCCTTGATGCCCGCGAAATTCAGGATGGCGGGATTCACGAAGATGATGTAGGCCATGACCATGAAGGTGGTGATCCCGGCCAGGACCTCGGTGCCGACCGTCGTCCCTCGCTCTGCGAGTTGGAAGAATCGTTCCAGCATGCTCGCCTCCCGTGAAAGATGAACGTTGGATTGGGGATGAATGCTCACATCGTTGCCGCGATCAGGTCTGCCACGCGCATGGCCCCCTCCGCCACGCCGGCGAGCAGGCGCCCGGGATAGGTGGACTCCCCCACGGCCAGGAGTCCGGGCCACTCCATCCGGTGCGGCAGCCCGCGCTGCCCCAGCCACTCGCGCAGGGGGATCGCACACTGCACGGCCGCTGACGGACGACCCCACAACTCGGCCAGGGTGGCGGAGGGGAGGAATTCATGATAGACCGCGGCCCCGGCGATGCCCGGCACCACCTGGTCCAGCGCTGCCAGGAGGTCGGAGCCGACCGACGACTCCTCGCATGCCGCCCCTGGCGGCACGAATCGTCCAACGGCGAGGCAGCGCACCCCCGACGGCGCCTGCGTCCGATCCCAGCCCGGCGTGGTGTGCACGAAGACCAGGTTCGCGTCCCGGGCGGGAATGTCGGGATCAGGGAGGATAAGGCAGTGCGCCCCCAGCTCCGAGGGCAGCATCCGATCCGGGACAGCCAGGACCATCGCCTGGGCGACCCGCACTGGGTCCCAGGGACGGCCCGCGGCAGGTCGGCGGCGGAACCAGCCGGAGGGCGGGGGGAGCATGCCCCCCATGAGGACGCCCGGCGGCACGTCGGCCACCACCCAGCGAGCCAGGATTGTCTCTCCCTCGGCAAGGGCCACACCCGTGACCCGACCGTGGTCCACCAGGCACTGGACGACGGGAGCCCCGAGGCGGAGGTGGCCGCCGCTCCGCTCGAACTGCGCCACCAGGGCCTCCACCAGGGCGGTCGTCCCGCCGGGCAGCGCCACGACGCCTTGCCGCACCCGCCGCAGAGCCACCGCCGCCTCCAGGGTTCCGCACTCCTCCGGCCCCCGCAACAGCAGGTACCACAATCCGGCCTCCAGGACCTGCTGGCTCACGCGGCCGAGGCCGTGACGGAGCAGGGTCGCCTGAAATGGCGTCGCCTGGGCCTGCTTCAATCGTCTGCCCGCCCGGGCCTGCCCTCCGAGAAGCGCCGGGAGGGTGAGCATGCGCCAGGCTTGGAGCTTCTCACCCCACCCTTCCGCAGGCAATGCGGGGAGCACCGCCATCACCTGATCCCGCTCCCGGGCCAGGGCATCCAGCTCGGTGAGGAGCGCCCGCCAACCCGCCTCCTCCTCGGGAAACTCCCGCCGGACCTCGGACCACCAGCGGTCCCCGTCTGCGAACAGACTGAGCCGATGATTGGGTGACGCGACCTGCAGCCCGGGCTCGCAGGCCTGCGTGGGCAGCGTGAGCCCGAGCCGATCGCGGAGGGCCGCCAGCGGCCCCCCTGGGGAGAAGCCGCCCAGGAGCGATCCCCCGAGCTCGAAGCGGTAGCCCTCGCGGATGAGGCCCTGGCAGACCCCCCCCGCCCGCTGCGCGCGATCCAGGAGGACCACGGAGCGCCCGGCCTTCGCCAAGAGAGCGGCCGTGGCCAGTCCGCCCAGGCCCGCCCCTACAACCACAACGTCGTAGCCCGGCTCAGTCACCGCGGCCCTCGCGCGACGCTCGGTCCGGGGCGAGAGGTGCACGCCGCGGCCGACCCCGGCGGTCCACGGAATCGACCAGAGCTTTCATGTCCAGCGTGGCGTCTTGGCGGCTCATGTGTCGCGTCGGTGTCGGGCTAACTGCGACCGCGGATCGAGAGGCGGATCGGGGTCCCGCGGAACCCGTAGGCCTGGCGCAAGCAATTCTCCAGATAGCGCAAGTAGCTGAAGTGCAGCCCCCGGGCGGTCGTGGCGAAGCAGAGGAACGTCGGTGGCTTGACCGCCACCTGGGTCGTGTAGCGGATGCGCACCGGACGCCCTCGGTCTGCAGGGGGCGGCCGCCGCGCGACCGCCTCGCCCATGACGGTGTTCAGCTCCGACGTGTTGATGCGCCGCTCCCGCTCCGCCGCCACGGCATCGATGAGGCGGAACAGCGACATCACGCCAAGGCCGGTCTTGGCGGACACGAAAGCCGTGGGGGCGTAGGCAAGATACTTAAACTTGTCCTGCAGCGCAAGGCGAAACGCGGTCATGGCCTCGGGGTCGCCGGCGCGGCAGTCCCACTTGTTGACCACCAGGATGCTCCCGCATCCCGCCTCGTGTGCCTCGCCGCCGACCTTGGTGTCCTGGCTCGTGACCCCCTCGATCCCATCCAGCAGGATGAGCGAGACGTCGGCGCGGCGCACGGCCGCCAGGGCGCGGGAGACACTGTACCGCTCGACCGAGTGGCCGATCCGACCCTTGGCCCGGATGCCGGCCGTGTCCACGAAGACGTAATCGCGACCGCGGTAGGTGAAGCGGGTGTCCACCGCGTCCCGGGTCGTCCCCGGCTCCGGACTCACCAGGACTCGCTCGGCGCCGAGGATCCGGTTGACCAAGGAAGACTTCCCGACGTTTGGCCGCCCCACCACCGCCACCGTGATGGCGCCCGCCGCCTCCTGGGCGCTCTCCGCATCCGGGAGGATCTCCGTCACCGCGTCCAGCAACTCGCCGATCCCTTGCCCCTGCTCCGCGGAAATCGCAAAGACTCGATCCAGCCCCAGGCGGTGAAACTCCGCGGCCCTCGGCTCCTGGCCCACCGTGTCCACCTTGTTGACTGCCAAGAGGATGGGCCGGCGGGAGCCGGTCCGGAGCAGGCGGGCGACCTCCGTGTCCACCGGGGTGAGGCCGTCCTTGGCATCCACCAGGAGCAGGATGGCATCCGCCTCGGCCACGGCCTGCTCCGCCTGGGCCCGGACCAGGGCCAGGATCCCCGTCCCCGCGGGTTCGAAGCCCCCCGTGTCCACGAAGACGAGGCGCCGGCCGCGCCACTCGCACTCGCCGTAGAGGCGGTCGCGGGTGACGCCCGGCATGTCGTCCACGATGGCGCGCCGCCCGCCCAGCAAGCGGTTGAACAGCGTGGACTTCCCCACGTTGGGTCGGCCGACAATGGCGATGACGGGCACGGGCACCGCAGTTCTCCTCCGGGGAGACTTCTACCACAGAAGCACGTCGTTTACCAAGCCTGCGATCGCACACTCGACGGGGGCGGGCACGCGGCCACTGCTCCCCCGTGACCGTCATGGGGACGCCGCTTCACGGAGGACGAGACGGATGATGGGCCAGGTGAGAATCAGGCGGGATTGGCGGGCGCCAGAGGGTCGCTCAGCCGGCCGACGTGCCGACGTGGAAGGCGCCGATCAGGAGGAGGACGAAGGCGGTGGTGAGGGCCACCTCGGACCAGCCCAGGCGCATGACGTCGAGGGGAGCCTCGCCGTCGTCACGGAGGCCGGAGGCGGCGCGCCAGACTGCGGGGGCGAAGGCGAACAGCACGACCCACGGGATGACGTGGAGGACGGCGAGCAGGGGGATGACCAGAATCAGCATGATGTGATACACCACGGACTGGACACGGCCTGGGTCGGCCGCCCTGACCCCTCTCTGCCGGACGAACATCCCGTGGAGCCGGGTGCGGACGCGGAAGACGGCGCTCGCGAAGAACAGGAAGACGAGCACCCACAGGATGAGGCCGACGGGTCGGACCTCGCTCACGGATACGGCGTGTGTCACCGCCACCACCATGCTGAGTCCCGCCGTCCCGAGCAGCTCCCCCACGAGGGATCGATCGTCCTTCCCGCGGATCAGGAGCGCCCGCAGGAGAACGAAGAAAGTCGCCCCCACGGCGAATGGGATGAGGAAGGTCATCCGATAGACCATCAGGAGCGGTACCAGCGCCGTCACGGCGAGGCCGCCATAGACCAGGGACCAGGCGAGGGCCCGGCGCTTCCGGGCCGCGTGGGCCGGGCCGGCAGCCGGTCGCAGCAGTATCGTGAGGGCGCCGTTGGCGAAGGCAGAAGCGGTGATGCCCACCAGGAGGAGCAGAACGGGGAGGTGCATTCGCCCCGCCACACCCACACCCGCCAGGAACGCCCCGTAGAGCACCGCCCAGGCGCCGTGCTCCTTCGGGACGATCGGCCTTCCCATGGCGTCGAGATTCATCGTGACTGCCTCTGGTGCGGGGTACTCAGCGGGGGGTCATCGGGGATGTCCCGCGTGGTCACGAGCGACTCCCAGCCCGCCGAGACTCCCTGATGCGTCGAGATGATACGGCCGTGTGCGGAACCCCGCCATGATCCAGATCATAGGAAGAGAACAGGCGATGGATCTGAATCGGGAGGAAGAGCATCAGCCGATCTTACTGGGAGGTTGTCGCCCCTGGGGGCGCAGGGGCCCCGACGGCCTGAGGGGGGGTTCCGGAGAGATCGGGAAGGAGCGCGAACACCAGCAGGACACACAACAGGAGCGGGGTCACGGCGATCAGTCCCAGCGTCCTTTTCTCGAACTTCAGGTGCATGAAGTACATGGCCACGAGGGAGGCCTTGGACAAGGCCATGCCCACCAGCAGGATCGCGATGAGCACCCTCGCCAGGGGCATGAAGATCACCCCGACCTCGAGGATCGTCAGGGCCAGAAGCCACCAGAAGATGGCGATGTAGTTTGGCTGCTTGTGTGCCTGCGCCATGGCTCTCCCCACCCCCCGGTTTACAGCAGGTACACGAAGGTGAACACCAGGATCCAGACCAGGTCCACAAAATGCCAGTACAGGGCAGCGATCTCGATCTGGTTGGCATGGCCCTGCTGCAGGCGGCCCAGGAGGCCTCGGATCAGATAGCACGAGAGATAGCCCACGCCGCCCGTGACGTGCGCCCCGTGAAATCCGGTGATGATGAAGAAGGTGGTCCCGAACAGCGAGGCCCCCCACGGGTTACTGGTCAATCCCAGGCCCTCGTGGATCAGGTGCGTCCACTCGTAGGCCTGCATCCCCAGGAAGCTCACGCCGCCAAGGATGGTGAGGGCCAGGAACTTCTTGAGCGCCGCCATGTCGCCCCGTTGAATCCCGGCCAGGGCCAGCACCATGGTCACGCTGCTGCAGATCAGGAGGAAGGTCATGAAGGCCGTGAGCCCCACCCCCAGAACCGTCGAGGGATGCGGCCAGTCGGCGCTTCCGTAGCGCAGGGCCCCGTACCCGGCCAGCAGAGCCCCAAAGGACATGGCGTCTCCCGCCAGGAAGATCCACATCCCGAGCTTTCCCCAGCTTTCGGGGGTGAGGGGAGATTCCGCCGGCTCGATCTCCGGGTGCAGCACACCCACCTGACTCACCGTCCACTCTCCTTGTGTGTCCAGGCGAACCGCGCGCCGAGCGCCTCCCCGGTGCGGCCCGCACCCGCCCGCCAGTACCGGTACGCCAACCATGCCCCGATCGATCCCGCCACCGCAAAGGGCATGGCCATGAGGAACAGGATGCCCCAGTAGAATCCTCGAGCGGTCGGGTCGCCCGCGACGCCGAGACCCGTCCCGCAGACGGCGCAGGCCCATGCGGCCGCCGGGTTCAGGAGCGCCACGCCGATGAGACTGAACCATCGCAGCAGGGGAATGTGCTTCATGTCGTCGGCATCCTCACGCCGTCTCACATCAGGTAGACGGACGGGAACAGGACAATCCACAGGCCCACCACGAACATCCAGTACATCTTGCAGAGCTGGACGCCCACCTGGCGCTCTGGCGAGAACCGGCCGCGCGTGGCCAGGAGCAGGACCGCGGCCAGCCACAGCACCGCCGCAAGCACGTGGACGCCATGGCATCCGATCAGCGTGTAGAAGGTCGCCCCGTAGGTCCCGCTCTGGAGGGTCAGGCCGTAGTGGACCAAGCGGATCCATTCGCCTCCCTGGACTGCCAGGAAGATCGTCCCGAGGAGGGCCGTGAGCCCGAGGCCGTGGACGAGCCCCACCTGGTTTCCCTCCCGGATCGCCCGGTGAGCCCGGCGCATGGTATAGGCGCTCGCCACCAGAATCCCACTATTGACCCAAGTCACCCCGATCGGCAGGTACGGCTCGCCGGGCGGCGGCCAGCTCGTGCTCGACAGCCGGAACACCAGGAAGGCCCCCAGCAGCGCCGCGAAGAGCATCGCCTCGAAGGCCAGGAACATCAGCATGCCCAGCACGGCATTGCTGACCACCGGTTCTCTCCGGGCTGGCTGCCATGGCAGAGGGTCCCCGTCATCCGGGCCGGGAGGAATGCCCGGAGGCAGCCCTGGAAGTCGGGGTGCCACCTCCTCCAGCGCCGATACCGTCATCGTTCCCCGAGCCACCGCAACCCTCCGAGCGTCTCGTTGTCCCAATACCGACCAAATCCCCCCTCCGCCCCCCTTTGGCAAAGGGGGGATCGGGGGGATTTCCTCCGGCTGACGACCTCAATGAACGACATCTTGTCGGACCCGCGCCGATCAGAACGGCGCCTTGTTGAGAGCCATCAGGACCAGCAGGGCCGGGAGGTACACGAGCGATGCGAACACGAGTCGCCGCGCGTCGGCGGCCGACCGCGAGACCGCCAGGACGATGCCGCAGGCGAGCAGGCCTGCACCCAGCACCAGCGCCCCCAGGAAATAGACCGAACCCGTCAGACCCATCAGCGTCGGCAGTAGCCCCACGGCCAGGAGGGCCAGGCAGTTGCCCACGATCTGCCGGCCTGTGCTGCACCCGTCCGGCTCGATCACCGGCAGCAGCCGGATGCCCGCTCGCGCGTAATCCGCGCGATACAGCCACCCGATGGCGAGCGAATGGGGCAACTGCCACAGGAACAGGATGGCGAAGAGCACCCAGGCCCCGGGACCGAAGTCCCCTCGCGCCGCCACCCATCCCGTGACGGGAGGAAGTGCCCCCGGTATCGCGCCGAGTACACTGCAGAGCGAGGTCTGGCGCTTCAGGGGGGTATAGACGAAGAGGTAGCTCACCGCCGTGAACGCCGTCACCAGAGCGCTCAACTCGCCGACGCCGATCGCCAGGTAGAGCATGCCGGCGAGGGTGACTATCGTCCCGAAGGCCAATGCCTCCGCAGGGTGAAGCCGGCCAGCCGGCAGGGGACGGCGCCGCGTGCGCTCCATGGTGGCGTCCACCTCGCGCTCCAGATACTGGTTCAGCGCCAGCGTGCCCCCCGCTGCCAGCGCCGTCCCGAGCAAGGTGTGGAGCAGCCCGAGGGCATCCATGGCTCCTGAGGAGCCAAGGTAAAAGCCCACACACGTCGTGACGAGGATCATCAACACCATCCGGGGCTTTGTCAGGGCAAAGAAATCCGTGGCCCGGCGGGCCACAGACACCTCCCGCGCGTGTTTCTGAGTCATGGCGTTGGGGAGTGCATCCGTTCGCATGATCATGCGGTCACCTGCCCGTGAGCCGGGCCGTGGTGCGGGTCCAACGTCGGAGAGGGCTGGCGGGGTTGGTTCTGGGGCAGGTAATCCTCCGCGATGCCGGGCGGGCTGTACTCGTATGGCCCGCCATAGACGACGGGCAGCGTCTCGCCCCAGTTCCCATGAGGAGGCGGGGACTGCGCCGCCCACTCCAGCGTGTTCGCCTGCCAGGGGTTCCGCTCCGCCTGCTTCCTGGCAATCAGGCTCCAGACGAAGTTGACCACGAAGAGGATCTGCGAGAGACCCAGCAGGAAGGCGCTCACGGTGATGAACACGTTGATGGGCTGGAGCGAGTGCAGGAACTCGTACTGCATGGGGTTGTAGATCCGCCGCATGTGCCCGCCCACCCCCAGGATGTGCATCGGGAAGAAGACGCAGTTGAAGAAGATGAAGGTGGGCCAGAAGTGGATCTTCCCCAGCGCTTCGCTCATCTGTCGCCCGAACATCTTGGGAAACCAGTAGTAGACGGCGGCGAACATGGCGAAGATGATCCCCGCCACGACGTAGTGGAAATGGGCCACGATGTAGTAGGTGTCGTGGATGAAGATGTCCACCGGCGTGGAGGCCATGTAGATGCCGCTCAACCCCCCGATGACGAAGTTTGACACGAAGGCGAGAGCGAACAGCATCGGCGTCGTGAATCGGATCGAGCCGCCCCACAGGGTCCCGAGCCAGTTGAAGGTCTTGATGGCCGACGGCACCGCGATCACCATGGTCGAGAGCATGAAGGCCGACCCCAGGAGCGGGTTCATCCCGCTGACGAACATGTGATGGCCCCAGACGATCCAGGACAGGAAGGCGATGGCGATCATGGAGAAGGCCATGGCCCGGTACCCGAAGATCGGCTTGCGGGAGAACGTGGACAGGACATCCGAGGTCACCCCCATGGCCGGCAGGACCAGCACATAGACCTCGGGGTGGCCAAAGAACCAGAAGAGGTGCTGCCAGAGGAGCGGCTCCCCCCCGCCCTCGGGGAGGAAGAAGTGGGTTCCGAGGTTGAGATCGAACAGGAGCATCGCCAGGGCCGAGGTGAACACCGGCAGCGCCAGGAGCAAGAGGATCGCCGTGATGAAGAGGGACCAGATGACCAGGGGGAGCCGGAACCAGGTCATCCCCCGGGCCCGCATGTTCACGATGGTCGTGATGTAGTTGATCGAGCCCATCATGGAGGAGATCCCCATGATGATCAGGCTGATGTTCCAGAGGGTCTGCCCCCAGTCGACACCGGTGTAGATCGCCTTGGCGGTGAGGGGCGCGTAGGCGGTCCAGCCGCCGGCCGCGTGGCCGCCGGGAACGAAGAATCCCGCCAGCATGACCAGGCCCCCCAGCCAACCCGTCCAGAAGGAGAGCATGTTCAGGACCGGAAAGGCCATGTCCCGGGCGCCGATCATGAGGGGGATCAAGAAGTTCCCGAAACACCCGATCATGATCGGCATGACCGCGAAGAAGATCATGATCGTGGCGTGCATGGTGAAGAAGGAGTTGTACGTGTTGGGGGGGATGATCCCCTGGTACATGTACGGCTCCGGGATCCAGCCAAAGCCGGGCACGGCCGTCTCGGGCCAGGCCAGCTCCCAGCGCATCAGCATGGCGAGCGTGCCGCCGATCACCAGCATGAACAGGCCCAGGAACAAGAACTGCCGGCCGATCATCTTGTGGTCGGTGGAGAAGATGTAGGTGCGCCAGAACCCCAGCTCCTCGTGATGCACGCGAACGGCAGGTCCGGCGGTGGCGACGGCGGAGTCAGCCATCCTTATCTCACCTTTCCGATTTCAACATTCGAAATTCGAAATTCGCAATTCCGGCATTGCCTCAGGAGGAGGGCCACTTCTCCTTGACCCACTTGGCGTAGTCCTCCGCCGCATGCACGTAGAGCCAACCCTTCATTCCAGAGTGGCCGAAGCCGCACAGCTGGGAGCAAGGCAGCTCGTACTTCCCGGGCTTGGTCGCCTCGAACCACACCAGGATCACCCGTCCCGGCACGGCGTCCTGTCTCAGGCGGAAGTTCGGAAGGTAAAAGCTGTGGATCACATCCTTGGAGCCGAGGTGGACCCGCACGACCTTCCCCACCGGCACATGCAGCTCGTTCTCCGCCGCGAGGTCGTCCGGCGTCCCGAACTTCCCGTCGGGCCCGGGATAGACGATCTCCCAGTTGAACTGCTTTCCGGTCACCTGGAGCTCCACATCGCCGGGGGGTGCGTGGCTCTTGATCTTCGCCCAGGTCGATTGGCTCATGAACGACAAGGCGACGAAAATGACGGCCGGGATGACGGTCCAGATGATCTCGAGCGTGGTGCTCCCGTGCGAGTAGATGGCCCGGCGGCCCTGCTGCTGGCGATACATCACGAGGAAGGCGATCATGACCACCGTCACCAGGATGAACACCGCACCGGTGAGGTAGTAGATGAGATAGAAGAGGGAATCCACTTCCCGTCCAAACGTGGAGACGTCCTCCGGGAGCCAGCTCATCATGGGTTGCTACCCGCCCTTCCGTTGCTCCGGACTCTGAGCCATTTCACATGCGAGAAGTGAATCGTCACGAGGAGAGTTAAAGAGGAGAATATCAGTCTGGTCTACTTTTTATTCTCTTAACGTCAGACGTGTCAAGCAGGAATTTCGAGATTTCCAGCCCAAAGTATTCACCGGAGGACAGGAAATCCGCGTTCCCGGCGACGGTGACCGGATGGGGATGGATCGTGGCTAAACGCCTTCCCGTTCCGCCGCTGGGTCCGGTTGCAGCTTGCTGAAGATGGTCGCGCTCTTGTGCAGTCTCAAGTATGAGCGGCCCGAGAGCAGCAAGAGCAGGATGATCACGAATCGAGGACTGTTCATGTCCTTCGTGATCAGGCCGTGGTACACGAGAATCGTCACCGCGACCACGACAGTCGCAATGCTGGAGAGGAGAAAGAGGCCCCTGCGCCGAGCCAGCCGGCTGAGGAATTGTCTCTCCTGATCCGTGAGCTTCCTCTCGATGTCCATGCATCCCTCCCCGGAAAAAAACAGGCCCTCCCCCCGTCAAGGAGGGAGGACCTGCCAATCGATGGATGGGAGAGCCCTGACTGTGCGGCTACTTCTTGGCCAGCTCCAGCGTGAGCTTTGCATCCTCCTTGGCCTTGATGCTGACGTCCTTTACCTGCTTGCCCAGCGTCTCATGCCAGATCTCGACCTTGTAGCTTCCAGGCGGAATATCCTTGATGGCGAAGTTGCCCTTGTCATCCGTCACCGCCACGAAGGGGTGGTCCGTTACCACGATCCAGCCGGTCATCCAGCCGTGGGCGTCGCAGGTCGCCTTGATGATTTCCGGCTTGGTGAACTTCTGGGTCAGGACCTTCTTGAACTTGGGCTGCGCCACGTTGACGGCTGGGTTCGCCGTGCTGTGGGTGTGGATGTTGTGCAGGATCCCATCGCTGTTCAGGATGTCCAGCTCCCCTGTCGTCGGCACCACCACCACGCGCGGGATGTAGTGGCAGCCCTTCTGATCCAGCTCCGCCTTCTGCGAGGGGAATTTTCCGCCTTTCGCGCCCACGATGGTGACCACGGCGTACTTCAGGCCCTTGTCCGGACCCACGACCAGCGACTCGTCATAGATCTCGCCCTTGCCGCACACCTCTTTGTCCTTCGTGACGTCAATCTTCTTCTTGGGCGGCGGAGTCCCCGCGTAGGCTATCCGCCCGCTCAGGCTTCCCGCGTCCTGGGCCTGGCTCACGGCCACGCCACCCAGAATCACACCCATGATGGCTACCACTGTCCAGAACAGTCTCATGCGTCCCCCTCCCTCTGTTGTTCCCCATTGACCTGACCGTCAATCGTCCACTCATCTTGTGGGCACGACCCCCACATGCCGATGATCGCAGCCAAGAAAAAGCCAGGAGTCACCGGTGACAATTGACTCTAGCACAGCAACACAATTGCCGACAGCCTTTCTTACGCTCCCATGCTGTCTTTCCAGCTTGACTTTGTGCTCCGATGAGATGTAGCGTCCTGTCTCGGTCAACGGCAATCCCCGCACGAGGGGTGAATATGCGTAGCTTCTGGCATGTCGGCCCGACGGCCCTTTAGGGAACACTGTTTCCCTTCAGGGCCTGTTGTGTTTTTGAGATAGCCGTCATGCGTGGCGCAAAGGAGGGAGAAGGATGCGCGTGGAGAAAGAGCGCGACTATGCCGGCTATGCCGGCAACCCGCCGAAGGTCGCGTGGCCTGGCGGGGCCCGGATCGCCCTGAATCTCGTCATCAACTTCGAGGAGGCCGGAGAGCTGGGCGCCCTGCCGGGCGACCCGCAGCGCGAGGTGTGGAGCGAAACGACGTATCCCGCCAAGCCCACCGAGCGTGAGCTGGTGAGCGAATCGCTCTTCGAGTACGGGAGCCGGGTCGGTGTCTGGCGCATCATGCGGATCCTGGACAAGCACGACGCCACCTGCACCATCTTTGCGTGTGGTCTCGCCCTGGAGCGCAATACCGAGGTGACCCAAGCGTTCGTCAAGCGCGGCTACGACATGGTCGGGCACGGCTACCGCTGGATCAGTCACTACGGAATGACCGAGGAACAGGAGCGGCAGGAGATCCGGAAGACCCGGGAATCGATCGAGCGCACCACCGGCCAGCGGATCATCGGCTGGTTCACCCGCCCCATGCAGACCCCGACCACCCGCCGCATCCTGGCGGAGGAAGGCTTTCTGTATGACTGCTACGCCTTGAACGACGACCTCCCCTACTTCCAGGACGTGGCCGGCAAGCCGTTCCTGATCGTCCCCTACACCCTCGACCAGAACGACACCCGCTATCAGAAGAACCAGATGTTCACCGGTGAGGACTTCTTCTTCTACGTCCGGGACGCCTTCGACACCCTCTACGAGGAGGGGGAAACCCATCCCAAGATGATGTCGGTGGGACTGCACTGCCGCTTGATCGGGCGCCCGGCCCGCGCCCTGGCGCTGGATCGCTTCCTCGCCCATGTTCGCCAGCACAAGGACGTGTGGATTGCCAACCGTAACGACATTGCGCGCTTCTGGATCGAGACCTACCGATAGGCGGGGGTAGGCGCGCCAGCGCGGTTCCCGCGCGGGCCATCGGGTCGGGTTCGTATGGAGAGAAGCCTCCGGCTCGACCTGCGCGACTGCGCCTGGCCGACCTGACGGCTGCGACAGACTGACGGAATTCCCTGGAGACCCACATGGATCCATCCGAGGAGACCCGACGCTGGATCAGCGAGTTGGTGGGGGTGCCCGTGGACGAGCACCTCGAGCGGTCTTGCCAGGCCTGGGCAGCACTCGGCGCGGCGCTGGCAGCCGTGACCGAGGCCCCGGTGCCAGCGGAAACCGAGCCAGCCGTCCAGATGCGGTTTCCCGCGCTCGTGGAGCCGCCAGCCGCAAAGAGCCCGGACCAGGAAGGGGGGAAGGAAGAGCCACCGGCGACGAGGCAGCCGTGGGAGCTGACGCTCACGGACGCGGGGGAACTGCTCCGGACGGGGCGGCTTTCGACGGTGGAGTTTGTCCGGTCCGTCCTCGACCGGATCTCCGCCACGGAGCCGCACGTCCTGGCCTGGGCGCGGACGCAGCCCGAGGCGGCGTTGGCCCAGGCCGAGCGGTCAGATCGACTCCTGCGACAGGGGACCTATCTCGGGCCGCTACACGGAATCCCGCTGGGGATCAAGGACGTCTACTGCACGGCGGGCATCGAGACAACCGCGGGGTCGCGGGTGCTCCGCGATTTCGTCCCGAGCTTCGATGCCACCGTGATCCGGCGACTGCGCGAGGCCGGCGCGATCCTGCTTGGCAAGACGGCCACGACGGAATTCGCCTATGCCGACCCGGCCGCGACCCGGAACCCGTGGAACCCGGCACACACCCCCGGCGGATCGAGCAGCGGCTCGGCCGCGGGGCTGGCGGCAGGCATGTGCCTCGGGGCGCTCGGCACCCAGACCGGTGGCTCGATCATTCGCCCCGCCGCGTTCTGCGGGGTGGTGGGTCTGAAACCCACCTACGGACGGGTGAGCCGGCACGGCCTCATTCCCCTGGCCTGGTCCCTCGACCATGCCGGCGCGATGGCCCGGACGGTGCGGGACGTCGCCAGCCTGCTTGCGGCCATGGCGGGGCCGGACCCCCACGACCCGAGTGCCGCGGCGGAGCCGGTGCCCGCGTATGTCGAGGCCCTGAGGCAGGCCCCACGCGGGCTCACTGCGGGGATTCCCGACCGTTACTTCCTGGAGCGATCGAGCCCGGAGATGGCGGCCGCATTTCAGGAGGCCGTGCAGGTGCTCGACAGGCTCGGCGTGCGGGTTCACGAGGTGAAATTGCCGGATGGCTTCGAGGCAGGGGTCAGCGCCGGCCGCGTCATCATGTACGCGGAGGGCGCAGCCTTTCACCGGGACCAGTTCAAGACACGTTGGCAGGACTATGGACCCAAGCTGGCCGGGCTGGTCGAGGCCGGCCTGCTGATCCCGGCGGCATCCTACCTCCGCGCGCAACAGATTCGGTCCCTGGCCATTGCGGCCATGCGGCGCCTTCTGAGCGACGTGGATGTGTTGCTCACCCCCTCGACCCCTGGCCCCGCACCGGAAGGTCTCGCGTCCACCGGGGACTCGGTCTTCAATTCGCCGGCGAGCACCTTCGGTCTCCCGGCACTGGGCCTCCCGATGGGGTTTGCACCATCGGGGCTCCCCCTGGGACTCCAGATCATGGGCCGCCCCTTCGACGAGTGTACGGTTCTACGAGTGGGGGCGGCCTATGAGGCCGCCACGCCATGGCACGACCAGCGACCCGCACTCTGAAGTAATCTTGGACTGCCGTGCCGTCAGGGCCGCCAGTAGGAATGTGCGAAAGCGCATGAGAGGAGTGAGCGATGGCGCGCGGAGGAATGCCAGCGTTCGAAGAAACGGCCCTGGCAGAGTGGGTGGCCGAGGTTCAGCCTCCTGCCATTCCGGCGTCTATCCGGGCCCATGCCGCGCGCATCTTCCAGGACACGCTGGGCGTGATCCTGCGCGGGGCCGAGGCCCCGGAGGTGCGGCGCCTGGTTGCCACGCTGCCCAAGCTGGCGCGAGGGGGCGCCACGATCCTCGCGCACGGATTCCCGCGATCTGACCCGTTCACGGCCGCCTGGCTCAACGGCAGCGCCGGCATCTTCCTGGAGCTGGACGAGGGACATCGCCCCACCGGCCACCCGGGCATCCACGTCCTCCCCGCGACCCTGGCGCTGGCCGAGTGGAAGGGGCGCTCGGGGCGGGAGTTCTTGGCCGCCTTCATCCTGGGCTACGAGGTGGCCGCGCGCATCAGCCACGCCACGCACCTCCGCCCCGGCGTGCACCCCCACGGCCACATGGGGGCGGTCGGGGCCGCGGCGGCGTGCGCGAAGCTCCTTGGCCTGGAGGCTGCCGGCATTCGCCACGCCATGGGACAGGCGGCGACGCTGGGCCTGGCCACCTCCTGGATCCCCTGCTTCGAGGGGGCAACCGTCCGCAACTTTTACGCGGGTCTGGCGGGGGCCATCGGCCTGCGGGCGGCGCTCGCGGCGCGAGCGGGCTTCACGGCGCCGGATCGGCCTCTGCGGGAGACGTTCGGCCGGCTGCTCGGGACCAAGTTCGATCCAGGGCGGCTGGTGGAGGGGTTGGGAAAGGGGTACGAGATCGCCTCCAACTATGTCAAGTTCCACGCCTGCTGCGCCTGTAACCACCCGGGGCTGGACGCCTTGGACGCGATCCTTCGCGGCCGGGCCGTCGCCCCCGAGATGGTGGCGCGGGTGGTCGTGGAGACGACGCCCCGCTTCACCATCATGGACGCTCCTTACCGTCCCATCCCGCTCTCGGCGAAATTCTCCTTACCCTATGCGGTGGCGGCCCGGGTGGTGACCGGCGGGACGGGCGTCGGGGCCTTCGAGGGGGCAGCGCTCCGCGACTCCCGGCTCCAGCGACTGAGCCGGCGCGTGGTGGTTCGGGCCGGGGCGGAGTGGGGACGGCGGTGGCCGCGCGAGGCGGGGGCCACCGTCACCCTGCTCCTCACCACGGGCGAGAGGCTCCGTGCCTCCTGCGCCAATCCGCTCGGCTCGGCGCCGAACCCGGCGCCCGCGGGGGCGCTCCGTCGCAAGTTTCTATCTCTCACGGCGCCCATCCTGGGAGGCGAGGCACCCGCTGCCTGGTCCGCCTTGGGCAGGGTCGCGGCCATGCCGTCCATGGCGGAGGTGGGCCGACTGTTGCGGCGGATGTCGGGACGAAGAACCGTTCGGCGGAGGCAGCCATGGGGATGATCAGCCCCACGGTCATCTTCCAGGCGCTCGTCAGCGGGGTCCTCATCGGGAGCATCTACGGCCTGGTTGGCATGGGGTTCACCCTCATCTACGGGGTGATGGAAGTGGTGAACTTCTCCCACGGCCACCTGGTGATGGCGGGCATGTTCGGCTCCTACGTCCTGTTCCAGCAGCTCGGCCTGGACCCGTTGCTCTCCATCCCACTGGCCTTGGCCGTCGGCTACGTGGCGGGGCTGCTGCTCTATCAGGCGTTGGTTCGTCACGTCGTCGCCGCCCCGCAGTTCGCGCAGGTCATCCTCACCCTGGCCCTCTTCATCTTCCTCGAGAACGGCGCCAACTTCCTGTTCGGGGGCGACCTCCGGGCGGTCCGGACCAGCTACACCGCGGCCGCCTGGCGGGTAGGCGGGGTGGCCGTGAGCATTCCCCGGCTGGCGGGTGCCACCGTGGCCCTGGCTGCCACGCTGGGCGTCCAGTTCTTCCTGCGATCCACCCTCTTCGGCAAGGCCATCCGTGCGGTCGCGAACAACCGGGACGGGGCCAGCCTGGTGGGGATCGAGGTGTCGAGCGTCTTCCGCAGCACCTTCGCCCTCAGCGTGGCCGCCGCGTGCCTGGCCGGCGCCGTGCTGACCCCGTTCTACCTGGTGAGTCCCTTCGTGGGCAACGAGCTCCTCCTCAAGGCCTTCGTGGTGATGGTGGTGGGCGGCATGGGCAACGTCGTGGGCGCCTGGCTGGGAGGCGTCATCGTGGGCGTGGTCGAGGCCTTTGCCGCCGTGTTCGTCACGGCCTCGCTGGTGAACGCCATCGTGTTTGCCATGCTCATCGCCATCCTGCTGGTCCGGCCCACGGGGCTCTTCGGGGCGCAGGCGAGGCTTCGGCCGGGGCGCAAGACCCCGCCGTGACAGTCCAGTGACCGATGACCAGATTCCGACGACCGAGGAGGTTCCGCGCGGGCAGCCCACCGGGACCGGGCATCACAGGGGGTCAGGCCGAGGAGGGGCCGCGATGAGCGGGAAGAACGGGCAGGGGCTGAAGAGACCCCGCTGGATCCGTCCGCTTTCCGTGGGACTCTTCCTGCTGGCCGCGGCGGGGCTGGGGCCCCTGCTGAGCGAACACCTGATCACCGTCGCCATCACGACCCTCTTCATGATCCTGCTCTCCGTCGCCTGGAACCTGGCCCTGGGCTACGGGGGCCAGTTCTCCCTCGGCCACAGCGTCTTCCTGGGTGTGGGGGCCTACACCTCCACCGTGCTGTACACGAAGCTCGGGCTGACCCCGTGGATCGGGATGGTCGCATCCGGTCTCCTGGCGTCGGCCGTGGCGGTGCTGCTGAGCCTGGTGGCCTTCCGCTACGAGGTCCGGGGGGTCTACTTCGCCCTGCTGACGCTGGCCTCGGCCGAGGTCTTCCGCGGCCTGGCCAGCAGCTGGGACTTCATCAACGGTCCGGTCGGCATCCTGCTCACCATGAAGGCGGCCCCCGGCGAGTTCTTGTTCCTCGATCGTCTCCCCTACTACTACGCGATCCTGAGCCTGGTCGGCCTCGGCCTGGCGATCACGGCCGTGCTGGAGCGATCCCGCTTCGGCTATGCCCTGATGGCGCTGCGCGAGGACGAGCTGGCCGCCGAGACGACGGGCGTCGACACGTACCGGAGCAAGGTCGCCGTCATGGGCCTGAGCGCCTTCCTGACCGGCCTGGGCGGATGTTTCTACGCCCAGTTCTACCTGTACATCTCCCCCGAGATCGGGTTTGCCTTCGAGCACCAGCTCAACATGCTGATGGGAACCATGATCGGCGGCGCGGGAACCCTCTGGGGTCCGGTGGTGGGGACGACCATCTTCAGCTCGCTCAGCGAGCTGATGCGGAGCCTGCCCTTCCAGAGCACCCGGGCCGTGGCGACGGCGAGCAAGATGGTGTATGCCGGCCTCCTCATGCTCATCATCATCTACCTGCCCGGGGGCATCATGAGCCTGCGCCTGCGCCGGACGGCCCGTCCTGCTCCAGCCCCGCCCGTACCCGCCGTCGGCGCGCCGGCGATCATCCGGCCGGCTAGCGGGAAGGGGCTGCTGGAGCTCGAGGGGGTCACGAAGCGGTTCGGCGGCCTCACGGCCGTGGAAGGGGTGAGCCTGGCGGTCCATCCCGGCGAGGTGGTGGGGATGATCGGACCCAACGGCGCGGGGAAGACTACCCTCTTCAACCTGGTCTGCGGGATCTACGCGCCGGAGGCTGGACACATCCGATTCCAGGGGGAAGAGATCACCGGCCTGAAGCCTCACGAGATCTGCCGCCGGGGCGTGGGACGGACGTTTCAGATCACCAAGCCGTTCCTGAACCTGGACGTCCTGGCGAGCGTCACCATCGGCACATTGACCCACGCCCCGCGTCTCCGCGCGGGGGAGGCGGAGGCGCACGCCATCCTGGAGCAGGTGGGTCTCGCGGATCGGTCCCACACCCTGGGGAAGTCCCTGACGGTCGCGGAGCGCCGCCGGCTGGAGCTGGCCCGGGCGCTGGCCACACGACCCCGCCTCCTGCTCCTGGACGAGGTTGCGGCCGGCCTGAATCCGACCGAGCTGGCGGAGATCGTGGCCCTCGTCAGGGCCATCGCGGCCGAGGGCATGGGGATCCTCTTCGTGGAGCATGCGATGCAGGCGGTGATGGGCGTCTCGGATCGGGTGGTGGTGATCAGCTCCGGGCGGAAGATCGCCGAAGAACGGCCGGCGGTCGTGGCGCAGGACCCCGCGGTGATCGATGCGTATCTGGGAGAGGCGTATGTCCTTGCTGCGGGTGGATAACCTGGACGTGTCCTACGGGGATGTGCGGGTCCTGCATGGCGTGTCGCTCACGGTCGGGGAGGGGGAGATCGTCTCCCTGGTCGGGGCCAACGGGGCCGGCAAGAGCACCACCCTCAAGACCATCTCCGGCCTGCTCCGCCCCGAGGGAGGGGACGTGACGTTCATGGGCGAGGCCCTCACCCGGCTCTCGGTGGCGACCATCGTGGCACGCGGGCTCTCCCAGGTTCCGGAGGGCCGGCAGCTCTTCACGCTGCTTTCCGTGCGCGAGAACCTGGAGCTGGGGGCCTTCACGCCCAAAGCCCGCGGGACGGTGGGGCAGAGCATGGGGGAGGTCTTCGCCCTCTTCCCTCGACTGGAGGAGCGCCAGGACCAGGTGGTGGGCACCCTCTCGGGCGGGGAGCAGCAGATGGTCGCCATCGGCCGGGCCTTGATGGCGGTGCCTCGCCTGCTGATGCTGGACGAGCCCTCGCTCGGCCTGGATCCCCTGCAGGTCCGGACCATCTTCCGCACCATCACGCGGATCAACAGCGAGGGACGATCCATCCTGCTGGTGGAGCAGAACCTGGTGATGGCGCTCGGGATCTCCCACCGCGCCTACGTCCTCGAGAACGGGCGGGTGGTCCTGGAGGGGACGGGGGAGAGCCTCCTGCGCGACGAGCGGACCAAGAGGGCGTTCCTGGGAATGTAGCGAGCGGCGCCGCGCGGCCCGGCGGCTGCGGCGGCGCCAGGGAGGGACAGCCATGAACGAACGCAACCGAAGGAACCAGGGCATGGACCGGCGCACGTTCCTGGAGATCGGGGCCGGAGCGATGGGGGGCCTCCTGGTGGGCCTTCCGCCGACCCGGGCGTGGGGGGCGGACGTGAAGGTCGCCGGCCTGCTCGCCCTCACGGGAACCAACGCCGCCTGGGGGCAGAAGACGGCCAACAGCTTCCAGCTTGCCTGGGAGATCATCAACCAGCGGGGTGGGGTGCAAGCCCTGGGCGGGGCCAAGGTGGCCTACACCGTCGCCGACACGGAGAGCCGGCCGGAGGTCGCGGGCTCCCAGACGGAGCGATTGATCCAGCAGGGGAACATCGCGGTGGTGGGCTGCAACCAGAGCGCCGCCAGCGTGGTGGCGAGCCAGGTCGGCGAACGCCTGCAGGTCCCCTTCATGACGCCCACCGACGTGGACCCGCTGGTGACCTCGCGAGGCTTCAAGTACTCGTTCCGGCTGCCGCCTCTCGTGGATGCCTACGCCAAGGATCTTCTCACCTATGCCGTCGAGATGGGAAAGGCCACCGGCAAGCCGGCCAAGAAGCTGGCCATCCTCTGCGAGAACTCCATCATCGGCCAGAGCGCGGCCAAGGCCTCGGGGCAGTTCGGCAGGGAGATGGGGTTCGAGGTGATGGACGTCTCAACCTACGACGCCGCGACCCAGCCGGACTTCACCGGGTACATCTCCAAGTACAAGAGCGGCGGCGTCGAGATCCTGATCGGACACAACAAGCCCACGGACGCCGTGCTCATCACCCGCACCCTGAAGGAGCTGGACTTGAACCTCATCATGTACGGGGGGCTCCTGGGCGGGCACGAGAGTGTGGAGTACATCCGATCCCTGGGCGCGGATGCCGAGCACGTGACCTTCGTCACCGCCTGGGCGCCGGACTTGAAGGTCCCGGGGATGGACGAGCTGGCGAAGCAATACACCGCCAAGTACAAGGTGGACACCGACGCGTACTTTGCCGCAGGATTCTCCGCCGCCTCGGTCTTGTGGGACGCGTTGGAACGAGCCCGCAGCACGGACCGGAAGGCGCTCCGGGATGCCATCGCGGCAACCGAGATGAAGACCGGCGACCGTTTCTACCTCATGCTGCACGGCTGCAAGTTCCAGCCGAACGGGGACAACGCGCGGGCCGGAGCCGTGGTCGAGCAGATCCGGGAGGGCAAGTGGCACACGGTGGCCCCGGCGCAGTTCGCGGCCGTCAAGCCTGTGTGGCCCAAGCCGAACTGGCGACGGTGACCCCTGTTCCTTCGAAGGTGTTGCCTCCACCGGGGGGGGGTGAGCGGGGAATCGTCCCGGTCGATGCCGCCGGCGCATGTGTGAGCGTTTCTTTCCGCTCACGCCTGCGTGCCGTGAGGGCCCGCTCATCCCTCCGGCTTTGTAAGGTCGAGGACTGGCGGGGTGCCTGGAATCTCCCTTTGGCTGGCTCTGCTGTCTCCAGCCTCGTGCCCGTTTCGGGTCATCGAGGGCCCTTCTCCACCCCACCGGTCAGCCTTTGCAGGCGAATGACCCGCCCGTTCCTTCCCTGAAGACCTTCCCGGGGACGACCCGACGAACGAGGGGTCCGGTCATTCGTGCGGACGATCGAGGCTCTCCTCCACCCGTGTTCTCTCCGCTGCAGCCATTGCCGGCATTCCATCCGTTTCGTCCATCTTGATCTTTCGGGCCGTGTGGCATAGCATCCTCTCAGCTGTCACGGAGGGGTTGCCCATGACCACTGCCCTGCTCATCGTGGCTCTTGTCCTGCTGGGTGCCGTTCTCGTTCTTGCTCTGGTGCTTCTGAAGAAGGTGTCGCACGGCGATGCCAGGGTGCTTGCTCCGCGCCTGGACGCCTTCGAGAAGACGCAGGAGAGGACGGAGCGTGCGGTCAGAGAGGAGGTAGCCCAAAGCAGGGAGGAATCGGGGAAGGCGGCAAGAGAACAGCGGCAGGAACTCACCGGAGCGTTCAAGACCTTCGGCGACTCCGTGGTCCAACGCATGATGGCTGTGGCGGATATGCAGAAGGCTCAACTGGACGCCTTCTCCGACCAATTGGCCTCCTTCGCCAAGGCCAGCGGGGAGAGACTCGACGGCGTTCGCGCCGAGTCGGCCAGCGGGGCCAAGCAACTGCGAGAGGAGGTCGTGGTCACCCTGAAGGGTATCTCCGAAGCCATGACCAGGACCATGAGCGAGCTGGCCTCCGCCCAGAAGGCTCAGCTAGAGACCTTCTCCTACCAGCTTGTTGCATTGACCAAGACCACCGGCGAGAGACTCGACGGCGTTCGCGCCGAGTCGGCCAGCGGGGCCAAGCAGTTGCGGGAAGAGGTTGTGACCACGCTCAAGAGCATCACGGAGGCCATGACCCGGACCATGAGTGAGCTGGCCTCCGCCCAGAAGACCCAGCTTGAAGCCATGTCCACGCAGTTGGGGAAGCTGTCGGAATCGAACGAGAAGAAGCTGGAGTCGGTCAGGACAACG
>DATIFO010000163.1:0-2144 GCA_035455275.1 Methylomirabilis sp. (SeqCode) | reverse complement strand
GATCAAGTCCGCGCTGAAACGGATGGGCCACATCGTCCGGGAGTACGCCCCGGTGGGCGAGCTGATTCCCGGCATGGCCTACCTGGTGCGCCGCCTGCTGGAGAACACCTCCAACGAGGGCTTCCTCCGCAAGAAGTTCGTGGGGAACGCGGATCCCGAGTCGCTCTTGGCGGAGCCAGAGCCAGAGAGGGGGGAGGCGGCCCCGGCGGCCTCCACGGGACTCCAGCCGTTCAGGAACGAGCCCCCCCTCGACTTCGCCGTGGCCAAGAACCGCTCGGCTTTCCGCGATGCCATCGCCCTGGTTCGTCAGGAGATGGGAAAGGAGTTCCCCGTCGTCTACGGCGGCAGGGAGTACCGGACCCAGGACAAGCTGGTGTCCCGGAACCCCGCCGATCCCGGAGAGGTCGTCTGCGCGACCTCGGCCCTCTCCCGGGAGCTGGCCGATGACGCGCTGGAGGCAGCCCGCCGCGCCCAGAGCGACTGGGGGAGCCGGAGTCCCGAGGAGCGAGCCGGGATCCTGTTCAGGGCGGCCGCGATCGCACGTAGGCGCCGCCTCACGCTGGCCGCCTGGCAGGTCCTGGACGTGGGGAAGAACTGGTCCGAGGCCGACGCCGACGTGTGCGAGGCGGTCGATTTTCTCGAATATTACGGCAGGGAGATGATCCGGCTGGGCCGGCCCGTCAAGATGGGGGAGTGTCCCGGTGAGGACAACAGGTATTTCTACCAGCCGCGCGGTGTGGGGTTGGTCATCGCCCCCTGGAACTTTCCCCTGGCCATCTCCGTCGGAATGATTGCCGCCGCCCTGGTGACGGGGAACGCGGTCCTCTACAAACCCTCCAGCCAGTCGCTCATGATCGGGTGGCTGGCGTACTCGATCCTCGCGGAGGCGGGGGTCCCGGACGGCGTCCTGAGCTTCGTCCCGGGCCGGGGCTCCGTGGTGGGGGACTACCTGGTCGAGCACAGGGGCACCGACTTCATCGTCTTCACGGGATCGCTGGAGGTGGGCCTGGGGATCGTGGAGAAGGCAGGCAAGACACGGCCCGGCCAGAAGGGGCCCAAGAAAGCTGTCATCGAGACGGGGGGAAAGAACGCCATCATCGTGGATGCCGACGCCGACCTCGACCAGGCCGTGCCGGCCGTGCTCCAGTCCGCCTTCGGCTTTCAGGGGCAGAAATGCTCCGCCTGCTCCCGGGTCCTCGTGCTGGAGGAGTGCTACGATCGGTTCCTCACGCGCCTCTCCGAGGCCGTCAGGGGGATCCCCATCGGAAACCCCGAGGACCCGAAGAACGTCATGGGCCCCGTGATCGACGAGGGCGCCCGGAAGCGCATCCTCGAGTATATCGAGATCGGGAAGAAGGATGGGAAGGTGCTCGTCCAGATCCCCGTGCCCGATACGGGATACTATGTGCCGCCAACGGTGTTCACGGACCTGCCGCCGACATCCCGGGTCATCCGGGAGGAGATCTTCGGGCCGGTCCTGGCCGTCATCAAGGTGAAGGACGTCGCTGGGGCCATACTGACGGCCAACGATTCGACCTACGCCCTGACCGGTGGCCTGTTCTCTCGGAGCCCCGAAATCATCCAGCGGGTTGCCCGGGAGTTCTCCGCGGGGAACCTCTACATCAACCGGGGGATCACCGGCGCCATCGTGGGCCGCCAGCCCTTCGGCGGTTTCAAGATGTCCGGCGTGGGCTCCAAGGCGGGCGGTCCGGACTATCTCCAGCAGTTCATGGAGCCGCGGGTGGTGACCGAGAACACCATGCGCCGCGGCTTCACGCCGGAGGATGTATCCTAGGCCCAAGGCTGTTTCCCTAGGCCGTCAGCCTGACGGGCACTGTGCCACCCAAGCTGAACAGTTATTGGTCCGAGCAGAGGCACGGAAGAGGGATGCCCGTGTCTGGCCGGCCGGCAAGTCCTCGCGGGGAAGACGAAGGAAGCCATGCACGTCGCCGTCACCGGATCGAGGGGACTCATCGGCTCGGCCCTGGTTCCCTTCCTTGCCACGCAGGGGCATCGCGTGACCCGCCTCGTGCGCGGGGCTGCCCTCGGGACAGGGGAGGTCTCGTGGAGTCCCGACGAGAGCCTCCGAGACGTCTCCGGCCTGCATGACCTGGATGCGGTGGTACACCTGGCGGGCGAGAACA
>DATIFO010000162.1:0-20163 GCA_035455275.1 Methylomirabilis sp. (SeqCode) | reverse complement strand
TCGAACGTCAGGAGGGCATCCACCCCCGGAACCCCGCGAACCCAGCTCCAGGGCGGCCGGGCTCCGGCGGCAACCAGCTCCCGGCACTCCAGTGCGGTCAAGGCCCGCAGGAGGTCGAAGTGGTGGATGGCCATGTCGTGCAGGTAGGGGTGGGGCATCTGCTCGCGCCAGCCGTCCGTGGTCGTCCGGGTGATCGACTGGCGGAACTCGTGCGTGATCGACGCGAGCCGGCCGATCTTCCCGTCGCGGATCGCCAGGCGGAGCGCCTGGGTCTGGGGACGCCAGCGGTAGTTCTGATCCACCATGAGGACGCGATCCCTGGCCCCGCGGGCCGCCCGGACGACATCGCGCGCCTCGGCCATGTTCATGGCCAGCGGCTTCTCCGTGAGGACGTGCAGACCGTGCTCCAGCGCGGACACGATGGCCCGCTTGTGCTCCATCTCCGGCAGGGCGACGATCACTGCCAGTGCGTCCGAGCGGTCCAAACCGTCCTCGACCGTGCTGAACCGTCGGGAGACCGGGATCCGGAACTCGTCCCCCACCGAGGACAGGAGGTCCGGATGCTTGGCGACGACCCCCGCCACTTCGCACTCCGGGCAGGCCGACGCCTCGCGGAGCCAATTTCTCCCGAAGAATCCCAGACCCAGCACGAGCACTCGCAGCTTGTCCATGAGAACCTCAGCAGTCAGGGGGTCAGCTCTCAGCTTGCCGGTGAACTGCGCCAGCATCCGCTTCAGCTCTATCGTATCATGGTTCAGGTCCTCGTATTCATGGCCATTCAAGCTGAAAGCTCGCGACGCTAGAGCGCCGCGAGGATGCCCCCGTCCACGTAGATGACCTGCCCGCTCACAAAGTCCGAGGCGCGCGAGGCCAGGAAGACGGCGGCCCCGACCAGCTCCGCCGGATCCCCCCAGCGGCCCATGGGGGTCCGCCCCTTGATCCACGCGTCGAACTTGGGGTCCTCGTACAGGGGGCGGTTCATCTCCGTGGTGAAATAGCCTGGTCCGATGCCATTCACCTGGATGTTGTGCTTGCCCCACTCGACCGCCATGGCCTTGGTGAGCATCTTCACCCCGCCCTTGGCGGCCGTGTAGGCCCCGACCGTGGGGCGCCCCATCTCGCACATCAGGGAGCAGATGTTGATGATCTTTCCGCCCCGGCGGGCGATCATCCCCTGCACCACTTGCTTGGTGACCAGGAATAGGCCCGTCAGGTTGGTGTCCAGCACCTCGCGCCAGACCGACTCCTCGAACTGCTCCAGCGGGCTGCGTCGCTGAATGCCGGCATTGTTCACCAGGATGTGGATCGGTCCAGCCTCTCGCTCCACGGCCAGGATCTTCTCCCGGATCTGGGCCGCATCCGAGATGTCGAAGCACGACCCGAGGACCTTGAAGCCCTCCCCCGAGAGCGTGGAGACGCCCTTCCGCAGCTTCCCCTCATTTCTCCCGTTCAAGATGAGGGTGGCGCCGGCCTGTCCCAGCCCCCGGGCGACGGCCAGACCGAGCCCCTGGTAGGAGCCGGTGATCAGGGCGACCTTCCCGGTCAGGTCGAACAATTCATTCTTCATCCGAGGGTTCCTCCGGTTCTCAGAGTCCTGCGGGCAGCTTGACTGCGAATCGCTCCGCCACCTTGCGAAGATTCCGGATCGTCCCCTCCGGAAGCGGAATGCCGCTCTTGGCACGCGCCTCGTATACCCGGTCTTCCACCTCTCCAGGAACGAGCACCTCGTCAATGCCCTCGGCGGTCGGCAGCGCCTTCACCCCGTCCACGATGGCATCCGCGTTCTCCTTGTAGTGATCCAGGTCCGTGAAAGCGGCGATGTCGATCGCGGCGACGAGGCTGTTCTGCCGATGCACCTGGGCGTTCGGCTTCCCCTGAAATACGGGGGTGAGCAGCGGGTTCCCGACGAAGAGGCTCGTCAGGCACTCGAACATCATCGCCAGGCCGGACCCCTTGGCGCCGCCGGCCGGGAGTAGAACCGCGGACACATTGGGATCCGTCGTGGGCTTCCCATCCTTGTCCAGGGCCCAGCCGAGGGGGATCGGAATCCCCTTGTCAACTGCGAGATCCAGCTTGCCGCGGGCCGCGACGCTGGTTGCCATGTCCAGCATCAAGGGACGGCGTCGCTTCCCCGGCACGCAGATGGCAATCGGGCTGTTGTGGACGCCCACGGCTCGCGCCCCGTGCGGTGCCATGTTGGGGGGATTGCACACGATGGCGATCCCTGCCATGCCCTCCTTGGCCGCCATCAGGGGGTAGTACCCCATGGCCCCCTGATGCAGGGTATTGCGGATCACGGCCCAGCCGATCCCGACCTCGCGGGCCTTCTGGATCACCCGCTTCATCGCCGGAACCGTGACCACTGGCCCCGGGGAGTAGTCGGCATCCAGGAGCAGGGTGGCGGGCGTCTCCTTCTCCACCCGGATGTTCGGCCGCGGCTTCATGTGCCCCTTGTCCACCAGATCGACATACCAGGGGATACGCAGGACCCCGTGCGAGTCCACTCCGCGCAGGTTCGCCCACACCAGCACGTCGGCCTGCAGTTCGGCCCCCTCAGGCGTGAACCCGACCTGGACGAATACTTCCTGGCTGAACTTCTTCAGCGATTCCCAGGCGACACGAACATCTTTGGTTGCCATGCGCCCTCTTCCTCCTTGAAAGTTGAAGGAACCAGTCTTCAGCCTGCCATGCTTCGCAGCTTGTGAAGACCCACCCGCGCCCCCACAGCTCCCACGGGCGCGCCGAATTCCGGGATAACGCTCATACCATTGGCCTGAAAGAAGTGTCAATTGAAAAGGAGAATGGAACGCGAATTGTCCAGGCGGTCCCCCCAGGCACGAGCCGGGTGACGGATGGTCGACGGCCTCGACGCTCAGTCCTTGACCGGGTAGACTCCCTGTGTCTCACGCAAGTGCTTGCCAATCCGCTTGTCATGGCTTCGATGAGGGGGATATCGGCCGGTCGCGGTCGCTCACCGGTTCCCGCGACAAGTCGCCGTGGGACGGCGACGCCGAGCCGATGGCCAGGCTGATGGGTGGCGAGAATTCGAGCAAGCTGCTGGGGGGCTTGCGGGGAAACCGGTAAAGGCTGGCGGCTCAACTGGGCTCGTTGAGAGGAAGCAGCATGTCAGCTGCCAGAGGGAGGGACAATGGTCTGAGATGCCTGAGGAGACTGGGCCGCCACATAGTGGTGGATGGCCGTCGCGAAGTCTATTGCGCGGACTTCCCGATGCCTCCCGGAGACATGTGATGCCTATTCGGCTGGCCCGGGATGCCACGCTGGTGCGATTTCCCTCCTCCGATGGCCTGCAGCTCGAAGGACGGCTGACGCGGCGGGACCGGGACCGCGGGGTGATCCTGTGCCATCCGCACCCCCTTCACGGCGGCTCGATGCTCACTCCCGTGATCATGACGGCCGAGCAGGTCTTCCAGGAGAGCGGCTACACAACCCTGATCTTCAATTTCCGCGGCGTGGGTGGGAGCGAAGGCACCTTCGGGGAGGGCCGGGCAGAGGTCGCCGACGTCACCGGGGGCCTTGCCTTCATCGAGGAGACGCTCGGCGGGTCGCCCAGGCTCCAGGCCGTCGCCGGGTACTCGTTTGGAAGCTTCGTGGGAGGAACGGTCGCGGCTACTGAGCTTCGTGTCCGGTTCTACCTCGGTATCGCCCCTCCGCTGAACACGTACGACTTCGGGTTCCTCAAAGCCGCGAGATGCCCCATCGCTCTGATCGCGCCGAGTCGGGATGAGTTCTGTGACCGGGACAGGCTGAAGGCCCTCACCCTGTCCCTCGCCACCACTCCATGGCTTCGCCTCCAGGACACCGACCACTTCTTCACCGGCGTCCTCCCCGAGCTGGCCCAGGCCTGCGGCGAGGCGATCCGCTGGTTCGAGCAGCCGCCATCCGTCCCCGGGATGTGACCCTTGCCATACGCTTGCCGCAGCACCACCGAGGCGGCGCAGCCACCCGAATGCGATCGGAGTTCCTGGTCACCCGCGCCCCTCACGCAGGCTCGCGGCGCAAGAGAAAGCGGAGGCTCATGAGGAGGGAGAGAGTGACGACGATACCGATTGCCGCTGCCGCGGCAAGGAAGCCGGATCGGCCGATCAACCACCCCACGGTCGCCGGGGCCAGGATGAATCCCAGGTCCGTCACCAGTCGGTAAAAGGCCGCCGAGCGTCCGCCGAAATCGCCCCCCAGACGCTCTGTCAGGATGGCGGGCACCAGCATCCACACGCTCATCCCGGACGTGAGGAGGATGAAGGCAGCCCCGTACCCCGGGATGCCTCCAGTCACGGGCACGAGCAGCGTCCCCAGGAGAATGGCCAGGAAACCAGGAAGCAGGATCCTGCTCTTCCCCCAGGCATCCGCGGCCCACCCGACGGGAAAGAGCAGGCAGACTTCCACCCAGAAAGCGAGGGCCATGGTCCGGCCGATGGCCGACGGCGAGAGATCCAGCGCCCGGCCACCGTACAGCGGGAACAGGGTGGAGATGCCTCCGCCCCATGCGAAGGCCTGCGTGAACATCGCGACGTAGATGGCCAGGATCGGTCCGGAGGGGACGCGTCGCCTCCCCCGGGCCGAGACGTCCCGAGGTGGCGGGGGCAGCTCGATCGCCCTCAGGGCGGGCAGCACGCGCTGCGCCGCCACGGCCCAGGCGGCGACGAGAACCAGGATCGCCAGCCCGAAGCTCCACCGCCAGCCCCAGCGCCCCCCCACCACACCACCGAGGTCGGCGCTCACGGCCATCCCAGCTACCACCGACAATTCGTAGAGATTCCCCCGCCGGCTCCGCTGGGTGGGGGGCCCCGACCGCATGAGGTACAGGATCGCCGTGATGTTTGCCATCCCGGTCGCCATCCCCAGGAGCCCGCGGGCCGCCAGCAGGATCGCATAGCTCGGCGACCAGGCGGAGAGCGCGCTCCCCACTACAAGGAGACCCATGCCGGCGTGGAGCACCTGCACGAAGCCCAGCCGCTCGACCAGGAGGCCGGCGGGCAGGTTCATGACAAACCGGGTAACGGCATAGGCGGAGCCAAGGAGGCCGACGGCTGCGAAGCTGATATCCAGGCTCTCCATGATCTGGGGGAGGAGCGGCGGGAAGACCCCCATACCCACGTTGAGGAGGAAGTAGAGAAGGAGGAACCACCCCAGGCCCGCATCCCAGAGGCCGGGCTCCGCCCGTCTCAGGCCGGGAAGGTCGCTCCCCTTGTGGCCGGAATCCCGGTCCCCGGCCCTCCCCGGCATCTCCGAAGATTGCCGCCCCTCAGCTATTGGCATTCGACTCGGTCCTTTCGACCGGACGTTGGTCTGCCGGGAACCCTGCGGCCAGATCTACCTCGGCCAGCCACACGCGGTCCTCCTGGCATACTCGCAAACTTGCGGGTCCCCGACCTGCCGAACCCATTGCCGACGAGACCGCGAAACACTCGTGTCCCGGGCGGAGCGATGACCGGCGTCACCTGCCGGCCATCAGACAAGGATTCGCACACACACGGGTTGGATCGGCTGGAGCGGAAGCATCAACTCCTCACCGAGCCGCTTGCCCAGCAGCGCCTTCGCGACGGGCGCCCCGGGTGTGAGGACGCGGACGGTCCGTCTGCCATCGCCCAGCGGAACCTCCATCCCGCCGCAGACAGGCAGGAGAAAGTACAAGCGGTCCACCTCTGCCTCCGGGGCGGCGACGCCGACCACGCAGCCCAGGGTGACTCGGGATGGGGCCGCGGGGAGGCGCAGACTCTTGAGGTCCCGCAATTCATGCTCCCGCTCCTGGATGTTTTGCGCCAGCCCGTTCGCCAAGTACGAGGCCTCGATTCCGGTGACCTCCCGCTTGCTCTTCATCACGTGGGGAGAATCCAGGGTGGCCTGCCTCGCCGTCGCGTAGCCGGAGTCCATCCGGCGCAGCGTCTCTTCGACCTGACCGACGATCGCCCGGAGGAGTGATGCCTTGTCAACAAGAGGATCGCTCATTCTCGATTCACGATCTGCTGTCTTGGCACTCTGGGCGGCCGCTGAGATCGGCATCCGCCTCATGCTGCGCGCCGGCCGGCGGTCCCATGTGCCCGAGAACGGCCGCGCAGGGGGACACGAGACGTCCCATCAGACGGAGAAGAATAGACCAACCCTCCTCGCCACATCAAGTGAAGACGAAGACCGCAGCAATTTCCTCTTCCGTCCGGCTGTGGTTTCTCTCTTCTTGACAGAATTTTCACATCCCCCTAAACTTCCGAGAAACGGGACCGAGGGACTCCGCAATGATGGAAGGTCGAGGCGGGGGAGAAAGGTTCGTCTTCTGCTGATCCCTTGCTGCTCCAGAGATCCTACCGGTCTTTGTTCCATGACCGAGAACATTGAGGGCTGCGGATCGTGAGTTGGGCGACCCAGGCACATCAACGCATCCGGAAGCTTCTGGGGACACCACGGGGCGGCGCCGTTGCGGCAGGTCTCCTGGGGCTCGCTGTTCTTCTCCCGATCTGGTGGTGGGCCGGCCGATGGTACGATGCCCGGCTCCGTGCCGACGAGCAGGGGCAAGTGGCGGCAGACCTGTCTCCCCTTGGAAACTCGCTGGCGACCGCCGTGAATCGCCGCCTGGCTCGCCTGGATGGCCTCAAGGCTTTCGTGGAGGCCGAGCTGGCTTCTTCGAAGGAAGTCCCGGAGGCCCAATTCAGGATCTTTGCCACGGGGCTGCTTGCCGGGGCCACCGGGATCCGGAACCTGGCGGTGGCCCCGGGCGGCGTGGTCCGCCACGTCTACCCTCAAGCCAGCAACGAAAACGTCCTCGGCCATGACCTCCTTCGCGATGAACGGCCCTCGGTTCGAGCGGACATCCAGAGGGCGATTCAGGCCGGTCGGATCACCCTGAGCGGCCCTTATGAGCTGCGCCAGGGGGGTCTGGGCCTGGTGGCGCGGCATGCCATCACGCTGAATGGATCGTTCTGGGGACTGGTCACGATGGTGGTGGATGTCCCCCCCCTTCTGAAGGACGCGGGACTGCAGACGCACCCACTCGGCCTGGTCCTGGCCCTGCGCGATCCTGCCGGGCAGGTCTTCCACGGACAGCCCGCCGTCTTCGCCTCCATGCCGGTCAGCCAGCGCGTGCTCCTCCCGGATGGTTGGTGGGAGCTGGCGGGGATTCCGGCCGCAGGCTGGGATGGGGCGGCCCGCCACTCCCTCCTTGTCTTTCATGGGATCGGTCTGGCGGTAATCCTCCTCTTGGTGAGCCTCATCTCCCAGAGCGTCAATCGCACGGCGCGTCTGCGGGCAGCGGTTCGTGAGCGGACGGAGGGCCTGGAACGCGAGCTTGCCGAGCGAAGGCAGATGGAAGAGGCGCTCGGGGTCTCCCAGGCGTACTTCTCCAACATCGTCGAGATTTCGGAGGACGCCATCATCTCCATCGACCCGGGTCACCGGATCACCCTGTTCAACCTGGGCGCAGAGAAGATCTTCGGATATCGTGCCGCCGACGTCCTGGGCAAGCCGGTGGAGATGCTGATCCCGAGACGATTCATGGAGTCGCACGCCAGGCACGTCGAGAGCTTCGCCTCCTCCCCCGACATCCTGCGGCCCATGAACGAGCGTGGGGTGGTCTTCGGCCGGCGCGAGGACGGGACGGAATTCCCGGCCGAAGCCTCGATCTCCAAGTTCGAGGTGAAAGGCGAAAGGGTGCTCACCGTCAGGCTGCGCGATATCACCGAACGAAAGCGGATGGAGGCCCAGATCCGCCAGTCCCAGAAGATGGAGGCCATCGGTACCCTGGCAGGCGGCATCGCCCATGACTTCAACAACCTCCTGGCCGCCATCATCGGTCACGCCGAGCTGGTCACGGACAACGTGCCGAGGGACGGGACGGCGTGGCAAGACCTGCAGCATGTGTTGGCTGCGGGAAAGCGGGCAAAGGACCTGGTGCGGCAGATTCTCACCTTCAGCCGTCAAACGGAGCAGGAGCGCAGGCCCGTCTCTGTCTCGATGATTGCGAATGAGGCGCTGAGACTGCTGCGGGCCTCCCTGCCGGCCACCATCGAGATCCGGCAGCATATCGATCCCGAAGCTGGCGACGTCCTGGCAGACGCCAGCCAGATCCACCAGATCCTGATGAACCTCTGCACCAACGCGGAGCACGCCATGCGTGAGCGCGGGGGGGTGCTGGACGTGAACGTGAAGGGGGTGGCGGTGGACAGGAGCTTTGCGAGCAGTCATCCACCGCTGCGACCAGGACCGCACGTGCGGCTGACCATCCGGGACACGGGCCAAGGCATGCCCCCCCACGTGCGGGAGCGGATCTTCGAGCCGTTCTTCACCACCAAGGGACCGGGCGAGGGTACGGGGATGGGTCTGGCGGTGGTTCACGGGATCGTCGCCGGACACCGGGGGGCAATCTCGGTCGATACCGCGCCCGAGCGAGGGACGAAGTTCGAGATCTACCTACCCAGGTGTGATGCCGCCGAGGCGGTCGACGCGCCTGCTGAAGAGCCGCTCCACGGCGGAAGAGAGCGCATCCTCATCGTGGATGACGAGCCATTTCTCGCCCGTCTGTGGAGAGAGATGCTTCAGCGCCTTGGGTATCAGGTGACGGGATTCACCGACAGCTTCGAGGCCCTGGAAACTTTCCGGGCGACCCCCGAATCCTTCGACCTGGTGATGACCGATCAGACCATGCCCCAGTTGACCGGCGAGACCCTGGCCCGGGAGTGCCTGCGCATCCGACCCGATATTCCCATCATCCTGTGCACCGGATTCAGCCACACGATGACGGAGGAGAAGGCCAGGGCCCTCGGCATCCGCGCCTACCTGATGAAGCCCCTGTCTCGTCGCGAGCTGGGCCTGGCCGTCCGATGCGTGCTGGACCAGCAGGTACCTGCCGAGGTCCAAGCCGTCCCCGGTCTCACCATCCTTTCCGACTGATCCGCAGACAGAATCTATTCATCCGCAGATTTCGCTGATCACGCAGATTCCGGACCGGACACCCCGACAGGCAAATTCCTCGGAGGAATTCTCGGGGCCCTGCGCCGGCACCGCCCGGTGGGGCGTGGGCCAGGACCGGAAGTGTGGTAGAATCCGCCCACCTCGCGACGACCCGCCGTGTTGAGGGTGGCGTCGCGTCTCTTGTCCGATCAGGAGATCCACAGAAAGGAGAGTGTTCCATGCCGGGTGTTGACGCTGGAATCCTGTTTCCTGCCGCCAGGCTGCGCGAGTGGACCCAGGAGGTCTTTCGAAGGGTCGGAGTGGGCCGCGAGGACGCGGCGCTCCTCGCCGATTCCTTGATCGAGGCCAACCTGCGCGGGGTGGACACGCATGGCATCACCCGGATGCTCTGCGTGTATGTGCAGCGGATCCAGAAGGGCGTTCTCAGTCCGCGGACGGAACTCGTCGTCGTCCGCGAGAACGCCTCCACCGCACTGATCGACTGCAAGAACAGCCTCGGGCAGGTCGGTGCCGCCCGGGCCATGGCGATGGCCATCGAGAAGGCGGCGAAGACGGGGGTGGCCTTCGTCGCCGTCACGCACTCCAATCACTACGGGGCGGCGGCCTACTTCGCCATGAAGGCCCTCGAGCACGGGATGATCGGCATGAGTGCCACCAATGCGCCGGCCGCCGTGGCCCCGACAGGGGGCCGCACCCCCATGCTGGGGACCAACCCGTTCGCCATCGCCATCCCCGCGGGCGACGAGCGGCCGGTGGTGCTTGACCTTGCCACGACCGTAGTCGCGCGGGGCCGGATCCTTCTCTACGCCAAGCAGAACAAGCCTTTGGAGCCCGGCTGGGCCTTCGACGAGCGGGGCCGGCCTACCGTGGACCCCCCGGCAGCCCTCAAGGGCTTGCTGGCGCCGATCGGCGGATACAAGGGATACGGCATCTCCCTTGCGGTGGACCTCTTGTGCGGCGTCTTGACCGGGTCGAACTATGGCGCTCACTTCCCCGGCTTCCTGGCGGACAACATGCGCCAGCCCACGGACCTGGGGAGCGTCTTCGCCGCGCTGAACGTCGAGAGCTTCATGGACCTTCCGGAGTTCCGGGCCGGCATGGACAAGGCGATCCGAGAGGTCAAGACATCGGAGCGGGCGGAGGGTGTCGAGCGGATCTACATCCCGGGCGAGATCGAGTTCGAGACCAAGGCGGAGCGACTCGCCCAAGGCATCCCCATCCCCGAGCCTGTGGTGAAGGACTTTCTTGCCCTGGGCAAGGAACTGGGCGTACCCTTCCCGGCAGCCTGAGGGGCCGGAGCAGCTATCCGCAGATTCCTGACGGGGTCTTTCACGAATGCGACGGCCTCGGGCGCACCCCCGAGACCATCGCCTTTCTCGGCTGCTTCCGGAAATCTACGTACTCTGCGGAAAATTCAGAGGGGTTCGGCTCCGCTACAGGCTCACCGGGAGGCCCGTGCGGGCAGAGGCCCGCGCCGCATCCAGCACGCGCATCACGGGGAGAACTTCCCGGCCGGACGCCAGGGGCGTCCGCTTGTCGCGAAGCGCGTCGGCGAACTCCCGCAGCTGGTGCGTGTACATGCTGGGCGACTGGGGCCCGTCGATCAGCACCTGCCCATTGTGCTCCAGCCGGTAGGCGTTCTCGAACGGTGCGCCACCCGGACGCTCGACGACGCGGAGGGTGCCCCTGGCACCGATCACCAAGAACTCGTGCACGGACGGCTCCGTGCTGAGAGAAAGATGAGCAGTCGCCACCTCCCCACCGGGGAAGGTGCACAGGATATCGGCTTCGTCCTCCCCCTCCCAGGCATCGTTTCGCCGGCCTGCCGTCGCGTAGACGCGCGCCGGGGTCCCGCCGAGCCACCAGCAGACGCTGTCCAGCGAGTGGCTGCCCTGGAGCAAGATCACCAAGCCGCCGGCGCGCTGCTCCGAGCGCCACCAGTCTGTCGGGGGCTGTGGGAACGAGACGAGAAACACGATGTGAATCCGGAAGATCGGCTCGATCTCCGGTAACCGTCGCACCAGCTCCCGGACGGCGTCAGGGAAGCGGCGGCTCTGGCCCACCATCAGGGTCACCCCGGCGGTCTCCGCCGCGGCCACCATCCGCTCGGCCGCGGGATGATCCAGGGCCATCGGCTTCTCCACCAGGATGTGCTTCCCCGCCTGTGCTGCGTCGCACACCACGGCCGCGTGGAGATCGCTGGGAACGGTTACGACCACTGCCTCAACCGCAGGATTCTCCAGCACATGGCGATAGTCCTCAACTACTTTGGGAATTCCGTATCGCCGAGCGGCCTCCTCGGCACGCGCACGCATCGTGTCTGAAACCGTCAGGAGGCGCACTTGATCTCGGAGGTGCGCGGCGGCCTTCAGATGGGCCTGGGCGATCCGGCCACTCCCGATCAGTCCAAGGCCGAGGGGCATCATTCCTCCGGGCATTGGTTTCCTCCTCACAAGCGGCGACGTCACCGGCGCCGACGGGGCAGTTGAAGGCGGGCTACAGTATGGGCGCCCTCGCCCGGAGCTTGAGCCCGGCGTACACGTCCGGGTTGACCACCGAGTACGGCCGCTCACCTCGGAGCACGGCAATGACGGCCTCGGCCGTCTTGCGCTTGAGGTCCACGATGGACTGATCCGAGTACCAACCGGCATGCGGTGACAGGAGGACGTTCGGCAGGGTCAGGAGCGGCGAGTCGGGCGGGACCGGCTCCTGCTCCAGGGTGTCCAGGGCCGCGCCAGCGAGCCTGCCCTCTGTGAGTGCGCGACAGAGCGCCTGAGTGTCCACAACTCCGCCCCGCGCGGTGTTCACCAGGAGAGCAGTCGGTTTCATCAGGCCGAGGGTCTTCTCATTCATCAGGTGCCGGGTCTCGGCATTGAGTGGGATGTGCAGCGACACGATGTCCGCCTCACCCAGCAATTCCCCGAGCGACACGGGCCGGACAGCCGGCGGCCAACTCGTGAGATACGGATCGCACCCCAGGACAGTCATCCCGATCCCGGCCGCCTTCCGGGCGAAGCGGGACCCGATCCTGCCTACGCCGATCACGCCCGCGACCTTGCCCGCCAGACGGGTCATGGGCTTCTTCATCCCCGCGTTCCAGGTCCCGCTCCGGATGGCGCGGTCGTACAGCGTGGTCCCCCGCCAGAGATCCAGGGCCACGGCCAGCGCGTGATCCGAGACCTCATCCATGCAGTAGTCCGGGACGTTGGCGACCACCACGCCGTGGTCTGTCGCCGCGGCGAGATCCACCGTGTCCACTCCCACCCCGTACCGCACCGCCACCCGGCAGCGGGGCAGCTCGTCCAGGACGCGCCCGGTGATGGGGGCATACTGGAGGATGATGCCGTCGGCGTCGTGGGCCAGGGCGATGACGTCCTCTTCCGTCCTCACTTGGTGCAGGCGACAGCCGACGCCGGCTGCCTTCAGTACCTCCTCCTCGGGGGCGATGAACCCATGATCGCAATCTGTGATGACGACGAGTGCCATACTCTCTCTCCTCCAATGGCGTTGGACAGCGGAATCCGTCCGATGCACGAGCCAACACCTATCAATCGCCGTCCCGGCGGTCAAGAAAGAAATCAGAGGGGGGAGGGGCTCGTCGTGAGCTCAGCCGAACGGCACGGGTGGGGGTGCACACGTTCGACCGGGCTCACAAGGAGGTCCGTGTAATCTGCGGATACGTCGTGGTCAGCCGGTCTTCGCTTGCCCTTCACGGCCGGGCGTAATGATCGAGGAGGAAGCGGGCGATGCTGAACTTGGGAGGCAGATCGGGCAGAGCGTGAATCGAGAACCAGCCCGCGTCCTCCAGTTCCTCGTGGTCCACCCGGACCTCACCGCCGGCATAGACCGCCATGAATCCCACCATGAGCTGACTGGGGAAAGGCCAGTACTGGCTGGCGATGTACGTGAGGTCGCGGATCTGCACCCCGACCTCCTCCCCCACCTCGCGGTGGGCGGCTCCCTCCAGGGATTCCCCCGAGTCCACGAAGCCGGCCACCAGCCCATAGCGTCCCTTGGCCCAGAAGGACTTGCGGGTGAGCAGGACGCGCTCGCCGTCCCGCACGAGCACGATCACCGCAGGATGGAGGTGCGGATAGTGCTCGTAGGCGCAGCGGGGACAGCGCTTTCCCCGCTCTCCGTTGATGGGGACGGTGGGCTCGCCGCAGCGCGGGCAGTAGCGGCTGGTCATCTCCCAGTGAATCGCCTGGAGGGCCAGCCCGCCCAAGGAAAGCACATCGACCGGGAGGCGCGTCTGGGCCGGCAGGAGGCTCTCCGGCCGGAAGCCGGCGGGCATCTGGCATTCCGAGCCCACCGAGGCCGCCCAGCAGGGGACTCCCTCGTAGTTCCCCAGGTGGACGATGTGGGCCGCCTTCGCATCGAAGGCGGGTGGGAGCGCTCCCGCGGGCAGTTTCCCGGCGATCCCCTGGCCATCATCCGTCACCAGGAGCGCCTGATTCTGGATGAGGAGCCAGTGGCCCTGCTGCACCGCTGGCACATCACAGCTCTTCGCCGGGACGAATCTGCCTTGCAGGCTCTCGCGGTTGAAGGGAAGGTTAACGGCGTCCGGGTGCATGCGGGCCTCTTTCCGGTGTTGCGAGGTCAATCCATCCGGCCGACTGATCCGCCCATGTACGCCCCGACCAGGGTGATTCGGTCGCCGTTCTTCACCTCGCTGTCCAGGGTGTGGGTGACCCCGAGGACCGTGTCGTTCACCAGAACCTCGATGTGCTCCGCCAACTCCCGGCCCCCCCGATCCCAGAGGGCTTCCCCGAGCTGCGGGAACCGTTGACCCAACTGCTGCAGCACGCTCCGCACGGTCGCCCCCGGCGGGGCGGCTTCGCCGAAGTGTCTCCGCCGGGACCCGTCGCCCCCCACGAAGCGCGTGACCCAGGCGACCACCTCCACCGTCACCTGCTTCGCGTCCGAGGTGCCCTCCGGCTTTGCTTCCAGAGCATCCATGTCGATTCATCCCCCGTCGTCTGGTCACGACGCTCAGCGGGCCCATCTCACCAGAGATGACCCGCTGACCCATCCGCGAGCAACGCGGAGGTGCTCCTCGTGTCGCACGATTCTTCCCGCCTGTATTACCATGAGCACATCCGCCAGACATCCAACGTCTCGGATGGCGTTTCCTCTTACCACCAGGAGATCCGCCCTCGCCCCCTCCCGAACAGCGCCGATCTCTCCGGAAAGCCCGAGGACCTTGGCGGCATTCCCGGTCGCCGCCTGAAGCAACGTGGCCGGTTTCCCGCCCATGTCCTGGAAGAGCTTCAGCTCGTAGCTGAGACACCCATGCAGCGAATCCGTTCCGACAAGCAGGGGCACCCCGATCCGGAGTGCCTTCCGGGCGACGTCACGCACCTGCTCGACCCTCCGCTCCCCCTCCTCGCGCACCCGGCCGGCGGGCAGGTGCGCCAGCGCTCCCTCCGGGTGGGTCAGCACCCCCAGCGTGGGGCAGAGCCAGGTACCCTGTCTCGCCATCGCTTCCAGTTGTGCCTCCGCCAAGAGCCAGCCGTGGTCGATGACGTCCACGCCCGCCCGGAGGCAGGCGTCGGCCGCCTCTCCCCCGAAGCAGTGCACACTCATCCGCTTCCCGCTCGCGTGGGCGAGGCGCAGCGCGGCGGAGATCTGGGGGAACCCATAGAATGGGTGAAGGACTTCTGCGAGCGGTCCGAAGGCGCTGCCGGACGCGAACAGCTTGATCCAGTCCACCCCTGCGCGGAGGTTCTCCTCCACGCAGCCTCCCACTCCCGCCGCATCATCCACGACACAGGTCGCGACCACACCCCCCGTGCAGCGAGAGGACTTGATGCCCCTGCCGGAGACGAAGAGGCGTGGCCCCTCCGCCAGCCCTTCCTGGATGGCGTCGCGCATTTGCACGTCCAGGAGGTCTTTGTCGCCGTTCAGCTTCGCCGTGGTGACGCCGGATTCCAAGTCCGCTTGGATGTTCTTGGTGCCAGCCAGGAGATGCCGGACGACCGGATCTCGCATCTGCGCCCTGATGTCGCCCGTCCGGTGGTTGATCCCCAGGTGCGTGTGCATGTCAATCAAGCCGGGCAAGACGGTCGCATCGCCGAAATCGAAGACCTCGCCCTGGCCTGCCGGATTCCCCTCCCCGAGGTTTGCCGCCAGGCGGATCCGCTCCCCTTCCACGGAAACGGCCACGGGCCGCTCCGGCCAGCCCGCCTCGCCGTTCCACAGATGCATTGCTCGAATCTGAAAGCCCATGGTCGCTGACTAACCCGCTCTTGCCCTACGCCTTCTCTCTAACCGGGCTCCCCTGGTGAAATAAATGGCGCACCGTGCAATCTCTTTCGCCTCTCATCTTGTAGCTCAGAACTTCCGCTCTGTCGAGTGCCAAGCGGCCGGCTGATTCATCCATCCGGTTTCTCTTCCGCCAGAGCACCTGTATCTGTTCTTGCGGGGGGATGAGCCTTTTTCGGTACATAGCCCTGGGCATCCTCGACGTACACCACACTCGTCCTGAGTGTCGCTTTCCCATTGAATGGCTTGAGGATAACGTGCGCAATCCACTCGGGGCCTCCCTCATCCCGGCAACGGCACGGCACTTGCTCTACTGGTTGGCAGCAATCAGAACCTGAAGAGGATGCGATATGTACGCCGTCTTCGTGGCAGGAATCCTTCTTTTCCCCTGGACCCTCGTCGGAGTTTCGATCGTTGGCTGGGTCGCCCATCGGAAGAGACCGACAGTTCCTTCCGCCAAAGGGAAGTCAGACCCACGGCCGAGATTCGCCGCCCCCTTGTAACCCCTTCGACGAAAGCCCTTTGACCGCCAATGCTCCGCTTCCCGATTGGCGATTGACGCCTCTGGATCGGGGTCCGTAGGATTGCGTGGCCTCGTCCCTCCGCGTCTCTGCGTCCCTGCGTCTTTGCGTGAGCGTTGATGCCTTTGGATCAGGGTCAGTAGCCTTGCGGGTGCGGACCGGGGGCAAATGGCCGGTCGGGCCGGAATGGGTCCAGGGAGACCGAAGGCTTCCCCTCGACGATCAGCTCGGCGATGAGCTTTCCCGTGATCGGGGCCAGGAGGATCCCGTTCCGAAAATGACCGGTGGCCACGACCAGGCCCTCTCGGGCCGGGACGCGTCCCAGAAGGGGCAGGCCGTCTGGGGCCGCCGGCCGCAGGCATCCCCAACTCGCGGCCATCTCGGCCCGCTGAAGACTCGGAACCAAGGCGGTGATGCTCGCCATGATCCCGGTGAGCCCTTCGAGGGTCACGCGCTTGTCGTGGCCGACGTATTCCACCGTGCTGCCCAGGATGTGTTCCCCGCTGGCGCGGGGGATGGCGTAACCTGCCTCGCCGTAGACCACATGGCGGATGGCCGGCTTTTCCAGCCTGGCCACCACGATCTGCCCCTTGGCGGGGACGATTGGAAGCGGGATCCCCGCAGAGGCCTCGAAATCCTGCGACCAAGCCCCGGCGCACAGGACCACGGTGCCGGCGGCGACGGTCTCCTGCGGCGTTCGCACCCCTGTCACCCGCTCCCCCGCCCGCGTCAGCTCGACGACGGGGGAGCCCACACGGACCTGGCCGCCGAGCCGCAACGTGGCGCTGGCCAGGGCCTGGGTGACGGCCGTGTTGTTGACGTGATGATCCTGGGGAAACCAGCCAGCCACCCTCACCTCCGAGGTCAGCCCCGGCTCCAGCTCGCGTGCCTCCTGGGCGGTGAGCTGCACGGCCGGCAGGCCGCGGGAGGCTTGCCAGGCGACACGCCTGACGACGGCGTCGGTCTCGGCCTCCGTGAGAGCCGGAACGATATGGCCCAACGTCCGGTACTCGATGTCGCTGTCCGTCCGCTCGCGGAGCTCCTCCGCCAGCGTGGCGTAGAGGGCGCGGCTCCTGAGCTTGAGGTCGAAGAGTAACCCAGGCTCGTCGGTATGGGCCTGGGCCGTGAGGAGCCCGGCCGCCCCGCTGGAGGCCTCCGCCCCCACCTGGTCTCGCTCCAGAACCAGCGGCCGCACCCCGGCCTTCGCCAGGAAAAACGCACTGGCGCACCCGATGATCCCCCCGCCCACGATCACGACATCGGCTGTCTGGATGGCCCCTCCCCCCTGAATCCCCGCTCGGGGTCAGACGTTGCTTATCGTATATTTCTCCGCCGGAACCCGCATCGCCCTCAAGCCCGCATTCTACCACGGGAAGGCCGCCAGTCATCCGGCCCGGCCACGGCGTGTCCAGTCCGGCGCGGCTGGCTACACCAGGATGCGCTCCAGCGCCCGGAGCGAGCGGGTGATGATGCCGCGAATCTCGGGCAGGGACGGGAACTCGGGGGTCCTCCAGCGTGGCTCGAAGTCTCGCGATCGCTGGCGGAGCGACAGCTCGATGCTGACCGGGACCCCGGGCAGCCGCGTGCGGAGGACGCGGCCGACGGCTGGGAGGTCCAGCACACCCTCTCCCAGCGCCACCCACCGCATCATCCCCTCTTCCACGCTTGGCGCTTTCAGGTGCACGTGGGCGACCACGGGCGCCACCTCGGCCAGTTCCGCAGCAGGATCAATGCCGCCCTTGGCGTAGTACCAGGCGTTCCCGGTATCGTAATTCGCCCGGACGGCCGGGCTGCCGACCGCCTGGACGAACTCCACGATCTGGGCTCCGCAATTCACGAGGTCCCCGTGATTCTCCAGGGCCACGATGATGCCGAGTTCCGTCGCCCTCTTGGCGATCGCGGGGATATTCGCGCGGAACCCTTCCAGGCCTCCGACCGGACCGGCGATGCTGTTCACGGTGCGGGCCCCGATGGCCTGGGCGAACTCCAGCCTCCGATAGAACCGGCCCACGGAATCCGGCTGCGTCAGATCCATGTGGGCCGACAGCGAGAGGCAGGCCAGATTTCGTGCGGTCAGCTCCCGTCGCAGCCAGACGGCCCGGCTGTCGCAGAAGTCCGCCTCGACCAAGTGCTGGAAGACCTTGTCCACGCTGGCCGGCTCCACGAACCGGACGCCCAGCGCCGCCAGTTCGTCCAGGGCCGTCTCCAGTGGAAAGCCGTCGAAGGCCATGCTGCTCACCGAGACGATGCGGTCCATGAGGCGCTCCAAGAACGTTCGGCAGTTCGGCTGTACGGCTGTACCGGAACGGTCGAACTGCCGAACCGTCGTACTGCCGAACGCCTTTGCCGCTGCTATCTCGGCCCGAACATGTGCGGCAGGAACATGATCAGCCACGGGACGTAGGTGATGAGGAACAGCACGGCGATCTCGATCAGCAGGAACGGGATGATGCTCCGGCTGATCTGGTCGAGCCTGACATTGGCGATCCCGCAGGAGACGTAGAGACACAGACCCACGGGCGGGGTGATGGTGCCGATCATCAGGTTCACCGTGATCATCACACCGAAGAAGATCGGATCGATTCCCAGTTTGTGGATCAGCGGCAGCAGGACCGGGGTGAAGATGATGAGCGCCGAGGCCCCGTCGATGAAGCAGCCGACGACCAGAAGCAGGATGTTGATCAGCAAGAGCATCACGTACTTGTTGGTTGTGATGTTCAGGAACAGATCCGCCACCATGAGGGGGATCCGCTCCACCGCCATGATGTAGCCGACCAGGTTGGCCACCCCCACGATGATGAGGATCATGGCGGTGTTCAGGCCGGCCCGGTACAGGATCTCAGGGATCTGGACCCACTTCAGCTCCCGGTACACGAACTTCCCCATGAGGAAGGCGTAGACGGTGGCCACCACGGCGGCCTCGGTCGCCGTGAATATCCCGCCGAAAATCCCGCCCAGGATGATCAGCGGCATGAAGATGGCCCCCATGGCGCTGATGGTCGCCTGGAGAAACTCCTTGAGGGTGGGCCGCACCGCCTCACGCGGATAGCCGTGCTTCTTGGCCTGGACGTAGGCCACCGCCATCAGGCCGAGCCCGACCAGGATGCCGGGGATGAAGCCCCCCATGAACAAGGCGCCGATGGAGACGCCCGCCATGACGCCGTATATCACCATGGGTATGCTTGGCGGGATGATCGGCCCGACCACCCCAGCCGCCGCAACCACCGTGGCGGAAAACAGGGTGGGGAATCCTCGCTTGTTCATGAGGGGGATGAGCGTGGAGCCGATGGCGGTGGCGTCGGCGACGGCCGAGCCGGTGATCCCGGCGAAGAACATGGAGGCGAGGATCGCCACGTGGGCCAGCCCGCCCTGGATCCAACCCACCAGGTAGTTGGAGAAACGGACCAGGCGCGTGGAGATCCCCCCGGTGTCCATGAGGGCGCCGGCCAGCATGAAGAAGGGAATCGCCATCATGGGGAAGGAATCCACGCCGGCGAACATCCGCTGGACGACGAGCTGCGGGACCAGCATCCCCTTGTTCCAGAGAAGCGCCAGGGCGCTCAATGCGAGGCTGAAGACGATGGGGGTGCTCAGGAAGAGGGCGACGAAGAAGACGCCGAAGAAGATGATGAGGATCATCCCCGCCCCCTCCCCCCGAGCCTGAGCGCGGCCTGGATGGTCTGGATCACGATCCAGATCGCCATCAACCCGGTCGAGATCGGGATGACCAGGTAAACCCAGCCCATGGGGATTTCCGTGGACGGGGCCAACTGGCGCCACTCATTGGTGGCCAGGGCGATGCCGCCGACCAGGAAGAAGTAGATACAGACGAGAGCGCAGAGGTTTGCGATGAACCCCGCGACTGCCTGGAGGCGCGGCGGGAAGCGCTCCACGAAGATTGTCACGTTGATGTGCTCGCGGACCCGCATGAGGGCGCTGGCTCCGAAGAACGAGACCCAGACGAACGCGAAGCGGGCCATCTCTTCCGACCAGCCAAGGGGGACGTTGAAGACGTAGCGGAAGACGATCTGCATCGAGACCGTCAAGGTCATGACCAGCATGAGGACGATCACAACCCAGCGGACCACTGATTGGATCGCCCGCTCGGCCGCGGACAGCACATTGCCCATCGACTCGCTCCCCGGAGACGGTGGGCGGCCGGGCGTAGGAGTCGCTTCCACCGCCCGGCCGCGTCGTCAGGATACGCTATTTCGTGGCCTCGATCCGCTCGATCCACTCCTTGGCCTTGAGACCGAACTCTTTCACCGCCTCATCTCGCAGCGGCAGCACGGCTTTCTTCAAGGCCTCACGGTCGGCCTGGTTCACCTGCATCCCCTTGGCCTTCAGCTCCTTCAGCAGGTTCTCGTCGTCGTCCCGGACCGCCTTGCGCTGCGTCTCCTGGGATTCGACCACCGAGTCCCGCACGACCTTCTGCAGGTCCGCCGGCAGCTTGTCCCAC
>DATIFO010000161.1:0-66082 GCA_035455275.1 Methylomirabilis sp. (SeqCode) | reverse complement strand
TGTTTCTCAAGATCCGCAAGGCGACATGAGGGGAAGCGGAGAAGATCAGACTGCCGCGGGGTCCTCGGAAGATGGTCGCCGGTGGGGACGCAGGTTCCTCGCCGGCGTTTCTTTGCGCGCACGGGGATCAACGCCGAAAGGAGGAAGGACGAGCTCCCAAGCGAGTCGATTCGAGCTTGCGGGGGAGGTCACAGGAAGCCTGCCTGGGGATCTCGAGGATCACACGACATCCTTCAACCTGCTCAGTCTACCGTCAGCGTTCCGACCCTGGGGAAGCTCTCGATCAAATCCGCACCGTGGGGGGCTTCACCGAGGCTGCCGGTCAAATCCTCACCAGCCGCGTGAACGGCCGATGCCTGCCTTCCCGCCAAAGGAAGCTCCCGGACACGTCATAGACCTTTCCCCGGTAAGCGATGAGCGCCGGTACGCCATCCTTGCCGTTGGACCTGCTCAGTTCCTGCTTGGTGAATCGACGCTTCCGCATGGAAGGTTGGGCGTGACGCCCGGCACAGGAGTCATGGGGAGGTCTCACCGCGACGCAGGTAGTGGCCAGAGGGACCCTCGCCCAGGAACTCGGAGATCCCGGCTTCGTGCTCGACCTCCTCGTTGAGGATCGCCAGGGACAGATCCTACGTCCGGTGGTCCTTGCCGGCGGTGAGATTGCAGATGTGCGTATGGCCCCGCACGGCACAGCGCTCGGCTTCCACCAGCACCGTCAACATCGCCGTGATGTCCCTCGGATTCTTCGGCATCCTGGCGGGAGGACAGGCCGAGAGGTCGTGGAAGAGCTTCGTAGCATCCGGAAGCTTGCCATCCAGTTCGTGGATGCGGGGGACCAGGGCCTCAAAGTGATTGCGGTCTTCGATGCGGACCGTCTCGGCGATCGCCTTGATGCCTTCCCCCTCCAGGCCAATCAGGTTGACCCGCAGGATCGTGGAGTAGTGGAAGGTGGTGAGCTCGGCGGCCGCGTTCTTGACCAGGAGCTCGATCAGTTGATCCACGTTGACACCAGTCCTCTCCACCATCTCTCGCGCCACCTTGGCCATGATCCGTCTCCTTTCCGTGGATCGTGCGGCCCCGTGACTTGCTGCGGGGGAGTTCACTGGCTGTCGCCGTTCTGAAAGAACGCCACTCACGCTCGTTTCGATCTCACGTAGACATCACCCCCTTTCGCGCGACGCGGGACCGTTCAAGACTCACCTCGACTCGGGGCGCACGGATCAGCCCTCCTCACCGTTACGCGGCGGCCCTCCCCTGTCACCCCTGCGAACGTGGACGCGTAGGCCCGCGGTGTCGCGGCCAGGCCGGGCCAGGTCTCACGGTGCCGCCAAGACAAGAGGTGACGGGACGGCGGCAGATCTACTCCCTGGGGAAGGCGGGCTTGCTCGTGAGGTCGAACAGCACCCCGCACGCGTAGCGCCAAGGATGTGTGTCCGCAGGGAAGATCTGGCGGCAGGCGGCGCAGGAGACCTCGGCAGGCTTGGGACGCGTCACAGGATCTGCATCAACTCGCGCGCCTCAGGATAGTTGGGGTCAATCTCCAGTGCGCGCTTGCAGCAACGCTGGGCGCCGTTCAGATCCCCGAGTTCCTTCAGGCAGAGGGCCTTGTAGTACCAGGCGATCTTGGAGTTGGCGTTGTATCGCAGGGCCTCGTTGAAGCAGTTTGTGGCCTCGGTGTGCTTCTTCAAGTGCAGCAGGCAGATGCCCCGATGATTCCAGGCGGTCAGCAGCCGGCTGGGATCCTTGATATCTTTGATCCCGCGGTCGAATTGGGCCACCGCCTGCTCGTACTCCTCCATGTGCATGAGCGCCGTCCCCAGTTCGATGAAGTGTTCCGGCTCCCCTCGCGCGACTTGGCCCGGTCGGGGCGTGGTGGTCGGACGTCCCAGCGAGAGCAGCGTGTCGGCCTGCAGACTGAAGGCCAGGTCATTGACCGTTGCCGCTCTGGCCACGGCCCGGAACAGGTGCGCCTTGATACCCTTCGCCACCAGCAACTCCTGGAATTGCGGCTGCTCCATGTCGTTTGCCATCCGCACCAGGAGATCCCCCAAGAGTCTGGAGAGATGGGGAGCGCGAGCGCGCTCCCGCTCTGCGAAGCCCGGACGTATCTCGCCCTCGGCGACAGCGTACCGATCCGTGGGCGTGAAGAGGGCATGGTTCAAGGCGCTCGGGGCCACGGCCAGGAAGCGATACAGGCCCACCCGCTCCCGCTCGGCTCCCCGAAATCGCCAGCGGGCCTCCAGATAGCCAGGCACGTCCGCCGCCATGAGGGCGGCGGCAAAGGCCGAGCCCAGAAAGCGAAACTTGTTCGGGCCATCGAGATACTGTCGCGCGAGGGAGAGGAAGAGGCCCAGGTCGCAGCGGAGGGTGTGCCGGTCCATCTTCCATCGGGGCTGCCCGCCGGGCTCGACCGTGATCGCGTTCTCTCTGACGAAGTCCTGCACCACCTCCCGGACATCCGCCAGCGGTTCGCGGGCCTCCTTGGCCAGGGCCTCCAGGTTCCGGGGGACCATATCCAGCAAGGTCAGGAAGACCTTGTCACGCAGATACATGTCCACGACGCGCTTCCCCTGGAGGGCGGGGTCCAGTCGCTTGAGTTCCCTGGCGACGATCTGGGATACCAAGTCCCCGTGAGATGCCAAGACTGCGAAACCGGTCGGCTTCCGACCTGTGAGGGTCATCTGGACCCAATACATATGCCCCTCGTGGAAGGCCAGAAATCGCGGGCCGACGTCCGTTCGGATGCGGGACTTGATGGCGGGCTCGATCACCTCCGGCGGTCCGATCATGCGGGCGCGCCTGAGCAGGGCAAGAAGCTTCTCGGGGGCAAAGACGTGGAATTCGCCCTTCCCCTTCTCCTCCATCTTGGCATACCATTCGCGGGCCGGCCGGCTCAACCCCGAGAACGCCAGGAACAGGCCGACGAGACGCCGGTCCTTCTTCTTCTCGACGGTATAGGCGGCGAGAAATCGCTTCAACTCGTCCGGGCCGATCTCCCGCGGCAGGGCGCGGGCCTTGCACAGGATTGGAGCCTGCGTGGCGCGGTGCCGGGCCTTCACCTCGAGGTCGGTCCCTGCAGCGGCAGTCCGCGCACGGAGGTCGTCATACCCAAGCTCATCCAGGAGTCGTCGCACTACCTGATCCAGAAGACGGCCCTTGTCTTTGGCGGAACCGGCCAGCACCTTGATCGTCATCAGCCCTCCGGACGAGTCATGCCCGCCTCGCGTCTCCCCACGTGAGGGAATGGATGTCCGCCCTCATGCCTCCGGGCTTCCTCGGGAACCTGCGGGTTCATCCTGACGGGGCACAAGCGTGAGCATTGCATGCTCAGCACGCTGACGTCGGTGATCATGCCAGAGGCATTCCGGACAGAAACCATTCGCAATCTGATATCCGCGGAAGTATCATTACGCAAGGTCAGCGCCAACGACGGCATGCACCAGGGATGACTGCAAATGCGTCGGAAGGAGCCGGCTTCACTGCCAGGGCAAGCGTAAGAAGAAGATAGCTTGATAATTTCAAGCGTTTAGTAACACAACAACAGACAGGGCGTCAAGGCCGAAGTCGCCTCCGACTCTCGAAACTCCTAGAATTACTTGGTGTTACGGTTATTGAAGGCTGTTGACAATATGTCCCATTCATGGTAGCGTCCATGCATGATACTGAGTAACCAATTGCATTTAAAGGTCTCATCGTGTAAGCGGGGTCCTGAATCCCCGCGGGGCTCAGCGCCAAGGGATCCCCGCAGACCGTTGAATCCGGATGTCCAAGGGTCCACAAAAGTTGTCTGACTTACCAAAGAGGGGCCTCGACAGCATCGAGGCAGAGATCAGAAAGGAAAAGGCCGAGACGCTGGGGCGGACGGGGGAACGCCTCGAACGGATTCTCGCAGCGTCGGCAGATCTTCGAAGGGAGTTGCTGACCATCACCTCCGCCGGCTCTTGCCCTGAGAGGCCAGGGGAGGACACGTGGCCCAATCTTTGCCAGAAGGTGGAGAAGTATGCCCAGCTTCGCGAGCAGGCGCGCGTGATCCGACACCATCTAGTGATTCAGAGAGAGGCGGTCGGTCTTCGGAGGCACGAAGATGTGGACCGGCAGTATCCCTTGCCTCCCCCGCTGACACTTTCCATGATCACCCGCGACGGGGAACAGCCGTGAAGGTCCGAATGAAGTGCTTTGCTTCGGTGAAGGATATCGTGGGCCAGCGCGAGATCCTGCTGGACCTGCCCCATGGAACGACCGCCGCCGGACTGCTCGACCGCCTCGTTCTCGAGCACCCGCGACTAAGGGGGCTCGCGCCTTCTCTCTTGCTCGCGGTGAACCGGGAATACGTCGAGAAGGGACGGATCCTGGTCGAGGGGGACGAGGTCGCCCTCATCCCCCCGGTGAGCGGCGGCGTGGACCTCTACGAGATCACCGAGGCACCCCTCTCGCTCGATGTCTTGGCCAAGGCGGTCGGACAGAACACCTCGGGGGCGGTCGCCAGCTTTCTGGGGATCGTGCGAGGATTCGCCCGCGGCCGGCAGGTGCAGCACCTCGAGTATGACGCCTACCCGGAAATGGCGACCATGAGAATGCGACAGATCGGGGAAGAGATCCGCCAGCGCTGGCCGATTGACTGCATCGCCATCGTCCACCGGATCGGCCGACTTGCGATCGGGGAGGCGAGCGTCGCCATCGCCGTCTCTTCGCCCCATCGCCGGGAGGCGCTCCAGGCGTGCGCCCATGCCATCGAACGAGTGAAAGAGCTCGTTCCGATTTGGAAGAAAGAGGTCTGGGCCGACGGAGCGGAGTGGATCGGCTCCACGGTGGAAGAATACGCACAACGCAAGCGCGATGACGGCCCCTAGCTCATCCCGTATCGCTCTTGGGATGGGCCTGGTGCCCTGTCACTGCGCGCGCTCACGCAATGTCTTCAATGTCCCCTCCAGCCGCCTGACCTCCTCCCCGTAGCCGGCGAAGTTCCCCTGGCGCAACATCTCCTGAGCCCGAGTGTACTGCTGCCAGGCTTGATCGACGATGCCGCGAATGCTTTCCCGGGGTCCCTGCCCCGGGGTCGGTCCGGGGGCGGCCGGTGCCTCGGCGCGGGCCACCGCCCGCTCTTTCCCGGGTCCGCCGAAGATCTGAGCCAAGGACGCCTCCAGGTTTTCCTCCATGGCGATCTGATTCCCGAAGGCGACGATGACCCGCTTCAACTCGGGGAGCGATCCCTTCTCGGCGGCCAGGTAGAGGGGCTGGACGTACAGCAGGGACTGCTCGATGGGGATGGCCAGCAGGCTCCCCCGGATGACCTGGGAGCCGCGCTGGCTCCACAGGCTGAGCTGCTGGGAGATGAAGGCGTCCTGGTCGATGCGGGCGTCGATCTGGCGCGGGCCGTAGATCAGCTTCTGCTTGGGGAAGATGTAGGCGATCAGCTTCCCGTAATGCGCCCCGTCGCTTCGCGCGGCCATCCAGGCGATCATGTTGTCCTTCTTGCTGGGATTGAACGGGGTCAGCAGGATGAACTCCTCGGTCTTCTCTCCCGGGAGCCGCATGATGGTGTAGTAGGACTCCATCTCGCGCTCCTGTCCCTCCACCGCCTTCCTCGGGATGCTCCACAGGTCCTCCTTGTTGTAGAAGACCTGCGGATCCCGCATGTGGTACGTCGCGTACATCCGGGACTGCACGGCGAACAGCCCCTGCGGGTAGCGGATGTGGGGTCTGAGATCGGCGCGCATGGCCGATAGCGGCTGGAATAGACCGGGAAACGCCTGGGCGTAGGCCTTGATCACCGGGTCTTCCGGCTCGCTCAGGTAGAAGGCCAGGCTGCCGTTGTAGGCGTCCACCACGGCCTTCACAGAGTTCCGGATGTAATTGCCCAAGCCACGGACCGGTTCCGAATACGGGAACTGGTTGCTGGTGGTGTAGCCGTCGATGATCCAGAACAGGCGGCCATCCTCCCCGATCACCAGGTACGGATCGCGATCGAACTGGATGAAGGGGGCGGCCTTCTTCGCCCGCTCCTCAATCTCCCGGTAGTACATCACCCGGCTCTCGCCGATGATGTCGTTGGACAGGAGGACCTTGAGGTCCGCGAAGCGCAGGGCGAAGAGGATCTTCCGCAGGAAGGACTGGATCGGGACGCCCCCCTCTCCGGAGTAATTGCTGTAGACGTTCTTGTCGCCGGCCGGGTAATCCAACTCCTGTGCGCGCGTCTTGACGAAGACATAGTCGTTGCTGGTCTCACCGTAATAGATCTCGGGACGCGTCACCTTGATCGCCCCCGTGGAGGCCGGCGGGATGTCCTTGATCCAGAACTCCGGGAGGCCCTCGGGCGTGATCCGGTTCACGGGACCCAAGACAACGCCGAAGCCGTGGGTGTAGGTGAGCCGCTCGTTGATCCAGATCCGGCTGGGCAGATTCCGGTAGGACATCTCGCGCGGCGAGAGCATGACCTGGCGTGGCTGGCCGTCCATCACGTAGCGGTCGTTGTCCACATCCACAAAGCGGTAATAGGTCCGGATCTCCTGGAGCTGTGCGTACGTTGCCAGCAGGGGCCGGTGATCCCAGAGGCGGATGTTCTTGATGGTGGCGTCGTTCTTCCGCAGATCCTCTGCGGTCAGGGTCTCCTCGGCGGGAAACTCCTGCTCCTGGATGCGATCCAGGCCAAACGCCATCCGGGTGTACTTGATGTTCTGCTCGATGTACGACCGCTCGGCCACCACCTCGTTCGGCACCACCCGGAAGCGCTGCAAGAAGGTCGGGTACACGCCGAGACCCAGGATGTGGGCGCCGACCAGTACGGCCAGAGCGATCAGCACCGGCCGGACGCCCGGGCGGCCGATCTGCCAGATGCAGAACGCGGCACAGCCCAGCGACAGGAGCGTGAGAACCCGGAGCGCCGGGAGCTGCGCGTTGATGTCGGAGTAGCCTGCGCCGAAGATGATGCCCTGGGGGGAGAGCAACAGGTTGTACGTGTCCAGGTGGTAGCCCCCAGCCTTCACGATCAGGATGAGGGCGCCGAGCGTCAGGAGGTGGGCGCGGGCCGAGGCGGCAACCCGGGGACCGCGGGGGGTGATCTGGATCCCGCGGTAGAGGACGTTGGTCACCACCACCAAGAGGAAGGAGAGGCCCAGCGCCAGCAGGGCCCAAGCGTAGAGCAGGCTGAAGAGCGGCAGCCGGAACACGTAGAGGCCGATGTCGCGGCCGAACAGGGGGTCCTGAGCATTGAATGGCTGCGCGTTCAGGAAGCGCAGGAAGGTCTCCCACTGTCCGGAGGCCGCGGAGCCTGCCAGGAAGCCGAGGACCAGCGCCCCCGGAAGCAGGAACTTCTTGAAGAGCGGCTCGATCACCAAACGGCTGGGGAGGCCGAATGGATCGTCCAGCTCGACCAGGACGTCGCCCGGAGTGGGGCGAGCCGCGAAGCGAACGTTCAGATACACGAGGAGGGCGAAGAGGAGCCCGGCCGCGAGAGCCAGGGCCGCCTTGGTCCAGAGGATGGTGATGAAGACCGAGGCAAACTTCACCTCCTGGAACCAGAGATAATCGGTATACAGGGGGACGGTCTGGCCAAGAAAACTCAGAGCGATGAAGACGAGCAACAGCGGAGCGATCAGGGATCGCGGCAGCATCCAACGCTCCTTGTGATTTGTGAGAAGCTAGGGCCTTATACCCCAGACAAGTGATCATTGTCAATTCCAAGTGGATGTCTGACGCGAGGACGGCCACGTCGTGGGGAGCACCGGACAGGCACGCACCAGGTTGCAGGGGTGAGTGAGGCAATCTTCATACCTGCTCCCCGGGGAAAAAACCCCTTGCCTCGCTCTCTCCGATGGTGGTAGCGTTCCGCCTGGAGCTGGCAAACCGGCGTGCCAGGAACTCGCCTCAATCCGGTCAGACGGGGAGGTGCAACCATGGGTGAGGATGTCATCGGCGAGGTCACGGACTACTTCGCGAAGGTCGGGGTGGCAGGCATCCAGGTGACCGCGGGCGTTCTGAGCGTCGGGGACACCATCCGGGTCAAGGGGCATACGACCGACCTGACCCAGACGGTGGAATCGATCCAGATCGAGCACCAGAGTGTCCCTCGCGCCGAGACTGGGCAGGTCATCGGGATCCGCGTGAAGGATCGGGTGCGCAGAGGGGATGCGGTCCTCAAGCTCACGCCGTAGTTGCCTGTCTTTGGGTTCTTTCGCGCCGGGGTGTCCAGATTCCGCTTGACCCCCTCTGCCTCTCTGGCTACGCTGTCGCACCGATGGCCCAGGCGAGGGCATGAACCAGCAGGGGAGCCCTCTTGATGCGACTGTCGCGATCACATTCGATCATCTGGCTGTGCGGAATCGCCCTGTTCATGCTGGGTTGTTCGCGGGAGAAGTCGGGGGCGGTCCCTGCCAATGCCGCGCCGGGTGAGCGGAGGATCGCCCTCACCGTGGCCCGCGCCGAGGGCCGGGAGGTCAGGCGGTCGGTGCAGATCGTCGGCACGCTCATGGCCGAAGAGGAAGTCACTCTGGCCAACGACGTTCCCGCCACCGTCGCCAGGATCCTGGTGGACATGGGGGATCGCGTCCAGAAGGATCAGCTCCTCCTCAAACTGGACGAGCGCGAGGCGCGCCTGGAGGTGGAGCGATCGGCCGCCAACCTCCAGGCGGCACGGGAGGCCCTGTCACGGGCACGTCAGGTGCTGGAGGCCAGCGGGGCCAATGTCGAGCGTGCCCAGGCCGTGCTGGCCGATGCCCGGATCAACCTCAAGCGATTCCAGGACCTCCTCGGCGAGGGGGCCATCTCTGCCAGTCAGCGCGACTCCGCCCAGACGCAGTACGATGTGGCGGTGGCGTCCCTCCGATCCGGCGAGGCCCAGTACGAGAGCGACCGGGCGGCCATCAAGAACGCCGAGGCCAACGTGGAACAGGCGGTGGCTGGCCTGGATCTGGCCCGCAAGCGGCTCAAGGATACGGACATCGTCTCCCCCATCACCGGGTTCGTCCGCAAGCGCCTGGTGAACGTCGGGGAGACCTTCAAGGAAAAGACCCCGCTCCTGAGCCTGGTGGCGACCGCCGCCTTGAAGCTGCAGGGCGAGGTGCCGGAGCGCTTCGCGCCCCAGGTCGGCGTAGGCCATCCGGTGCAGGTGCAGGTCGAGGCCTTTCCCGGTCGGACCTTCCCGGGCAGCATCACCCGCCTGAGCCCGGCCGTGGACGCGGAGAGCCGGACCTTCACCGTGGAGGCCTCGATTCCGAATCCGGGCGGGATGCTCAAGCCTGGCTTCTTCGCCAAGGCGTCCATCATCACCGGCACCGAGCGGAACGTTCCCTTCGTTCCCGAGGACGCGGTCGTGACCTTTGCGGGGCTGGTGAAGGCGTATGTCATCGCGGACGGCAAGGCAGAGGAGCGGCGAGTGAAACCCGGCCAGCGCGCCGACGGCTGGGTGGAAATCCTGGAGGGTGTGAAGGTCGGCGAGCCGGTGGCCACCTCCAACCTGAGTCAGCTCGCTACCGGGACGGCCGTGACGATCCAAGCCGGGGCGCGGAACGGCCGGCCGGCCGAAAAGTCAGAAGCAGCAAGGCCTGGAACCCCCAAATCCCCGGGCGGCAACAGCCAGTAGTCAACCGTGGATCCGCCCCCTGCGAGGAATGTCTCGCTGGCATCCTCGTGCCCTCAGCGTCCCACCTCTTCAGTGACAGGGCTCGCTCGGGCGACGTGACCCGTCGCAATCGCTCCCGGTTCGTCTCGCGGTTCATGCGTTTGGGAGGTGTGTAATGAGCGCCAAGAGTGGTCGTCACTTCCTACAGATCCCCGGCCCCACGAACGTGCCGGACCGGGTGCTCCGGGCCCTGAGCCGGCCCACCATCGATCACCGCGGAGAGGAGTTCGCCCGGTTGGGGCGGGAGGTCCAGGCGGGGCTGCAGCGGGTGATCGGGACCACGGGTCCGGTCGTGATCTACCCCTCCTCCGGGACCGGTGCCTGGGAGGCAGCGCTGGTCAACACCCTCTCCCCCGGGGACACGGTGCTGATGTTCGAGACCGGGCACTTCGCCACGTTGTGGAAGAGCATGGCGATGCGCCTGGGGCTCACGGTGGACTTCGTGCCCGGTGACTGGCGGTCCGGGGCGGACCCGATCACGGTCGAGACAAGGCTCCGGGCCGACCGGGCGTGCGCCATCAAGGCGGTGGCGGTGGTGCACAACGAAACCTCCACCGGCGTGACCAGCCGGGTGGCCGCCATGCGGCAGGCCATGGACGCGGTCGGGCATCCGGCCCTCCTCCTCGTGGACACGATCTCCTCCTTGGGCTCCCTCGACTACCGGCATGACGCCTGGGGCGTGGACGTGACCATCGGATGCTCCCAGAAGGGCCTGATGTTGCCCCCCGGCCTCGGGCTGAACGCCCTCAGCGCCAAGGCCCTGGCGGCCTCCACGGCAGCGCGCCTGCCCCGCTCGTACTGGGACTGGGCGGCCATGCTCACGGACCAGCCGACGGGCTTCTTCCCCTACACCCCGGCGACGAACCTGCTCTACGGGCTGCGGGAGGCCCTCCAGATCCTTTTCGCGGAGGGGCTGGAGCAGGTCTTCGCCCGCCACGCCCGCCACGCGGAGGCCACCCGCCGCGCGGTCAACGCCTGGGGCCTGGAGACGATCTGTAATAACCCGCTGGAGCACAGCCACTCCCTCACGGCAGTGCTGCTCCCCGAGGGTGTTGACGCCGACCAATTCCGGAAGGTCATCCTCGAGCGCTACGACCTTTCTCTGGGGACCGGTCTCGGGAAGTGGAGGGGGCGCAGCTTCCGCATCGGTCACCTCGGCGACTTCAACGACCTGATGCTCGCCGGGACGCTCTGCGGTGTGGAGATGGGTCTGGCCCAGGCCGGCTTGCCTCACAAGAAGGGCGGCGTTCAGGCCGCGCTGGAATATCTGATCAGCAAGTGATCGCCGACGAGTGGCTCCGTCCCCCTGAGAGGAGCGCTCGGTTTCATGAAGGCGTCGATGCGGCTGACCTCCTCTCGTCGGATCCCTCCCCGTGGGCGATTCGAGGAAGAGTGCGAAGCGGGAATCCCGGGGGCACAGGGACGGACGCAGGAAAGAAGGCCATGGCTTCACCCCTGGCTCTTCGAAGACCCACCTGCCCATGCCTCACTTGCAGATCCCAATGGTCATGATACAAGGACCAATTCTTTCTTGTATCCAGAATCTCTTGACAACAACGCATCATGTCCGGTTTAATGCCGGATACACGTCAGTACACGTAGTTATTGGATACAAATATCATATGCCATCACAGACAGAACCCATACCGGTAAGGGAAAGGGCCTACGAGCACCTGAAGACCTGCATCCTCTCGGGCCGCTTCACCCCAGGCGAGCGGTTGACGGAAGAGCATCTTGCCAAGGAGCTGGGCATCAGCCGGACCCCCATCCGGGAGGCCCTTCATAAGCTGGAGTCGGAAGGACTGATCAAGCCCCTTCCGACGAGAGGGTTCATTGCTTCTCGGGACTCCAAGGAGGAAGTGGGAGAGCTCTTCGAGATCAGGGCCGTCCTGGAAGGCTATGCCCTGCGGGTCATCTGCGGCCGCATCACCGATCCGGTACTCGAGCAGCTCGAGGAAGCCGTCCAGAAGGCGGAGGACGCCCTCAGGGAGCATTGCCTGGAAGCCCTGTTTCAGTGGAACACCCGGTTTCACGACACGCTGCACGAGCTCATCACCGACAAGCACCGCCTCTACCATCAGATGGTCACGATGCGGCGGTACGTGCTGAGGTACCGGAAGAACACCCTCCAGTACCCGGACGGAGGCAGGCGCACGGTGGACGGCCACCGGAAGATCCTTCTGGCCATGCGACTCCGGGATCCCGATCTGTGTGAGAGGGTCATGCGCGAACATATCCGGCAGTCGGGGAAAGACGCGCTGCAGTTCCTGTTCAAGGAAAGCGAGGAGGTGATCTGAGCGTGGAGAAGCACATCGAGGTTTTCATGGACAAGTGCACGGGCTGCAAGCTCTGCGAGCTTGCCTGCTCCGCGGTGAAGACCGGGGAGTTCAACCCCAGGGACTCGCGGATCCAGGTCGTGCTTGTCGACATCCCGGAGATCCCTGTCCCCGTGCTCCTGGACAGCTGCGACTACTGCTTCGGGAACCCGGCCTGCGTCCGTCTCTGCCTTCCCCAGGCCATCGTCTGGAAGGAGATGGACGCCAAGCCTCACCGACCGAGGGTGTCGGAAGCCAAGGCGATCGCGCACGCGTGGCTCGAATCCGTGAGCCGCTGAGGGCTCGGCGTGGCCACAGTCAGAGTGAAAGGGTTCACGGTGGTCCGGGATGCCCTCGGCTCGAGCGCGGTCGAGATCGAGGTCGATCAACCCGAGACGGTGAAGGGGACTCTGGATGCGCTATTGAGGAATTATGGGCCCCTCAAGAAGATCTTGGTGGACCCGTCCACTGGGGAGATGGCTCCCTTCCTCATTGTCCTGAACGGAGAGGTCATCTCCTCGACCCTTGACATGGATCGGCCCGTCAAGAACGGAGATGAGCTCGTCATCATCTTTCCGATAGGAGGAGGGTAATCGTGGCGACCGGGTTCAGGTACGGCGGATACAAAGGCCAACTGCTCAGGGTGAACCTGACCGAGAGGGGCGTTGCGAAGGAACCCTTGCGCGAGGACTGGGCCAGGGACTTCGTTGGGGGCGTCGGGTACGCGGCGCGCCTCCTGTACGCAGAGCTGAAACCGAAGATCGATCCCCTGGGTCCGGAGAACAAGCTCGTGTTCATGACCGGGCCCGTCAACGGCACGATGATCCCGGCGGCCTCCCGCTCATGCGCCTGCGCGAAATCCCCGTTGACCGGCTCATTCTTCCACAGCATCTTCGGTGGGTACTTCGGACCCGAGCTCAAGTTCGCCGGGTATGATGGGCTGATCCTGGAAGGAAAATCGGACAAGCCCGTGTACCTCTGGATCGACGACGACCGGGTGGAGATCCGGAGCGCCGAGCACCTCTGGGGGAAGAATCCCCTGGAGGCGCAGGCGATCATCCGCGCGGAGATCGGCGACGAGGCAATCCGTGTCGCCGTCATTGGCGAGGCCGGCGAGCATGGGACGCCCTTCGCCATCATCCTCGTGGACATCCGGGCTGCGGGTCGAGGGGGCATGGGCGCGGTCATGGGGTCCAAGAACCTGAAGGCCATCGCGGTGCGGGGAACGGGAAGTGTGACCGTCCCCAACACGCTGGGTGTGTACAATACCACCATGCGGCTCAACGATCTGGTGGCCACCAATCCGGCGGTCAAGGGCCTGTCCGAGTACGGCACCCCCCGGAACGTGGCCAGCATGAACGCCGCGGGGATCCTGCCCACCCGGAACTGGCAAACCGAAGTCTTCCCCAAGGTGGAGGGGATCACCGGCGAGACCATGCGCGAGAAGGTGGTCAAGGGGCACCGGGCGTGCTTCGCCTGCTCCATCAACTGCACCAAGTACAGCGTCGTCCCCTCCGGCCGGTACAAGTCCATCATCAATGGACCGGACTACGAGACGATTTACGGATTCGGCAGCATCTGCGAGGTGGACGACATCCAGGCCCTCTGCAAGGCCGACGAGGTCTGCGATCACTACGGGATCGACCTGATCACGACCTCCATGTGTGTGGCCTGGGCCATGGAGTGCTACGAGAAGGGCATCTTCACGCAAGCAGACACGGGAGGCCTCGACCTCAAATGGGGGAACGCCGAGGCCATGCTCGAACTGACCGAGAAGATCGGCAAGCGGGAAGGCCTCGGAGCCCTGCTGGCCAAGGGGACCAGGGAAGCTGCGAGGATCGTGGGGAAAGGCTCTGAGCGCTTCACCATCGAGAACAAGGGGGTGGAGTGGCCGGGGCACACCTGCCGTCCCTTCCCGGGAGCGGCGGTGGGCTACGCCACCGGGCCTCGGGGCGGGAGCCACCACGACATCCGGCCCACCCCGGAGAAGAGCGGGCTGGTGGATCGCAAGGTCCTTCAAGGCAAGGGGGGGATGGCCGCAGAGGTGAACCACTGGCTGATCCTGGGCGACTCGGCGCTCATCTGCCACCTGGGCGAGCCCATCTGGGGCCCCATGAAGATCAGCGGGAACCTCATCGAGGCGCTGAACGCCGTCACCGGCTGGAATCTGGACTACCAGCAGGCCAGGAAGATCGCCGAGCGGCAATGGAACATGATCCGGTGCTTCGCCGCCCGGGAAGGGTTCACGCGGCAGGACGATCGTCTCCCCGTCCGGTTCATGGAGGAACCGGTCCCCGACGGGCCCATGAAGGGAAGCGTCATCCCCAGGGAGACCCTTGAGCGGCTGAAGGACGACTACTACACGTACCGGGGTTGGGATCTCAAGACGGGGAATCCCACGAAGGATAAGCTTGCCGAGCTTGGCCTGGAATTCGCCGTCAAAGATGTCTGTTGACGCGCGTCCCGGCAGGGACGACGTGTCTTGCGATACGGCCCGGGGGCGGGTGATGGTCGGCCGTCACCCGTCCCCGGGAACGTCGCTGGCACCCCGCCTCCGTCTTCGCCGCCCCCTGGTCTAGCGCCCCTGCCACCGCGGCGCGCGCTTTTCCAGGAACGCCGACACGCCTTCCTTGAAATCCTCGCTCAGGTAGCATATCAGGTACAGGTCGGTCGTCTCCTCGATGTGCCCACGCGCAAGCACCCGCCGCACCCCCTCCTTGAGGGAGCGAAGGGTGAGGGGCGCATGGCCGGCTATGCGCGTGGCGAGCTCGCGTGTGCGCGATTCCAGATCCTCCATCCTGACGACCTCGTTGAACAGGCCGATCGCCTTGCCCTCTTCGGCCTCGATGAAGCGCGCCGTGAACAGGACATCCTTGGCACGCCCGGGCCCGGTCAGGGCGACGAGCCGCGCCAGGTTCTGCGCGGACAGGGTGTTCCCAAGCGTGCGCGCGATCGGCACGCCGAACTTCGCATCCTGGCCAGCGATGCGCAGGTCGCAGACCATGGCGATGGCCGCGCCCCCGCCCACGCAATAGCCGCGGATCATGGCAATCGTCGGCTTCTGGACGGCCTCCAGGCGACCGACGTATCGGTCCATGCCCCGCTCGTAGTTCAGGGCATCTTCCGCCGTCCGAAACGCCTGAAACTGGGAGATGTCCGTGCCCGCCACAAAGGCCCGATCCCCCGCACCCCGCAGAACGAGGATGCGAATCCCATCATCCGCATCCACGCGCTCGCAGGCAGCGTGCAAGGCGTCGTACATCGCCCAGGTCATGGCGTTAAGCGCCTGCGGTCGATTGAATGTCAGCCAGGCGACGGGGCCCTCGACGTCACAGATCACATCCGCCGTGCCCAGGTCAATCCGCGTCGGTTCCATGGGGGTCGTCATGCGTGACCCTCCTCGCAGAAGTTCTTCGACGAATGGCCCTCGTGGCACCTCATACTCTACCTCACCCCGGCCCGGATCACCAGCGGCGTGCGCTCCTGGAATCCCCCATGGTTCTCAGGGTGTGCCCAAGACGTGAATTGTCTTGATTTCACGGGGATTCGCCCCTAGACTTCGCGGCATGTTCCTAGCCGACCTGTGCGTCAAGCGTCCAGTCTTCGCGACCATGCTCATCATGGCACTCGTCGTGATGGGCTGGTTCTCATACGACCGCCTGGGCCTGGACCTCCTCCCCAAGATCGATCGCCCCACCGTCACCATCACCACCCGCCTTGCCGGCGCCAGCCCGGAGGAGATGGAGACGCAGGTGACCAAGCCGATCGAGGAGGTGGTCAACACCATCAACGGCCTGGAAGAGCTGCGGTCCAGCACCACCGAAGGCGTCTCCCGGGTGACCGCCGTGTTCGTCCTGGAGCGCGATCCGGAGGCGGTGGCCCAGGATGTTCGGGACAAGATCTCCACCATCCTCGCCAAGTTCCCCGAGAACACCGATCCACCCATCGTGGAGAAGTTCGACCCGGACTCGGCCCCCGTGCTCGGGATCGTGGTGTCGGCGCGCCGGGACCAGCGCGAGATCACCGAGTTCGTGGACAAGCAGATCAAGCAACCCCTGGAGACCATCAACGGGGTGGGCAGCATCACCTTCGTGGGGGACCGGAAGCGGGAGATCCAGGTGTACCTGGACCCGCGAAAGATGGCCGCCTATCATGTCAGCATCGAGCAGGCGAAGCAGGCCATCGCCCGGCAGAACCTGGAGATCCCGGGCGGTCGGGTCACCTTCGGAGACAGCGAAAAGGTGCTGCGGACCATGGGCCGGGTCCGGACGGCCGAGGATTTCGGGGATGTGATCGTCTCGACCAAGGGGGGCCCTCCCATCCGAATCCGCGACCTGGGCGCCGTGCTGGACGGGACGGAAGAGCCGCGGACGATCTCCCGCCTCAACGGCGGGAACGCCGTCTCCATGCTCGTGCGCAAGCAGTCGGGGACCAACACGGTCACGGTCGTGGATACGGTCAAGAAGCGCCTGGGGGAGATCGCCCGGCGGTTGCCCCCGGATTACCGGGTTCAGACGGTCCGCGACCAGTCGCGGTTCATCCGGCGCTCCTTCGAGGAGGTGCAGACCCACATGATCATGGGCGGCTTCCTGGCCGCCCTGGTGGTCCTGTTGTTCATCCGGAACCTGCGCTCCGCAATCATTGCCGCCATCTCCATCCCGACCTCCATCGTCGCCACGTTCACCATCATGCGGGCCCTGGATTTCACGCTGAACAACATGACCATGCTGGGGCTCAGCCTGTCCACGGGCATCGTCATCGATGACGCCCTGGTGGTTCTGGAGAACATCTTCCGGTACATCGAGGAGGAAGGCCGCTCCCCCATGGAGGCCGCCGTGGAGGCCACGCGGGAGATCGGCCTGGCCGTCATGGCGACCACGCTGTCCCTGGTGGCGGTCTTCGTGCCGGTGGCGTTCATGCAGGGGCGCATCGGGCGCCTGTTCTTCAGCTTCGGCATCACCGCGGCCTGCGCCATCCTGGTATCGCTGCTGGTGGCCTTCACGCTCACCCCTATGCTGTGCTCCCGCTTCCTCAAGGTCCCCGAGGCCAACGGGGAACACCACAAGTCCAAGGAGTCCCGCTTCTTCCAGGCCCTCGAGCGGGCGTACGACTGGTTGCTGCGCCGGTCGCTGCGACACCGGCCTGTGGTCCTGGTCCTCGCGCTCCTGACGGTCGGATCCACCTTCTGGCTCTACCGCTACATCGGCGAGGAGAGCTTCGTGGACGACGACCAGAGCGAGTTCGAGATATTCATCCAGGCCCCGGAAGGATCGTCCCTCGATCGGAGCGACCGCATCATGCGCCAGATCGAGGGGGAGATCGCGAAGTTGAAGGGCGTGCAGGTGCTGTTCACCACGATCGGCTCGGGCGAGCAGGCCTCGGTGACCGATGGCAGCGTGTACGTCGGCCTCACACCCTTGCGCGAGGGAAACGAGTTCGAGCGCATCGCCCAGCACCTGGGCCTCCGGACGCTCTTCGGGCTGCCCCCGCTCCAGGAGCGGGATTTCTCCCAACAGGACGTGATGCGGGCGGCCAGGTCGGTCCTGACAAAGTATCCGGACCTCACGATCAGCGTCCAGAACCTGTTCGCGTCGGGCCAGACAGGGTCGCGCCGCCAATCCTACCAGCTCTCCCTGCGGGGTCCCGACCTGGAGGGCCTGGATCGCTACTCGCAGGCCCTCGTCGTCCAGGGACGGACCGTCCCCGGCATGGTGGATGTGGACACGACCATGGCACGGCGGAAGCCCGAGATCCGGGTCCACATCGATCGGGACAAGGCGGCGGACCTGGGGGTGACCGTCGAGGCCATCGCCTCCAGCCTCCGCACCATGGTGGGAGGCGAGGAGGTGTCGAAGTTCAAGGAGGGCGACGACCAGTACGTCGTCCGGTTGCGCCTCCAGGACGACTTCCGCAGGAACGCGGCGGTCATCAGCGAGCTGTACGTTCCGAGCACGAAGCTCGGCCTGGTGAGGCTCAACAACGTGGTGCGCCTGACGGAGGAGAAGGGCCCGAACCAGATCGATCGACTGGACCGGGACCGGCAGGTGGGGGTGATCGCCAACTTGGATCCCAGCCTGCCGATCGGCGAGGCGGTCAAGCGGATGGCCCCGAAGGTTGCCGCGGTGAAGCTCCCGCCGGAGTACACGACCAAGTATCTCGGGCGGGCGCAGATCCTGGTCGAGGCGCGGGCCAACTTCCTGATCGCCCTGGGGCTCTCCCTGATCTTCATCTACATGATCCTGGCGGCCCAGTTCGAGAGCTTCGTCCACCCCCTGACCATCATGGTCTCGTTGCCCCTGTCGCTGCCATTCGGCCTCATCTCCCTGCTGATCACGGGCCAGACCATGAACGTCTACAGCGCCATCGGTGTGCTGATGCTCTTCGGCGTGGTGAAAAAGAACGCCATCCTCCAGGTGGATTACACCAACGTGCTGCGCGAGCGGGGCCTGCCGCGCTACGACGCCATCCTGAAGGCCGACCACGCCCGACTGCGGCCGATCCTGATGACCACGATCTCCATCATCGCGGGGATGCTGCCCATCGCCCTGGGGAAGGGGGACGGCTCCGCCTCCAGGGCGGCCATGGCGACGGTCGTGGTCGGTGGTCAGACGCTCTGCCTGCTCCTCACCCTCATCGTCACCCCGGTCATCTACACCTACTTCGACGATCTGCAGTCCCTCCGGGCCGGGAAGCTCGCCAAGGTTCCCGGCTGGTTCTGGGAGCGGCTGCGTTGGGTTCCCTCGCGCACCGCCAGCTCGCCTGGCGTGAAGGTACCGGCTGGCCAGTCGGTCGATCGCGTCCCGGCCGGCGACTGAGCCGTCTCCATTCAGATCGGCACGTCCCGGAGCATCGGGCCCGACGCTGGATTTCGGCGTGATCGCCGATCGGCGGGTCCGCGTGCTCCGTGCCTGGGAGGGGGAGGCCCATCTTCGGGAGGGAACGCCATGAAGCTGGTCCTGATCGTATTCAACTTCATCTACGACGACCAGATCCGGTCCATCATCGAGCGCCTCAGGATTCCCGGATTCACCGAAATTCCCAAGGTGTTCGGCACCGGGGAATCGGGCAAGCGATTCGGGACCCACGCCTTCCCCGGTCATGACACGCTGCTGCTCACGGTGCTCCCGGCAGAGTTGGTCAAACCCCTGCTCGACGAGATCGCCCAGTTCAAACAGGGACTGGAGTACCGTTCCAAGCGGCAGGCGGGGATCAAGGCCTTCGTGCTGACGGTGGAGGAAGCGGCCTGACCGGAACACGCAAGACGTATCGCGTGAAACGTACCCTGCCCTTACGTTTCACGTCTTGGGCTTCCTGTGCCATCAGCGGACGATGCGGAACTGGGCGGTGAAGGCGGGAAGCGGCTTTCCGTCTGCGGTCACGGGCGTCCAGGAGAATGTGAGGAGATTCCCCGTCCGGGTGGCTTGCTGCAGGAAGAGGAATCCCTCGACCCGGGCGCCGGGGAGGACCCGTCCCTCGCGGAGCCCGCGCGTGAGGAGGTCGTAGGAAGTCGCCCGGGGCCACCCGTAGGGATAGTCAAGGTCGTAGAATGGGTGGGGATAGAACGGCGAGTAGAACGGGGACCCGTAGGGATAATACGGCCAGGACGGATACCACCACCTCGGACCGTGAAAGACATACAGGCCCGCCCCCGGACGCGCCCACCGCGCCTGGGCCCACGCCCGATTTTCATCCGGCGCGCGACTCCCGTAAAGGGCACGAACCACTTCGGCCGGAGGGACGGCGCGATACTGATTCCCGGCGTCATCCACCGCCAGAAAGTCTGCGTAGCGGACCTGGATCTCGTCGGACCGGTCGTTCTCAAGATGGACCTGGACGGGGGTGTAATGGCGGGACAGATCGCTGGGGTAGCCGTTCCAGGTGTTGGGGGAGAGGGCGAGGTGGATGCCGCCCTGATTCAAGCTGAGGGCGGATTGCGTGGGTGAGGCGACCGCCTCGAGGCGTGGCCCGGCGCAGCTTGCCAAGGCGCCTGCCCCCAAGATCGCACCCATCGCGCCGCGGGCAAACCGGAAGGCACGCGGCCAACTCTCCTGCCGAGTCATCGGAGTCCTGCTCGCCCAAAGCCTCTTGATTTTTCGAGGGTGCCGGATATAATCGCCCTGCAGCTTCAGGCGGCACACGCAGCCAGAGTATATCAGGAACCCATGGCGATTCCAAATGCCGAAAGACCCTCTCAGGAGGATGCCGGATGGCCACGCCACGCGCCGACCTCGAAAAGCTGACCACCCCGAAGCTCCGGGAACTCGTGCTGGAGAAATACCCAAGCATCACGGGCGTCTCCGGCATGAAGAAGGAAGAACTGGTTGAGGCCATTGTTGCCGAAGAAGTGCGCCAGGGACTGCGTCCGAAGGAAGAGCAGCAGAAGGCCACGGCCGACATGGGGACCGCTCAGTTGAAGGCGGCCATCCGGCTCCTCAAGAAGGAGCGGGACGTGGCGCTGCAGGGAAAGGATAGCGCCGGGATCGGGAGGTCCCGGCTGCAGATCAAACGTATGAAGCGCCAGCTGCGAAAATTGCGGGAGGCGTCCTGAGGGTCCGTCGATCGAAACGCCGGCTGTCGAGGCAATCCATTCAACCAACGGCCACTCATCCCGGGAGGTGCCCATGCCGACGTACGATTTTCGCTGTGGTGAGTGCAAGAAGAAGTACACGTTGACCATGTCCATCACGCAACGGGACCGGAGGCGCGTCAAGTGCCCGAAGTGCGGATCCAGCAAGGCCGAGCCGGTCTTCTCATCCTTCTTCGCCAAGACCTCGCGGAAGAGTTAGGGGGCGCCGCGGCCGCAGGCGAGACTTCCGGACGGGGAACGGCGCACCGGCGGCGGGGGTGTCTGGGCCTCCGGTGTTCCGGGCTGCCTGCGAGAGTGTCCCCAGACGGAATGGGGGCTGGCAGGATCGCGGGGCCTGGTCGGTGGGTGGCCTTCGGCACGCGGGATCGGGGTGCGGGCAGAGCACGCATGGGGACGTCATGATCCTGATCACGGGCGCGAGCGGATTCCTGGGGCGACACCTGGTGCGGCGACTTGTCGGCGCGGGTGAGACCGTCCGTTGCCTCGTCCGGGCTGAGTCTGCCGGCCTGCCCTGGCTTCAGGCGCAATCCGTTGAGGTGGCGCCGGGCCACCTGCTGGACGCCGAGGCCGTGGGAGCGGCATGCCGCGGGAGCCGCCAGGTCGTCCACCTCGCCGCGCCGGTACACGAGGGCGGGGACGCGGTGGTGGAACGGGTCAACCGCCAAGGGACCGAGATCCTGGTGGACGCCGCACGCTGTGCCCGGGTGGAGCGGGTGCTGATGGTGAGCCCGCTGGGGACCGCCTCATCCGCGGGCCTTCCGTTCCTTCGCAGCCGCGGTGTGGCCGAGGATTGCCTGCGCGAGAGCGGCCTGCCTTTCGTCATACTCCAGTCGTCCCTGATGTTCGGGCGGGGGGACCGGCTGATCGGCGGCATGATCCGGCTGCTCCAGCGCACCGGCCTGCTCCTGATCCCCGGAACCGGGAAGACCATGCTGCAGCCGATCTGGGTCGGGGACGTGGTCTCGTGTCTCCTGCGAGCCCTCTACGACGAGGCCGCCCTGGATCGCACCATCCCCCTGGGTGGCCCCCAGCATCTGAGCTACGAGGAGATTGCCGACCAGGTCGCCAAGATGCTGAACGTACCCCGGATGAAAATCCACCTCTCGCGTCGGACCGCGGCCTGGGTTGCCCGACTGCTCGAAGGATTGGGCCAGAACCCGTTCCTGGGGCACCGGCACTTGGAATTGTTGGAGGTGGGGACGATCACCGCCCTCGACGCGGTGCGGCGGAGCTTCGGGTTCCAGGCGATGCCGCTCATCGAGGGGGTGGCATATCAGCTCGTCCCCACGACGGAGATCGGGACGGGGCCACAGGCCACCGGGGTGAGCCGGGGGTCGCGAACCCGGGATCACCGGTAGCCCGGACCGGCGCGTCGTCTTGACAGAACCCGGGGATCGGTTGGGTCCACCGGGTTTTCTTGTTCCTGGGTGTCCAGCCGCCGGGTGGGAGGGGGCACGACATGCCGCTGATCCTGGCAGTCTGCGTGGCCTTGGTGCTGGGGGCTCCCGCTCGGGGGAGTGCGCAGACATTGGACATCGGCCAGCCGGCTCCCGAGATCACGCTCACCGACCTCGCCGGCGGCACACAGCGCCTCTCGGACTATCGGGGGAAGGGAGTGCTGCTGAACTTCTGGGCCACCTGGTGCGTGCCGTGCCGGACGGAGATGCCCTCCATGGAGCGCGCCTACCGCGCCCTCAGGCAGAAGGGGGTGGCGATCCTGGCGGTGAGTCTGGACGCCGGGTCGCCGGCGCCCGTGGAGGCCTTTGTCAAGGAGTTCGGCTTTACCTTCCCGATCTTGCTGGATTCGTCGGGAGCGTCCTCCAGGGCCTATCGTGTCTTCGGCCTCCCGACCAGCTTCCTGATCGATTGGAACGGCAGGCTCGTCGGGCGGGAAGTCGGGCCTCGCGACTGGAACACCGGCGACGCGCGAAAGAAGCTGGAGGCGCTGCTCAAGTGAGCATGGGAGGAAGCCGGAGGTTCCCGCTTGACTTGACCTGGAATGCGTGACTATTGTGGGCCTTGTGAGGGTTGTGGCGATCATTCCGGCGCTGAACGAAGAGGGCTCCATCGGCGGTGTCGTGGCGGCCGTTCCCCGGGATGTGGTGTCCGACGTCATTGTCGTCGACAACGGGAGCACGGACCGGACGGCGGAGGTCGCGGCGGCGGCGGGCGCGCGCGTGGTCACGGAGGCCGAACGGGGGTATGGAGCGGCTTGCCGGGCGGGCCTGGAGGCGGCGCGTGATGCCGAGATCCTGGTGTACCTGGACGGGGACGCCAGCGATCGGCCGGAGGAGCTCACCCTCGTTCTCGGCTCCGTGGTGTCCGGGGAGGCAGACCTGGTCGTTGGCTCGCGGCTTCTGGGGCGACGGGAGGCGGGGGCCATGCTGCCGCACGCGGTGTTCGGCAACTGGCTGGCCGCGCGAGTCGTGCGACTCCTGTACGGGGTCCGGATCACCGACCTCGGTTCCTTCAGGGCGATCCGGCGGTCGGCTCTCCTGGCCCTGGGGATGAAGGAGCGCACCTACGGGTGGCCGGTGGAGATGATCGTCAAGGCGGCGCGGCGGGGCTACCGGATCCGCGAGGTGCCGGTCACGCATCGGAAGCGCGTCGGGCGGTCCAAGGTAGCGGGGACGCTCGCGGGCAGCCTCAAGGCCGCCTACTTCATCCTGTTCACGGCCTTCCGCTACGCCTTCCGGCACTGAAGACGAAAGCGTTGGGCTGACCGACCGTTCGGCTGGACGGCTGTTCCCGAACCCCCGAACTGCCGGACTGCCGTACGGCCGAACGCCTTTTCCGAGGAGTGGGCATGTTCGCTTCACCTGGAGCCATCGCGTTATCCATCGGGCCGCTGGCCATCAGGTGGTACGGGCTTTTGATCGCCGCCGGGGTGCTCCTGGGGACGACGCTGGCACATCGGGAGGCCATCCGGCGGGGCCAGGATCCGGATGTCCTGCTCAACGGCATCGTGTTCACCGTCCTCACAGCGCTCGCGGGGGCCCGGCTCTACTATGTGCTCTTCAACTGGGACTACTACGGGGGCCATCTCGGCAAGATCGTGGCGGTATGGGAGGGCGGTCTCGCCATCCATGGGGGATTGATCGCGGGGGCCATCACCGTCGCCTTCTACTGCCGGCACGCCCGTCTCTCCCTGCCGGTGACGCTGGACATCCTGGCGCCCTGCGTCGCCATCGGCCAGGCCATCGGCCGCTGGGGCAACTTCTTCAACCAGGAGGCCTTCGGAACGCCGACGGATCTCCCCTGGAAGCTCTACATCGATCCGGCGCACCGGCCGCCCCAGTACGCCGGCCTCGAGTACTTCCACCCGACCTTTCTGTACGAGTCGGTCTGGAATTTCCTGGTCTTCCTCCTCCTGTGGTTCGGTCTGCGCAAGCGACTGGAGTCGAGGTGCGGGGCCCTGACGCTGTGCTATCTCGGCCTGTACTCGGTCGGCCGCTTCTTCGTGGAGGGACTCCGCACGGACAGTCTGATGCTCGGCAGCCTGCGGGCCGCCCAGGTGGTGAGCGCGCTGCTGGTTGCGGCCTCGGGGATCGCCTTGCTGCTGATCGCCGCGAAGAGGAAGTCCTGACCATGGCGCGGCTGGTGGGCTACACCCTGCCCGACGTCTTGCTGGCCCTGCTGGATGGCGGGGAACTGGCGGGGCGGGCGGGAAAGGCCATATTGATCGCGACGACGGACGTACACGGCTGGCCGCACCCGGCCTTGCTGTCATATGGAGAGGTGGTGGCGGTGGACCGGCGCCGGGTCCGGCTGGCCATGTACCGGGAGAGCACGACCTCGGGGAACCTCCGGCGGAACGGGAAGCTGACCCTGTGTCTCATCGAGGCGGGGCTGGCCTATTACGTCAAGGGGGAAGCCCGGACCCAGCAGGATCCCATGGCAGGGCGGGCCCATCTCACCCGATTCGAGGCGGTGGTGCGGGCGGTGCTCGAAGACCAGGCGCGGGAGGATCTGGAGCCGGGCGCGGGCGTGACCGGCGGAATCACCTTTCGCATGGGGCAGCCTGCGGCAGACATGCTTCGGGACTGGCAGGCGGTGGTGGACGGTCTGCGGGGCGAGGGATGAGGCTGGTCATCGGCATTTCGGGTTCGACCGGTTCCATCTATGGCATTCGCCTGCTGGAGGTCCTGCGGGATATCCCCGACCTGGAGACTCACCTGATTGTCAGCGGTCCGGCCAAGCGGACCATCCTGGCGGAGACGGACTACAGCCTCAAGGACGTGGAGCGGCTGGCCTCCCGGGCCTACGACAACAAGGACATCGGGGCGGCCCTGGCGAGCGGCTCGTTCAAGACCGGCGGGATGGTGATCGCGCCGTGCAGCATCAAGACCGTGTCGGCCCTGGCCAGCTGCCACGCGGACACCCTGATGTGCCGGGCGGGGGATGTGGCGCTGAAGGAGGGAAAGCCCCTCATCGTGGTCGTCCGGGAGACCCCGCTGCACGTCGGGCACCTCCGCCAACTCCTCGCCCTGGCAGAGATCGGGGCCGTGATCCTCCCCCCCATGCCCGCATTCTACGATCGACCCAAGACGCTGGACGACATCGTGAACCACACCGTGGGACGCATCCTGGACCGGTTGGGCATTCCCCACGGGCTCACGCGGGAGTGGACCGGGACGCAGGCCCCGCGTTCGGGGGCGCCATGAGCGAGGCCCAGGGAAAGGAGACAGGCATGGGAGTCAAGGCGAGAGGACGCGCGGCGGTGGTGATCCTCATGGTCTTGGTGATCGGCGTGAGCGCCGCGGGGACGGGCTGGGCTCAGTCTCCGTATCCGGATGAGCCGGCATCCAGGCCGGGACTGTCGGGGACGCAGGTCCTGGCAACCTTGGCGGCAGCCGTCGGCAGCTTCTTCTACATCCCCTTCAAGGCGGCGGCCATCTGCCCAGGCATGGCCTTGGCATCGGGCGCCAGCCTGGCCCTGAACAGGGGGAGTCGCGAAACAGCAGAGTACTACTTGCGCGTCGGCTGCACCGGGACCTACCTCATCACCCCCGGGATGATCCGGGGTCAAGAGGATTTTCAGGGGTCGGGTTACCCCGAGCCCGAGACCTCCATGCCGATGACGGGGTATCGATGACGGGTGCCCTCACAGGGGCAAGAGCATGAGCCGAGTGTCGCGGCCCACGAACTGTCTGGGGGAGTCCGGCCGAAAAATCGGACAGGGGCGGCGGCGATATCTTCAGGGAGCGCTCGGGCTGCTCCTACTGGCCCTCGCGTGCTGGTCGGCAGGCTGTGCCACGATGCGGGGGCTGGGTGAGGATATCCAGTCACTGGGCCGCGGTATCCAGAAGGTCTTCACCCGGTGATGCCGGGCCGGCCGGGCAGCCCAGACGGGACGTGCCACGCGCCACCGCCAAATCCACTCCTCACCGCAGCCCGCCGCCGTGCCCCTCATCTCCCCTCACCCCTTCCTTTCGGATGGCCGGCGTCGCCTGCCCACAAGATCCCGCACGGTGGCAGTGAGCAGATTCCTCACGGTCGTATCCTGCGCCGGCAGCCAGTGCACCTGGCGATCGGCGGGAATTCGGATTGACACGGGCATGTCCCCATGTTAACCATCTCCCCGCTTCGTGAGGCGGAACCGGCATTCTCGCCGGGGCTGCTCGGCCCTGGCCCCGTCAGGGGGGAGATCGGAAAGGTCCGATGGAGCAACCCGTTTCCTGCTGGTATGCCCTCCGCACTCGCTCTCGGCACGAGAAGCGCGTGGAGGAACAGCTCTCGGCGCGGGGGATCGAGCCGTTCCTCCCGCTGATCCAGCGGTGGCGGCAGTGGAAGGACCGCCGCAAGCAGGTGGCTTTCCCGCTGTTTCCCGGATACTGCTTCGCCCACTTTTCCCCCAAGGACCGGGTCGACATCCTGAAGATCCACGGGGTGGTGCAGATCATCGGCACCCGGGAGGGGCCGGTTCCTGTCCCCGAGGCCGAGATCGAGGCGGTGCGCAGACTCGTCACCAGCACGCTGCCCTACGATCCCCACCCGTACCTTCACGAGGGGATGCCGGTCGAAGTGATCCGAGGTCCACTGGCGGGGGTCCGCGGCGTGCTGCTCCGCAAGGGCGCGCGGGCCAGACTCGTCATCAGCGTCAGCCTGATCCAGCAGGCGGCCTCTGTGGAGCTGGACGCCGCGGACGTCGCCCCCCTCTCCTGACCCTCGATCCGTCCCGGGGAATCACACCGACGAGAAGCGCGCGGGTGCCCTAGCGCTTCGGCTGATCCAGCCGGAACACCATCTGGGTGGGGCGGACGAAGCGCAGGGCCACGATGAGGAGGAGCATGACCATGGTCATGTACATCACGGCCATGGCATCCACGGAATAGACGGGGCGGACGCCGCCCGCGAAGACGTTGTAGAACAGGGCCACGACCAGCGTCTGGGAGCCGGCTCCCGAGACCAGGAAGGTCAATTCGAAGTTCGAGACCGTGTTCACGAGGACGAGGATCCCCGCCGTGAGGAGCCCGGGCAGGGTGAGCGGCAAGAGAACGCGGCGGAAGATCTGGAACCGGTTGGCCCCCATCATGGCCGCGCCCCACTCGAGGTTGATGCTGATCTGCTCGAAGAAGGGCATGAGGATGAAGATGGCCAGGGGCACCATGGGGACCATCACGGCCAGGATTACGCCGGCCACGGACCCCCCGATCCCGTACCGGAACATGGTTGTCGCGAGCGGGATGCCGTAGGTCATTTGGGGAATGAGGAGTGGCAGGAAGTACAGCAGGAGAAGCAGCGTCTTGCCTCGAAAGTTGCGGCGGGCCAGGATGTACGCGGCGGGGAACCCCAGGAGCAGGGCGAGGCACACCACGGTCACGGCCACGAAGATGGTCACCCCGAGGACCTGGGCGAGGCCGAACTCCTTCCAGGCATAGGTGAACCACTCGGTTGTGAAGGATCGGGGCAGGGGCGTTCCGAACCAGCGCTTGGCGAACGAGCTCACCACGACGTGGCTCACGATGCCCAGCAGGTTCAGGATGAACCCCAGCACGAACATGTACACTGCCAGTCCCCACATTCGGCCGCGCATGCGTTACCTCGTTCCCTGTAGGCCGCGATCGAGAATCTTCCGCAACCGATTGCCCTTCATGTCTGCATTCACGTCCGTCATTCCGGCCCCGGTTTTCACCGGGGTAAACTCCAGCCGGAATCCAGTGTCTTCTGGACCCCGGCTTCCGCCGGGGTGAGGACCGAACTGAACACCCCGGCCCTTCTCATCGTTTGCCGACCCCCATGGTCGCCGACGTGACCATCCGCTTGCGCAGGAGGAGGATCACCAGCAGGCCGGCCAACTGGAACAGTCCCATGATCACCGCGATGGCCGAGGCGTAGGGCATGTCAAACATCTCGAAGGCCTGCGCATAGGCGGCGATGGCGATGGTCCGGGTGGAGCCCGATGGCTGCCCCAGCATGATGGCCGAGGCGAAGGTGCCGAAGCTCATGACAAACACCAGGGCAAAAGCGATGGCGAGTCCGGGGGCGATGAGGGGCAACATGACCCGCCGGAAGACGGTCCAGGGATTCGCCCCGAGCGTGCGCGCCGAGTTCTCGATGCTGGGGTCGATGCCCGAGATGTAGCCCAGCAGCATGAGGAAGCAGAAGGGAAATTGCTGCATGAAGAGGGAGAGCATCACCCCGGCGAAGTTGTGGGTGAGCGTCAGCCCGTCCTCCAGGACGCCCAGGCCCAGGAGCAACTGGTTGAACCACCCCTTCCCTCCGTAGAAGCCCAGGATCCCCTGGGCCAGCAGGATCACGCCGAGCGAGATGGGGAGGACCAGGATCGTGGTGATGGTCCGCTCCAGCCAGATCCCCCGGCGCATGTTATAGGCGAAGAGCAGGCTGATAGCCACGACCACGATGGTGTTGGGGACGGCGAGGCGGAAGGTGATCCCCACGGACTTGTACTGGTACTGGTCGGAGAAGAAGGCGATGTAGTTGGCCAGGCTGAAGCCAGGTACCTTCATCGGGTGGACGCTCAGGTAGATGCCGTAGAGGAACGGGTAGATGAACAGCACGAAGATGTAGAGGAGCGAGGGGAGCAGGCAGGCGATGGCCAGCAGGTCCAGTTCGCTCGGCTCGCCGGTGCGTGCCCGCCTCATGCCGTGCCTCCGGATGCCTCCGCCGGGAGGAAGATGACCCGGTCCGGCGGCAGGACCACGGTCACGTTCTCCCCCGGGGTCACCCGGGCGGCCGTCCGAACCCAGAGGCGCCCACCGGCTTCCAGCGTCACGATCGCCTCATCCTCGCGCCCCAGGTATTCGACGATGTCCACCTTGGCCCGGAACACGTTCGGACCGGCGGCGTCCCCGCCGATCACGACATCATCCGGACGGATGGCGGCCACCACCGAGGCGCCGGGGGCGAAGGGGTGCCGGGTCTTGCCCCGGATCTTCATCCCGCCGCCCGCGGCCTCCACGTCCCGGTCTGGCCCGAGGGCCACGACCCGGGTCGGGAAGAAGTTCCGGAACCCCATGAAGTCCGCCACGAAGATGTTGACGGGCTGATCGTGGATCTCCTGCGGCGGACCCGCCTGGATCAGGATGCCGTCCTTCATCACCACGATCCAATCCGACAGCGACAGGGCCTCCGTCTGGTCGTGGGTCACGTAGATGGAGGTGAGGCCCAGGCTGGTGTGGATCCGCTTGATCTCGGCGCGCATCTCGATCCGCAGCTTGGCATCCAGGTTCGAGAGCGGCTCGTCCAGGAGTATGAGGCGCGGGTGCAGGATCAGGGCGCGCGCGATGGCAATCCGCTGCTGCTGGCCGCCGGAGAGCTGCCCGGGGTAGCGCCCCTCGAAGCCGGGAAGCTGGACGAGATCCAGCATCTGCTGGACGCGCTCGGTGATCTCCGCCGCCGGCCGGCGCTGGAGCTGCAGGCCGAAGGCGACGTTGGCGAAGACGGTCATGTGCGGGAAGAGGGCGTAGTTCTGAAAGACCATGCCGAAGCCCCGCTTCTCGGGCGGCAGGTGGTCGATACGCCCCCCGTCGATCCAAACCTCGCCATCGGTGGCGGGGATCAACCCGGCGATGATGTTCAGCGCCGTGGACTTGCCGCAGCCGCTGGGCCCCAGGAAGGTGATGAATTGCTTGCCGCGGACCTCCAGGGCAAAGTCCCGGAGCACGGTCTTCGTTCCAAACCGCTTGGTGATCCGGAAACGCAGCGATTCAATCGTCTCTTTCATGATCCCCCGTCGAGATGCACGGAAGGGGAGGGCCGCTGGTCATGGCCCTCCCCTTCCGTGAGTCTCCCCTCGCCCCGAACTACTGCTTCTTGATTTGCTGCGCGCCGATCTCCCGGTCCCAGCGGTCCATCGCGTACGTCAGCTCTTTGAAGTCAAGCTGCGGTGCCATCTTGTACTTCTTGCCGGGGCCGATCTGGTCGTACTCGGGCCGCCAGTGTTCCTTGACGAGGTCCCGGATGTCCGCCGGCGCCTTGTCGAAGGTCGCTGCCTTGATACTCGGACCGATGAAGGCCTTCCAGGTCAGGACTTGCTGGTCGACCCGGCGCATGAACTTCATGAGGTCCAGGATCACGTCCACCTCGTTCTGGGGTACGCCCTTGGGGATCCCCCAGTAGTGGCCATCGATGACGAAGGTGGTATTGTCCAGGATGGTGATCTTGGCGTCCGGCGGGATCACGCCCTCGGCCCGGGGCTTCATGTCCCATTCCATGATGCCGGCGATCATCCAGCGCTGCTCCTGGGCGAACTCCCGGAGGGTGAAGAGGGTGCCGGTGGGGTAGTACTCCATGTACTTCCCCAGCTCCTTCATGTAGGCCCAGGCCTTGTCCCAGCCCTTCTCCGGATCCAAGGGAGCCTTGTCATTCAGGATATACGGCAACCCACAGGTGATGGAGCGGCCGGGGCCGCTGTTCGCCGGCCGGGCGTAGAGAAACCGGTTGGGGTTCGCCTTGGCCCACGCCAAGAGTTCCGCGGCGGTCTTCGGAGGCTTCTGCACTTTTTTCGGGTTGTAGATGAACACCGGCCCGCCGGCGTTCACCACGGTCGGCATGAGCACGCCGCCCCCCGAGTCCTGCAGGACCTTCGCCGCGTCGTTCAGCTCATCCTTGGGGAACATCTTGTCGTACTTGGGGAACAGCTCGATGAGCTGCTTGTTGGCGGCGAGGACGGAGCCGGCATCCTGACCGGTGAGGATCAGGTTGATGTCCGCCCGCCCGGCGTCCTGCTGCGCCTTGATCTTGGCGGGTGTCTCCGGGGCGGGTCCCCGCTGGATCTTGATCTCCTTCACCTTGTCGGGATTGGCCTTCTTGTAGTTCTCGATGATCACGCCGGTGGAGGCGAGGTCGCCGCCGTTGTCGATGATCGAGATGGTGATGGGCTGCCCGGCTGAGGCCGGAGGCAGTCCCCCGCCGAGAGTGAGCCCCAATGTCACTAGGGCCACCAGGACTAAAAGCCCGAGGAACCTTCCGCGTTGCAGCATCATGATCCTCCTCCTGCGGCCCGCCCCCCAGGGTCCGCGCTGATGTGAGAGAACCTCTCGACATCCATCCTGTCAGGCTTGAGCGGAGCCTACCCGGAGGCCTGTCGGAAAGTCAAGGGGATTCGGCTTGACCCGGGCCGCCTTCTCCTGCGATAGTCCGTGGCGGGAGTGGAACATGCGTGCGGAGGCACGGCGACCGAGAGGCCGCAGGGGCCTGGGGGAGGCAGATGCGTACCCACGTGGCGCTGGATCACCTGATTGATCTGGAGGAGCGGGTGGGCAGACTCTACATACGGTTCTTCCGGAAGTTCGCCGACCTGCCGGGCATCGCGAACCTCTGGTGGGAGATGGCCCTGGAAGAGCACGAGCACGCCGGCGTGCTGAAGATGGTGAAGGAGTTGGCCGATCGGAAGGGGGAGATCGCGGATATTCGACACCGGTTGCGGCCGCTGCAGGCCACCATCGAATCCTGCGAGCGGCGGGCGGGCCGGGAGGTGACGTTGCCGCAGGCCCTGGCCATGGCGGTCCACCTAGAGCGCTCCGAGCTGGACCGTCTGGGCCGCGACACGGTGCATGCCATCGGTGGGGCAATGGTGCCGATCCCCAAATCCGCCTTCGCCCCGCATGAGGCCCACCTGGGGCGGCTCATGCGAACGGTGCGAAAGTTCGGTGGCGAGGAGGTCCTTCGCGAGGCATGGGACCTCCGCCCCGAGGTGCGCCACCGGCCCGTCCTCCCCGCTGGGGGCAATCCAACCCGGGGTGGCGAGAGCGATGGCAGGCGGGCTAGACCGGCACGTGGCGGAACACGGCAGCCGGGAGGTCACAGGTAGTTGCCCAGGCGTGAGGGTCAGGCCGTCAGGCGTCCGCGGGAGGCAAGGCGCCGGCCGGTCAACACCAGGAAGAACAGGCAGGTGCTGACCAGGACAATGGCGGCGCCCGAGGCCACGTTCAGGTAGTAGGAGAGGTACAGCCCGATCACGGCTGAGAGGACGGCCTGAAAGATCCCCAGGAGCATCATGCGAAGGAAGCGCTCGGTGAGCAGGTAGGCCGTGGCGCTGGGGGTCACCAGGAGGGCCACCACGAGAATGATGCCGACGGCCTGAATGGAGATGACGATGGTCAGGGCGATCAGGGCCAGGAGGAGATAATTGAGTGCCTGGACCGGGTATCCCATCGCCTCGGCGACGGTGGGGTCGAAAGATAGCAGAAGCAGTTCCTTGTAGAGGAGCGCGACTGTCAGCACCACCGCCGCCCCCAGCACTCCGACGAACAGCAGATCCCGCCCCGAGATCCCCAGGATGTTCCCGAACAGGAAGCTGAACAGATCCACGGTATAGCCCCGGATCGTGCTCATGAGCAGGACGCCGAGGGCGAAGGCGCCGGCGAACAGGATGCCGATGGTGGTGTCGTAGCTCATGCGGGCGCGCCGGGAGACGAAGCCGATCCCCAGGGCAGTGGCCAGGGCAAAGACCGCGGCGCCCAGGTAGATATTTCCCTTCAGCAGATACGCGATCACGACGCCCGGAAACGCCGCATGGGCCAGTGCATCCCCGACGAAGGCCATCCCCCGCAATACCACGTAGGTTCCCACCAGGGCGCAGATCCCACCCACCAGGATGCCCCCCAAGAGGGCGCGCTGCATGAAGGCAAACTCGAATGGCGCGACCAGGAAGTCGATCATCGAAGAACGCAAAACGTAAGACGTAATGCGTAAAACGTAAAGGGCTTATTACGTTTCACGCTTTACGCATTAGTGAGTATGCTCGTCGGCCACGACGACGCGCCGGTCCCCCACGTTCACGACCATCAAGTGGCTGCCGTAGGTCAGGTTCAGATTGTCCTCTCGGAATGCGTCCTTGGGTGGGCCGTAGGCGATGAGGGTCCGATTCAGGCACACGACCTGGTCGAAGCGCTCGATGACGCAGTTCAGATCATGTGTGGCCACGACGACGGTCTTGCCGTTGTTCCGGAGCTCTTCCAGGACGCCAAAGATCGCATGCTGGGTGGTGGCGTCCACCCCGCTCACCGGCTCGTCCAGGAGGAGCAGGTGCGGGTCCTGGGCCAGGACGCGCGCCAACAGGGCGCGCTGTTGTTGCCCGCCCGAGAGTTTGCCAATCTGCGTTCCGGCGTGCGAGAGCAATTCGACTCGCTCCAGGGCGGAGCGTACGGCCCGGACATCCTCCGGACCCGGGCGGCGACACCAGCCGATTCGCTTGTACCGGCCCATCATGGCCACGTCTTCCACCGAGACCGGGAACGTCCGGTCGATGGCGTCGAGTTGGGGGAGATACCCCATCATCGCCCGCTGGCGGAGGGCGTCGGTCTCGTGCAGGAGGATCTCCCCGTGCAGTCGGGGGATCAGGCCCAGGATCGCCTTGAACAGCGTGCTCTTGCCCGCGCCGTTGGGCCCGATCACCCCGACCATCTGGCCCGGCCCGACGACGAAGCTGATCCCCTCGATCGCAGGCCCCCGGTCATATCCGGCCGCGAGGTCCTTCACCTCCAGGCAGTACTTCCACTTCTTCCCCGAGCCCGCTCCCGGTCCCTCGAATTTCGAATTTCGAATATCGAATTTCGAAATCATCGAAGGGCCTTCACGATCTCTCTCAGGTTGTGCTGCATGAGGACGATGTACGAGTTGGCCTCGGCATCGGTCGAGAGGCTGTCGTTGTACAGGTTCGAAACCACCCTGACCCCGGCGTCCTTGGCGAGGACCTCCAGCGTCTTGGGATTGAACTGGGCCTCGGCGAAGACGGCCGGGACACGCTCCCGCTTGATCCGTCGGACCAGGGCCGCGAGTTCCTTGGCGGATGGCTCCTTGCCCGGGCTCGCCACGACCACGCCCTCCAGCGTGAAACCGTACCGCTTCGCAAAGTATGGAAATGCGTCGTGAAACGTCACGAGCGTTCGGCGAGCCGGGGGAATCTTCTCCACCTCAGCCCGGATCCAGGCGTCCAGCTCGTCCAGTCTGGCGAGGTAGGCTCGCGTTCTCTGCGCGTAGTACCTTGAGTTCGCGCCGTCCACCTGGGTCAGATTGTCGCGGATCTTCTCGACGTACGCCTTCGTGTTTGTCACGTCCAGCCAGAGATGCGGATTGGGCTCGCCGCCCTTCTCGGTGATGGTCGGCAATCCTTGGGAGAGGACAACGATCTTGAGGTCCGACTTCCCGGCGCTCCGGATGGTCTCGTCGATCCACTCCTCCAGATGGGCGCCGTTGTAAAAGACGACACGCGCCTGAGCAACGTGCTTGATGTCGTCCGGGGTGGGCTGGTAGGTATGGACCTCCCCGCCGGGCGGCACCAGCGGTGTCACCCGCACCTTGTCTCCCCCGACCTGTTCGATGAGATCCGCCAGCACCATCAGTGTGGTCACGACGGGTAGCCGTTGGGGGGCGGACTGGTCCTGCGGCCGCCTGGTTTCGCACGCCGCAGTCCACACAGGGAGCGATAGAAGGAACAAACCGGCGATCACCCGCCCGGACCGGGTCATGGTTTGCGCTTCCGGCCGGAGGAAGCCTCGCGGGTTCGCCGGCGGCACTTGACGCATCGACCGAAGAATTCCATGCAGTGTCCCTCGATCAGGAATTTCGTCCGCCGGGCCAGGGTGCGCGCCAGGTCGTCCGCGGGGCAGTCCGAGAACTCCTGAACCAGGCCGCAGCCGGTGCAGACCAGGTGGTGGCCGTGGCCGTTCGTGATCTGTGCGTAGCGGCGGTGCCGCTGCTCCACGTGCACATCTTTCACCAGCCCCATCTGCGCCAGGAGCCCCATCGTCCGGTACACGCTGGCCAGCCCGATGCGCCCATCGATCCGCCTGGCCCGCCGGTGCACCTCCGCCACCTTCAGGTGCTCGGAGGTCGCGGCCAGGACATCGATGACGGCCAAGCGGGGCTTGGTCAGCTTTAACCCGTGGCTGTGCAGCGCTTCTCTCAGCTTGGCGGTATGCATGGGCACGGTCCAAATGAGAAACATTCTCAAAATTGCTACCACCTCATGCCCTCCGTGTCAAGGGGGACGATAAGCTTGCCAATGGGGCAGTCCCAAGATATCGCCTGCAAACCGGGGAGAATGGGGGGCTGGAGGTTGGGAGGTGAATCGTGGAATCAAAGCGGATGCTCTTGAGCCACGAGGAGCGCTCTCGGCGTGCGCGAGAGATGGAAGAGGCCAGTCGCGACGCGAAGTTCCTTGCGGACATCAAGGCGACCATGGCGGTCTTCAAGCACGTGGACGCCGAATCCGCCCGAAGGGTAGCACGACATCCGAGACGATGCGGTTGCCGATCAAGCTCTCCGGGATTCCACTGAGGAGGCGCTGCGCGTCCATCTGGATCCTCCCTTTTGTGGATACGTGGGTAAGTGAACGATGGCCAGAAGCCTCTTGCACGGACAAGCGGGCTGTGTATCGTCATAGCTATTCAAATAGTCGGAAAGGAGACCAGGTCATGCGCACGGTGCAAATGACACTGGACGAGGAGTTGGTGGAGGCTGTCGATCGGATGGCGAAGCAGCGTGGGACCACCCGATCGGGGGTCACACGTGAGGCTCTGCGGGCGGCGTTGGTGCGTTCGAAGGAGCGGGAACTGGAGCGAAAGCATCGCGAGGGATATCTGCGCAATCCTCCGAGGCGCGGGGAGTTTCAGGTGTGGGGTGAAGCGTGAGACACGGCAAGGTGCGGTGGTCCGGTTCTCGTACTCACTCGCGTCGAAGCCAGCCTCGAGGAGGTACGCGTGCGGTCGCCTTCGAGGCCTTGAGGGCTCGGGAAGGACTCAGTACTTGACGCCAGACTAGTTCGTAGCATAGGGCACGTACGTACAGATCTTTGAAGGAGCCGCGATGGTCAAGAGACTCAATGTGGAGATTCCCTGGGAGCAGTACGAGGCCCTGAAGCGGGAAGCATCCGCCCGGGGAACGACGATTTCCGGCGTTCTTCGCGAGCTGATTGCCGGCCTGAGCCAAACCGACAAGGGTCGCGGCCGGCGGAGCCGCCGTGATGATTCCCTCTATCGCATGGCTGGGGCATTTAACGGTCCCGTGAACCTCGCCGAGAAACACGATGCGTTCCTCTACGGCAAGCAGCGTTGATCCCGTCGTCTTTGTGGATACGAGCGCGTTTCTCGCCATCAGGAACCGCCGGGACACTCTGCACGCCGAAGCCCTTGCCATCAAGAAGCGCGTCTTGGAGGCTGGAAAATCGCTCCTTACATCCGATTACGTGCTGGACGAAAGCTATACCATCATTCGAATGGGTGCGGGGCACCGCATTGCGGTGGAGTTTGGCGAGGAAGTGCGAGGTAGTCGCTTGGTGCAGGTCGAGTATATGACCACTGACCGGATCGAAGCTGCGTGGATTCTCTTCAAGCGCTACCGGGACATGGATTTCAGTGTCACGGATTGCACGAGCTTTGTGCTGATGAAAAAGCTGGGACTACGAGAAGCTTTGGCATTCGACGGCCATTTCACCCAGGCCGGCTTCATAGAACTCTGCAATTGAATCTCCCAGGAAATATTCCATCGCGCTCGGGTTCCAATACCCGAATTCTCGCGTACGGAGCTTAGACCAGCCGCAATCCCCCGGCAAATCCCTCCTCAACGAACTCGCCCGCGCTTGCCGCGTGGTTTCGCACATCATGGATATTCTCCGTGGGCTCCGTGCCTCCGTGGTGCGACTGAAGTAATTGGGCTTAGAGTGGCCGGCTCGTGGCCCGCTGGCAGCGGACGAGGATCGAGAGGGCCTCGAAGGGTTGCTCGATCTCGGGGAAGGTCGGAACGCCGCGGGGCTCGAGGTAGGCCTTGCATTCCTCCATGCACTCTTTGGCGGCACTGAAACCAACCAGGATCGGCTTCTCCGGATACTTCTTGGCGAGGTCGAGGACGAAGTCGAACGGCGGGAGGCCGATCTCCCGCGTCAGCATGAGGACGGGCACCACCGCATCGATGCTGGGGTCCTTCAGGACGGCCTGCATGCCCTCGCGGTAGGCGAACTCGACGCCACGGACGGTGGCCGAGGCCCAGATGTCCACGGGGTTGCGCATCCGGATGTACGGCGGGCTGATCTCCTGGAGCCTCCGCACCGTCTCCGGGCTCACCGGCGGCACCTCCAGCCCGAGGCGCACGCACAGGTCCGTGTACGCGACCAGCATCGCCCCGGACGGCGCCAGGAAGCTGACCCGGTTCCCCTTGGGCAGCGGCAGCATCGAGAGGGCCTTGGCCGCCAGGATGAGATGGGTGTACTCCCAGACCCGGACGATGCCGGCCTGGCGCAGCATGCCGTCCACGAGCCTATCCTCCGACGCCATGGCTGCGGTGTGGGCGACGGCGGCGTGCTTGCCGGCCTCCGTCGTGCCACTTTTCAGCATGACGACGGGCTTTCGCCGTGTGACTTCCCTCGCGATCTCCAGGAAATGCCGCGGCCGCTTGAAGCTTTCGAGGTACATGACGACGGCGCTGGTCTCGGGATCGTCGGCCAGGTATTCCAGGGCGTCGCACTCGTCGATGTCCACCTTGTTGCCCAGGCCGATCACCCGGCAGACGCCGAAGTGTTCGCCGGTGAGGATGTATTTCATGGTGTGGGTGGCGAAGTTCCCGGTCTGTGCGATGAAGGACACGGTCCCCCGACGGATCTTGCCGAGCGGGAAGAAGGCGGACGTGTAGGCATGCGGGGTGGACGTGTGTCCCGAGATGTTCGGCCCCAAGACGCGAATCCCCGTCTCCCGGATGATGTCCTCGAGTTCCTGCTGGATCTGGGCACCCCCCTCGTCCACCTCGGCGAACCCCCCGGCCATGAGCGCCACGTGTCGGATGCCTTTCGCGGCACAGTCTCGCAGCGCCTTCGGCGTGGCCTCGGCGGGGAGGATGACGGCTGCCAGATCCACCCCTGCGGGCAATGCGGAGATCGAAGGCGTGACTGGCAGACCCAGGATCTCACCCCCCCTCGGGTTCACGAGGTGAATCCTTCCGGCATATTCGTTGGCCAAGAGGTTTCGGATTGCCTCGTATCCGGCCTTGCCCGGAGTGGCGGAGGCGCCGACGATCGCCACGCTCCGTGGCTCGAAGAACGGGATCAGCGAATTCTGTCTCGCGCCTTCCATGAATTGACTCTCCCTGATCTGTAGCCGCCCCGCGCTTGGCCCCTCATCCCTGCCTGCTCCCCAATGGGAGAAGGGGAATCAGAGAAGAGCGAGTACTCAAAGACGGGCGGCCGCCATCGGGGCCAGAGAAATGAGAGCGTCCACGACGACCGGCGAGCCGTCTGGCCGGATCTTGACGGGATTGAGATCGATCTCTCGAATTGCGTCGTACTGCGGGCCGATGGTCCCGAGCGCGATCAGGATACTGGAGAGTCCGGCTTTGTCCACGGCTGGCTGCCCCCGGAAGGGTCCCAGGATCTTGGCGCTTCGGATCTCCTCCAGCATTTCCTGTGCGTCCAGGGAGGTCAGGGGGGCCAGCCGGAAGACCGCATCGTCGAGTGTCTCGGTGAATATCCCGCCCAGCCCGAACATGACGCACGGTCCAAGCTGGGCATCCCGCGTCAGCCCGCACACCAGCTCTCGATCTCCCCTGACCATCTCTTGCACCAGCAACCCGTCGCATCCCGGAATGTTCAGAAGACGCCGACCTTCTTCCAGCACCTCTGGCTCGGTCTTCAGGTTGAGTGCGACGCCTCCCACCTCGGTTTTGTGGAGCAGGCCGGCCCCGGACGCCTTCAAGACGACCGGGAAGCCGATGCTGGCCGCCTCGGCGGCCGCAGCATCGGAATCGAGCGCGAGGTTTTCGCGGCAGACTGGAATGCCAAATCCCGTTAGAAACCGCTTGGCCTCGAACTCCGTCAGGGCCGATCGGCCTTGCGCCAGGGCGCCCTCGATCACATTCATGAGCCCTCCGATTCTTCGACTCTTCCCCACGGGAAGAACCGACCTCTCGGGACACCGGACAGCCGGCAATCAGGGTGTGGCTCTGCTCAAGGATTGTGGGGGAAGAAGGGACAAAAGGAAAGGGTTGGTTTCTTGGATCGGGTGGCAGCGCGCAGGCTCAGCCCGTCTTGCGCCCGCCGAGGTAGGCGTCCTTCACCTGCGGGTTGCGGAGGAGATCCTGGGCCGACCCCTGAAGGACAATCCGGCCGGTCTCCATCACGTAGCCCCGATGGGACACGGAGAGGGCCATGCTGGCGTTCTGTTCCACCAGGAGGAGTGTGGTGCCCCGCGTGGCATTGATCTCCTTGATCACGCGGAAGACCTCCTGGACGAGGATGGGGGCCAGGCCGAGGGAGGGCTCGTCCATCAGGAGGACCTGCGGTCGCGCCATGAGACCGCGCGCGATGGCCAGCATCTGTTGCTGCCCGCCCGAGAGGGTCCAGCCGAGGGCGTGCTTCAGCCGTTCCAGGTCCGGGAAGATGCGGAACATCTGGGCCATGTCGTCTTCCAGCTCTTGGCGGCGTACGACGCGCCTGTTCGACGCCCCCAGCACCAGGTTCTCCCGCACCGTCAGACCGGGGAAGATGCGCCGCCCCTCCGGCACGTGGGAGATGCCGAGCCTGACGATGGCTTCGGCGGAGAGCCGGTGGATGGGCCGGCCGCGTAGCAGGACCTCGCCCCGCAGGGGATGGAGGAGACCCGATACGGTCCGGAGCGTCGTGGACTTGCCGGCCCCATTGGCGCCCAGGAGGCAGACGATCTCTCCCTCGCGCACATCGAGGGAGATCCCACGCAGGGCGGTCACCGATCCGTAAGCGACGTGGACATCGCGGATCTCAAACACCCAGCGCCACCTCCCTGTCGCCGAGATAAGCCTCCACCACGGCCGGGTGCCGCAGCACCTCCTCCGCCGTCCCCTCGGCGATTTTCAAGCCGAAGTTGAGCACGGTGGCGGTCATGGCGACCTGGGAAACCAGGGACATGTCGTGCTCCACGATGAGAATCGTGAGCCCCATCTCGTTCAGGCGCTTCAGCAACTGGATCAGCTCCTGCTTTTCGGTCTGGTTCAGGCCCGCGCCCGGCTCATCGAGGAGCAGCAGATCCGGCTCCCCGGCGAGTGCGCGAGCCAGCTCCACGAGCTTCTGGTGTCCGTAGGGCAGGTTTCGACAGATCTCGTGGGCCTTGTCCGGCAGGCCCACGAACTCGATGGCCGCCATGGCGCGGTCTCGGGTCTCGGCCTCGCTCCCCTCCTCTCGCTGTGCGCCGACCAGGACGTTCTCCCAGACGGACAGCTCGCGGAACAGGCGCAGGTTCTGAAACGAGCGGGCCATGCCGCCACGCGCGATGCGGTTGGGGCGCGATCCGACCACGTCCCGGCCCAGGAAGTGAATGCGCCCCGCGGTGGGCACGTAGAGGCCGGAGAGGAGGTTGATGATTGTGGTCTTGCCGGACCCGTTAGGGCCTATGAGCGCATGGATCTCGCCGCGCCGGACGCTGAAATCCACGCCATCCACCGCCTTGAGTCCGCCGAAGTGCTTGACGAGGCGCTCGACCCGAAGGATCTCTTCGCCGGTTGTCCCCCGGCCGCCCACGCGCAGCGTGCCTCGGGCGGGGGGGAGAATCGGGGGCCGGGCAAAGCGTCGGCCCAGGAGCTTCGCGTAGCCCCAGAGACCCTCGGGCATGAAGACGATCACCAGAATGATGGCGCAGCCGTAGATCACGAGGTAGATCTTCTTCAGGTCCCGCAACCACTCGGGTAGGAAGGTGAGCAGGGTGGCGCCCAGGATGGCGCCCAGCGCCGACTCGCTCCCTCCCACGAGCACCATGGCGAGGAAGGCCACCGCGTGATCGAAGTTGAAGCTGTCCGGGCTGATGTACAGGTACCCGGAGGCGTATATCGCGCCGCCCAGAGCCCCGATGACGGCGCTCAGGGTGAAGGCGATGACCTTCACCCGGCGCGTGTCCACCCCCAGGGCCTCTGCTGCCAGCTCGTTCTCGCGGATGGCCCGCATGGCCCGCCCCAGGGCCGTGTCGCGGAGCCACCAGACCAGACCGGCCACGAGCCAGAGCGCCGCCAGGGCGAACCAGGCGTAGCGCTGGGCGGAGTTGAGCGGGACGAGGAAGGGCGGCCGCTTGATGTTGCTGATCCCATCCGGACCGCCGGTGACCGCGATCCAGTTGGTGGTGATCAGGGTGTAGATGATCTGGAAACAGATCGTCACCATGGCCAGATAGTGACCGCCCAGCTTGAGCGTCGTGCTGCCGAGGACTGCCCCTGCCAGGGTGGCGGCGAGCAAGCCGAGGATCAGGGCCAGCCACCAGTCCAGGGCCCACCGGGTGGTTCCGAGGGCCACCGCGTACGCCCCGATCCCGTAGAAGGCGGCCTGGGCCAGCGAGATCTGCCCGGCGTAGCCCAGCACCACGACGAGGCCGAGCGTGGCGATGGCCCACGACGCGCCCAGGATGAGGAGGTTCGTGGTGTACCGGCTCGTGTAGAAGAGCGGCAGGAGTGAGACCACGACGGCCCCCAGCGTCAGGGCCAGGTAGCCCGGTCTGAGTGTGAGCCAGAGGGGACTGGGGGCTTTTTTGACGTCGTCGCCGGTCATGCCTTCTCCGCAACCTTCTCACCGAAGATGCCCTGCGGCCGCAACAGGAGGAACAGCATCAGCACCAGGAAGCTGAAGCCGTCCTTGTAGATGGCGGAGATGTAGGCGGCGCCGAAGCTCTCGATCACGCCCAGGGCGAGGCCGCCGAGGATGGCGCCCCGCACGTCCCCGAACCCGCCGCAGATGGTGGCCGCGAAAGCCTTGAGGCCCAATGTGGCCCCCATCTTGTGGGTCACGAAGAAGATGGGGGCTACAAGCATGCCGCTCAGACCGCCCAGCAGGCTGCTGTAGACGAAGGTGAGGGCGATCATGAATGCCACCGGGATGCCGAGCAGCCTCGCCATGTCCTTATCCTGCGAGGTGGCTTGCATCTTCTTGCCCAGGATGGTGTATTCGAAGAAGAGGTACTGAAGGCCGACGAGCAGCACCGTGACACCGAGGGTGACCACATACTGGTAGTCGAAGAAGACGCCGGCCAGCGTGATGCCGCCGGTCCCGCCCACCGTCTCGATCACCGGACGGACCTTCTCGGGGCTCGGGCCGAAGACGGCCAGGGCCCCGTTCTGAAACATGATGCTGACCCCGATGGTGGCGATGATGACGGGCAGGAAGGATCGGTTGCGCAACGGGTAGTAGACCGTGATCTCGAAGAGCAGACCCACGGCCGCCATGATCAGGAGCGCCAGCAGGATGGCCACGTAGTAGTTCAGCTTCAGCCCTTGCCACAGGGCGACCAGGAAGTACGCGCCCAGCATGGCGAACTCGCCCTGGGCGAAATTCACGACGTTGGTCGCCCGGAAGATCATGACGAAGCCCAGGGCGACCAGCCCGTAGACGCCCCCGATCGCCAGGCCGGCGAACAGAAGCTGTCCGATCGTGGACAGGCCTTCGGGCATACCCTATCCTCTCCGGCTCCGGCGGACGGTCAGCGAATCCTCGTGTTCAGATCGGTCCTGGCGGCAATCCTGTTCACTGTCCCGCACGACATGACGCCGCCACAGGAACAAATCCCCCCAACCCCCCTTTGCTAAAGGGGGGCCAGGGGGGATTTCACCCAGTGATGGCCCAAGCGAACAGCATGGGTCCTAGCGGGGAACGCGCAGCGTCTTGAAATACTTGATGCTGCCGTTGACGTTCTGCACGACGTGGTAGTGATCCAAGCCGTCGCCGTTGCCGTCGAAGTTGTACTCCCCTTCCGCGCCCGGGAATTTCTGGATGCCCAGGATCGCCTTGCGAAGGTTCTCCGGCTTCAGGTCCGGCGACCGCTTCATCGCCTCGGCGAACACCAGGACTGCGTCGTAGCACCAGGCGGCGTACAGGTCCGGCTCCTGACCGAACTTGGCCTTGTAGGCCTTCGCAAATTCGGCGGAGGTGGGGCTGGCCTCCACGTGGAAGTCGGTGACGCCGTAGGTGCCGTAGAGCGCGTCGCCGGCCAGATTCCGACCGTCCACGGCGGTGATGGAAGGCGACCCGACCCACTTGACCTGTGCGCCGAGCTGCTTGAGCTGGCGCGCGAAGATACCGAGGTCCGTGGAGAAGGTCATGTAGGAGTTGAGCCCGGTTGCGCCGGACTTCTTCAGGCCCTGGACCACCGCGGTAAAATCCTTTTCCTGGTTGTTGTATCCCTGCGTGAAGACCACCTCTGCGCCCAACGCCTTGAGGGCCGGAGTGAGCATGTCCCGCCCCCCGTTGCCGAAAGCGTCGGAGGCGTGAACGATGCCCACCTTCCTGAGCTTCAGCTCGTCCACCATGAACTTGGCGATGACCTTTGCGCTCATGCCGTCATTTGGGCGGAAGCGGAAGACCCACTGGCTGCCGCTGTGGGTCAGGCCGTAGTTGGTCCCGCCGATCGCCACGGGAATCTTGGCCTCGTTGATCGTCGGCAGCATGGCCTGCACCTGGGTGGAGCGGATGGAGCCCAGGATCATCGGGATCTCTTTGTCCTCCAGGAGCTTTTGCAGCGCGGCTACCGCCCCGGGGTTGGTCGTCTGGTCGTCCTCCAGGACGACCGTGAGCTTACTGCCCTTGATCCCACCGGCAGCGTTGATCTTGTCGATGGCGATCTCCGCTCCTTGCTTGTGGTACCTGCCCGATTCCGCCGCCTCGCCGGTCATGGGAATGATCTGGCCGATCTTGATCGGCTTGGCCTGTGCGAGCGCCAGCGTGAACGAAGCGAGCACGAAGACTCCGACCGTGACGCCTGAGATCCACTTTCGACGAATACACATGGGTGCCTTTCCCTCCCGTTGTTTGGAGTGCCCTGCGCTCCACCGGGCCATGCGCCCGGCCATGGATGATGCGGGTGCGAGTCTGGAGTTCTTTTGGGCGTCGTGCATCGGATCGGGGCCCTACGGCACCGGCAGGATGCGCTGATGCCGCTTGATTCCCTTCCAAAGGCGGCTTACCTTCCCCAATTTCGTTTTCCGTGTCAAGGAGAAGTTGCCATCGCAACGCCCCAGGTACTGGTCACCGGTCAAAGCGCGGCGAGCAGGATCCTGGGCAGACGATCGAACCCGGATGCTCTTGCGAAAGCTCCGGGGGGCATCCTCCCTGGGCGCAGACCCAGCCTGGCGTGACATTTCGAGATGCTTTTGCTATAAGGTGGCCGCCAAGGCTGGGCATGGTCGGGGGCCGCTCCAGCGTGAGCAAGTTATCGAAGGGTCGACGTCACAGTCAGGCTGACAGGCGCACAAGGAGGTGCCCGGTGTCGCAGGAGTTTCGGTGCCCGCCCAGGATCATCACAGGAGACGGATCGGCGGATTCGGTCGGTACTGAGGCCGAGGCTCTCGGGGCCACCCGCGCCGTCGTGGTCACCGACAAGACGCTGCATGAGAAGACCGACTTCATCTCGGACGCCGTGGCATCCCTCAAGCGCGCCGGCCTTGCCGTCGAGGTGTTCGACGATGTCGAGCCCGACCCCATGGTGGCCACGGCCCGGAGCAGCGCTGAATTCGCGAGGGAGTACGTGCCGAATCTCGTGGTCGGGCTGGGCGGGGGGAGTGCCCTGGACATCGCCAAGGCCACGGCGGCGATCCTCGCGAATGAGCGGCCCCTCGAAGAGATGTGGGGAGTCGACAATGTCCCGAAGCCCGGCCTGCCGATGATCCTGATGCCCACGACGGCCGGAACCGGCAGCGAGGTGACGCCGAACTCGATCCTGACCGATGTGAAGCCCGATGGGGGTCACACAAAGAAGGGGATCGTCAGCGCGCATCTCCTCGCCCGTGCAGCCATCGTCGACCCGCTCCTCACCGTGACCGCGCCACCCGCCGTGACGGCGTCCGCGGGGATGGACGCCTTGACGCACGCCATCGAGACCTATGTCTCCAGGAGCGCGCAACCCCTGACGCGGCCGCTCGCCCTCGAAGCCATCCGGCTCATCGGCGCGTCCTTGCGTCGTGCCGTGGCCGACGGGCGTGACGTGGAGGCCCGGCGCCACATGGCCAACGCGAGTCTCATGGCAGGCCTGGCGTTCGCGAACGGATTGCTGGGTGCGGTCCACGCCATCGCGATGGCCATGGGCGGACGCTTCGGCGTGTCGCACGGGGTCGCCAACGCCCTGATGCTGCCGTATGTCATGGAGTTCAACGAAACGGCCGTGCAGGCGGAGTACGCGCAGATCGCCAAGGCGATGGGGGAGGACGTCGCGGGGCTCCCTCCGGAGCAGGCGGCCCACCTCGCCAGTGTCGCCGTGCATCGACTCGTGGTGGAGGTCGGGCTTCCGCACACGCTGTCCGACGTCAAGATCCCGCGGGAGGGAATCGCGGGGTTGGCCGAGGAGTCGTTTGGCAATCAGCGATTGCTGAAGAACAACCCCCGCGCCGCAACCGTGCAGGACATCACCGGTATCCTGGAGGCCGCCTCGGGCGCGAGGCGGTGAGACCTCCGGCCCGCGATTGCCGTCGAGGATCCATCAGGACGCTCCCCCCACCCGGTACTGGACGGCTTTGATCTCGGGATTCATGAAGTTCTCGTTCAGGTAGAGGGCAGTCATGACGGTGTAGAGGCCGGGTCCTAACGCTCCCTTCAGATCCGCAGTGAAGACGCCGCCGTCTCCCAACGTCGCGGCGCCTGCCTTCACCACCTCGCCGGTGGGACCCAGGATCACGTACTGGCACGTCAGGGTATCCGGCCTCACCGCAGAGGCGGGTTGGCCCCGGAACGGTTCCCGGACGATGTCGTAGCTCCTCTGGAACTTCTCGACCTTCTCCACGTCGGCCCAGACCTCCAGCCGATCGGCCTCCAGTCGTATCTTTGAAATGTACGCCCTCCGCGGGATCGCATAGGCGTCGAATGACCCCACCCCGAGGGGGTAGCTCAAGTCCCTGAAGGCCTTCAGGACCACGGATTCCTCCGCCCACTTTTCCAGCATGTATGGACCGTTGGTGACCAGGAAGTGGCCATGGGCCCGGTAGAAGCCGCCAAGCGCGGCCCATCGCTCCTTCGCCACCTGGGCAGTCACGAGCCCTTTCAGGGGATCCGGGACGTATCCACGCCGTTCGAATTCCTCGACCAGGGAGGCCAGCCGGTCCTTCAGGCGCGCTCCCCTGGCGAGGTCCATCCATTCCACGCCGCGGCGCGTTGCCTCTTCGAGAGAGAAGGCCGCCCAGCCACGGACCACGGCCTCCTCCATCAGGACGATCAGATCCCATGGGAGACTGCTCCAGGGTGGGGCAATCGAGGCGAGTTGCTGGGGATCGCGAAGGCGCGAATTCAGGTAGACCTCGACGACGGGCACCTCGTGGACAAGCCGGATCTCCCCGAAGCCCGTGACGGTCTTTTCCACTCGCAGCACCTTCACCCCCGCCAGACTCTGCCGGAGCAGGGCGGTGGATTCCTCGATGGAGCGGTCGAACTCAGAAGGCCTCTTGGGGTCACGTACTCCCCACCGATAGGCCAGTGCATAGGGATAGAGGAGATCGGCGACGCTCACCCGGGTCCCGTCATGGAACGAGGAGTCCAGGAGCCGATAGGTCAGCTTCTCCCTCGCGACCTTTCCGTCACCAACCTGCCCGAGGCGCCCGGTCCCGGGTTCGGGAATCAGGGCGTCGGCAGGAACCCGCAGTATGCCCGGGGTCGAGGCCTCGGCGGTGGCCGGGGTAGGGGTCCTGATCTCCACGATGGGTTGGGCGAGGATCCAGAGGCTGACCATGGTGTAGCCCACCATCAGGGCCGACATCGGATATTGGGTTCGAAGGGCGGGGTTCCGATCCCGAAAGGTCCGCAGGGCGACAAGATGCGCCAGGTACACGGCGATGATGTGACCGGCCACGATGGCCACCACGGCGCTATACCATGCGAATCTGGCACCCACGATCCCGATGTCGATCCGGTACCCGGCAGTCCCCAGGAGATTCCATCCAAACCCGAAGGGATCCGAGGCCAGCGGGATCAGCAGTTGCCCCTGGATGAGGAGAAAGGAGAGGTAGTGGGCCGTGTGGTAGGCGACAGCGATGGGGACGAGGCTCAAAGCGAAGGACCGCGCCAATTCCCCCGTGGAGCGGCGCCGATCACCCGCCCGGCTCATGAGCGCGCTGACCAGGGAATAGATGCCGAGGAACAGGAGCGGGAACGCCACGAGGCCGAGCGTTCGGATGACTATCAGGCGGGTTCCATTCAGGTCGGGAAGGTGGGCAGACATGAACTCCTCGATACTGGCCCACACGGGAGTAGCCATGAAACCGTCAAAGCTCACCGTCGAGAGCAGGAGAAGCACGAAGGCCATCATCGAGAAGGAGATCGGTTCGTTTCGAAGGAGTCCGACAGCATACGGGCGCAGGTTCCACTCCCGATGGGTGGGCTCCGCGCGGACGAAGCATCCGTAACAGTTGATGCATTCGCCGTCGCGGTCCCGACAATCGAGACTGCACCCTTCGCAGACGCTGTTCCCGACCACCCGGACCTCCGTCGGGGCCAGGCGGGCCAGCACACCGAAGGCCAGGGTGAAGGCCTCTCCGTGTCCCAGCCATCGTTCACTCCCGAACAGGAACATCCCGGTCCAGGTGAGGATCGAGTAGCCGAGGGTCAGGATCGCCAGCACGGCTGGCTCGGCGGACACCCCGGACACCAGTTCCACCCAGGAGAAACCCAGGAACAGAACGACGGTCGGCCAGACCCCCAGGGTCTCGGGGTAGGGCAGGCGGAGCGAGAGCCCCCCTCCCGGGACGAATCGGCGGTAGACCCTCTCCGTCCATTCGAAGAGCACCTTCCAGGGATTGACCAGCGCCCAGATGTTTCCGCCGAGGGCAGAGACGTAGGCCAGCCCCACCCACCAGATCACCCAGACCAGGGTCGGGCCCACGTTCCTCAGGGGATGCTGGTTCCCGAGGAGTCCTGCCAGAATCACAAGGGCAAAGGCGCTCGTCGAGGCCAGCTTCAGGGGAAGGAGCGTCAGTGTGTGGGCGAGGAAACGGCCTATCGGGTATCGGAGAAGGTTCACGCGCGGATAGGTGCCGAGCCCGGGAGTGCCTCGGACAAACACGGCGATGATGACGAAGGAAAACGCTACCGCCGCCGCCGCTCCCGTGACGTAGAGCGAGAGGGGAACGGGCAGGTCATATCGCTGGCCGAAGCCATGCGCCGAGGCGATTCCGGCGGAGGTCAGGAGAAAGGAGGCCGCCATGACGAGCGAGGTCCCCGCAACCCGTGCGATTCGACCCACGGGCTCTCCGTCACAGGGGCGGATTTCGCCGGCGGTCGTCACTGGCCCACTTCATCCCTGCGGGTCAACTGGAAGTCCCCGATCCGATTGGGAACCCAGCTTCCGCCATACGGCGCGGGGAGCAGGGCCGGGTCGCCCAGGGCGAACCAGATCAGTCGCCCGACCGGATCCGTGAAGCCGGCGATGGGGTTCCACGCTGCGGACGGCTTCGCCGCGATCCCCAGCCGGAGCCAGCCATTCCACGGGAAATCTTTCAGCTTTGCCGTCCGGATGAAGAGGGGGGAGTTGAAGCCCGTATGCGAGTCGTACGCGATGTTCTCGATTCCCGCCGAGAACTCCGAGTTGAAATACTCCCGCTTCACGGTGTAGCCCACGACGGCCCCGCCGCAGGACCGGGAGAGGAGTGTGACAAGCCTCCGTTCCAGATTGAGCTTGTCCTTCAGCCCCTCGTACTCTCCTCGCTCGAGGCGCTGGAGGATCGAGTCGGCGGTCTGCCTCGCGCCGGCCTCTTCCAGTCGGTCCGCCAGAATCAAGTATGCGTGGAACCAGCCCTCCTTCAGCCAGGGGGGCGCCAGCCAGCCGTTCAGGCTGGTCATGTGCGACTGGATGAGGTCGGCGGCGTCAATCTCTTCGAGCATCAGGTCCCACCCCATCTCCTCTGCCCGCCAGCGTGAACCCACCAGCCGTTCTGCCAGCTTGCCCATCGCCTTTACTTTCACGGGGAGCCCTGCCGAAGGCCGAGCCCGGTCAGGGCCGTGCCGGTACCGTTCCTTCGCGGCTTGGGCCAGGTCGAAGTGAGGGAGGTAATCCATGTCATAGGGAGTCACCGGGTACGGGTGATAGACGAAGGCCTCTTTCGCCGCCGACAGGCTGTGCAGCACCGTAGCCATGGCGGTACACCGGGCATCCTTGCCGTTCAGCAGGCGCGACGCCGGATTGGAGCTGAGGACAAGGTAAGACCCAAGGAACTCCACATGGCCCACAGTCTTCGGAGAGTTCCCACCGAAGATCGAGCCCCCGCCAAGGTACGCGTGGATGCGGGCGTCCTGCAGCAGGGCAACGGCCTCCCCCGGCGCTACAACCTGTATTTGGATCTCGTGGGGGTAATAGGAGGGGTAGATGGGCAGCTCGTGTCCCGCATCGGCGGGCATCACCACCGCCAAGAACAGGGTGAGAAGCAGGACCTGCGCGATGCGTCTCATCGTCCGGCCGCTATGGCGGGTAGACCTCGAGATACCCGAGGGTGGCCTCCTCGCCTCTTCGGGACCCATGAGCCTCGATAGGGAAACGCCCCGTGGCCCGGGCCGAGAATCGCATGCTGGTCGGGACGCCGGGGGTGAGCTCCGCTTCGAAGTCATACCCGTGCAGGTGAATCGTGAGGGGTCTGTCCGTCGTCCACCGGAGCGTCACCTCGTCACCCTGGTGGACGCGGATCACCCGCTGGTCTTGGGGCAGGGTCCCTTGACGGATGGCGAGTTCGATGACCCGCGACTCGGCCGCGGCGTTCACACCACGAGGGATCATCGCGACCAGGACAAACGCGAGGAGTCCGAACCTCGGGCTGGCTGACTGCACGCGCTTCTTCACCCCGGGAAACACCACCTCTTCACGCCCGTCGGCCTGGACCGGCACGGTCGGAGCAGTCTATTCCGCTTGCCGGGCGGGCGCAACTGCGTTCACCGGTCAGGCATGCGTCACCAGGATCTGGATGCGGACGCCTGTCTCATCGTTCCACCGGATAGCCCCTCTTCACCCAACCCGGGAAGCCCTCGTCCAGGACGCTGATGTTCTTGTACCCGTGGTCCCAGAGGAACTGGTAGGCCGGCTCGACCTCTTTGAGGGGGCACGCGCAGTAGAGAATCACCCGGCCCGTCCGCGGGATCTCCGCGTAACGCTTGAGGACCTCCCGGAAGGGGACGGAGCGAGCCCCGGGCAATCGGCCTGTCTTGAACTCCTCCGATGGGCGGAGGTCAATGAACACCGGGTGTTCCCCGCCATCGAGGAACCGTTGAGCCAACTCCACCGGAACGACGGGTGGCGGCCCTGCTCCGACGCCCGCATGAAAGGCGAGGGCGGGGCGGCTCAAGGTCGCCATCGAGAGCAAAATCAACCCAAGCCAGCCGAGCGTGCGCTTCACCGCCTTCCCCCCTCCTTTCGGAGTGCGACGACCGCAAATTCATTCCCCGTCCTCTGAACGGTAAACTGGACTTGGTCCCCCGGGACAAGACCGCGCGTGAGCTTCGGGTCCTCCGTGCGGAACCCCATGGTCATGGAGGGCATCACTCCCGGGATGTCTTCATGCGTGAGATAGATCAGCTTCCTCTGCGGGAGCACACCTCGCACGATGCCTCGGGCTGTTCCGCGCTGCTCGGCGGCCGGCTGTGCCTTCAGCGCCTGCCGTGCGGCAGCCAGCTCTCCGCGAAGGCGGCCCACCTCCTCCACCCACCAGAGAGTGCCGGCCAGGAAGCCGAGGGCGAGAGCGAAGTTTACGAGGATCACAACTTTGAAGAGCCGCATGACTCCGTCGCCTCCTGGGTTCAATGCACGTGTTCCTGCGGGGCGGGGACTCCGGGAGCCTCCTTGTCGAGCCGATCGATCTCCTTCAAGAGCCGCGGAATCTCGGCCCAGCCGGAGCTCTCGGTCGGAATCCACCGCGCCCGGATGAATCCCTGGCGGTCGATGAGAAACTCCATGTGGTCCGGAGCGGGCGGAACCTCCTCCGAGCCGAGGGTCCGCCGGAACAGGCTATAGGTCTCCGTGATCTCCGAGCTGCCATCCACCGCCACGGGGAAGTTGACGGCATGCATGCCCAGCTTCTGATAGATCTGTGCGACATCCCGAATCGGGACAGCGATCACCCTGGCGCCCGCGCTGGCGATCGTATCCCAGGCCGCATCCAACTGATCGAGGCGATGGAGAGAGCCTGGCAGACTGAAGAGCACCAGGTGGACCATGACCTTGCCCCGTTGCTCTTTCAGGGTCTCCCCGGAACCGACCCCGATGTCGAAGGCAAAGTCAGGAGCGACCAACCAGGCTGTGGGCTCGACCAAAGGGGCGAGGCTCCGTGCCTGCTCGGCAGCGGAAAGGGCCCGGAGGAAATTGATGAGGTCCCAGCGGTCCGTCTCGCTCAAACGGTCTGCGAAGGCCGGCATGCCTGTTCCGGGGATGCCGTGGCCGAGCCACCAGAAGAGATCCCCGGCGGTGTGGTCGCCCGTATGCTTGGCCGTCAGGTCCGCGGGCCGCGGCCGGAGCATCCGCCCCGCCGGGCCGTCCCCATAGCCGTTCGCGCCGTGGCAGCCCGCGCAGTTCTCCTGGTACAGGCGGAGCCCGTGGGCGACCGAGGCCGCCTGGTACGGGATCGACGAGCGGAGATAGGTCGTCGGATACGCATCCACTGCCATATGCCGCAAAGGGTTCCCGCCGAAGAACACGACGACCGCGAGGCCGACGGCGATGGCCCACGCGCGGTGGCGCCGGCGCAGGATGCCGTACCAGAGGATCGAGAGTCCCAGGAGGACTCCCACGCCTCCGATGATGATCGCTCGCTGCGCGGTCGGGACGTTCCTGGAGATCGCCCAGCTCAGACGGAATGAGAACGGCCATGTGGGCTGATCGTGGAGGGCCGGCGCCACGGTCCCCAGGGCCCCCACGACGAGCAAGATGGCCGCCCCCAGGCACGCCTCGGCGCGGACGTTTCGGGTGAGGCGCCGCAGGACGTTCTCCAGGGGATCTCGGGAGTCGGCCCTCGCTATCGCGAAGAGGCGGGGCTTCACCCGGAGGAGATTGCACGCCGCAATGCCGATCAGCGGGAGCAGAAGTCCCAGCTTCGCCAGGAGCAGGCGTCCATAGGGAGTTCCGACCAGATGCGGGATGTCCCCGACCAGGATCCAACTGTTCACGACTCCCGTGAGCCCGAGGGCCGAGACGCTGATGAGTCCCACGCAGGAGAAGCGCCGGATCGCCTCCCGGGCGACGCCGGTCCCTGCTCCGTCCGGAAGTGCGTTGGCTCGCCGTAGCAGAAGCGCCAGTGGGACAAGCCCTCCGAGCCAAGCACCCGTGGCCAGGAGGTGAATCATGTCGGCTGCCAGGTGGTACGCCCGGATCCCTTCCTCCGAAGCAGACGCGTGCCCCGTCCAGGCGAGGGCAGCGATCAGCCCTCCCCCGAGGATCACCCCTTCCAGATGGAGTGCGCCACAATCCTCCTCATTCCACTCCTTCTCGCGAAGGAGCAGCAGGCTCCCCAAGAGGGCAAGGAGCGCCAGTCGGGTCCCCCAGACTCGTCCAAACTGCGTCCACACCAGCACCCGGCCCAGGGAGTCGAGCGCGAGCGCCTGGGTGAGCGATTGGCCGGTCACGGTGGCTGTCTGGACCCAGATCCACATCAGTCCGGAGACCAGGGCCACCAGAAGACTCCACCCCGCAAGACGGAGTAACGCCCGATCGAACCCCTCCCAGGCGGGAAAGGTCTCTTTCCCGCCGTGCCTGAAGGCCGGTCGGGCCACGAGGAGGAGGAACCCGAAGGTCCCCAGGAGGAGCGCGGAAGCACTCAAGTGCACGAATCGGATGCAGACGGTCAAGCCGGTCACCGACTCCCCCGGATCGTGAAGGAGAACTCACTCTCCACGATGTGGCTGTCCACGGAGAGGACCCGATATTTCACCCGATAGGTCCCCGGCGCAAGCGGCGGGACGCCCACCGAAACCTGCTTGGGATCGGCAGTCGTAACTTCGACATCCCCCTGGTCCACCTGTTTCCCCTCCTGGTTCCACACCGAGAGGGTACAGAAGTGTCCCTCCAGCCGCTCGTTGAACCAGAGCTGGACCCGCGCGGGGGCGGAGGCGAGCGTTGCCTGGCGGCCCGGCGCCGACTTGACCAGCCCAGCGTGCGCCCAGACGACGGCGGGCCAAAGGACACACAGCAAGCACGCTGTGGCCGGGAATCTGCGTATTCGCATCACGGTCTCCTTCTCCCAGGGCGTCGCCGCGATGCACGAAAGGCCCCCCGTCGGTCGATGAGCCTCAGGGCGCCCCAGAGCACCAGCGCCCCCACCGCAAGGATCAGGAGGTCCGTCCACTCCGAGGACCCTGCAGCAGCGTCTCCCGGATGATGCGCCCATGCGGTGCCAAGAACGATACTCCCCATCCAGTCCTCCCGTTCGTTATTTCGATGCCCGAAACATGGCGCATCTCCCCCATCACAGACTAGAATCGACGGTCGAACGCGCCGCAGTGCAACATCCTCTTGCCGTAGTACGGATTGTTGATCTGCTCATCTTTCTGTAGCCAACTGGCGTCGGCCATCGGGCAGTATGTCTCCAGATAGCCGGTGGATTCAACTCTATTGTCTGCCAGCCACCCGATGAGCGAGGTGCTCAACGGCTTGAAGGCTCGTCGAGCGGTCCTGAGGTCCTGCGCCCCAGCTAGCTTTTCTGCCTCCGCGGCCACGCTGAGCGGGAGGCGCTTGCCGTTGTCATCCCTGATTGCCTTCGCGATGGTTCGCGCGCTCTCCGGCACGCCTGTCATGGAATCCGCAGCCAACGCCCTCTGAATCTTTTCGTAGTTCTCCAGCACTGCCTTTGCGGGCTCTTTCAGAAGCCCGTTCTCTGCGGCGCCGGCGGTAAGCGCCGACCACAACAGACTGATCATGAAGAACGGCAAAGCTAACCCGACTGAGATGCTGCTTCGCGTATTCATGGCCTCATTCCTTTCCCTCTGCCTGGGGATTTCCGATTCATGGGGCTACCCGAAACGTGAAGTCTCCCTCGGTCACGTGGCTGTCCACCGAGAGGACGCGCCAGATCACCTTGTAGGTCCCTGGCGGCAGCGGGGCAAGGGAGATCTGGAGCAGCGCGGGATTCGCGGAATCTACCCGGCCGTCCCCCTTGTCCACTTGGTTTCCGGTCTCGTTGACAACCCGCACGGAGCTGAAGGCAGGCTCTAGGCGCTCGGTGAACCAGAGGCGAACCTGGGCAGGGGCCGCCCGCACCGAGCTGCCCACCCTGGGATCCGCGCGTTCCAGGAACGCGTGAGCGCCGGCCCCGGCCGCCCACACGAGGAGGGCGGCCAGGACCAGACTGATTGCCGTGACGCTCTTCATGGTCACTCTCCAAAGAGAGGGCGGCCCAGGGTCTTGGGGAAGAGGTCGTCCAGGAAGAAGTGGAGGTGCCCGATGACGCCCACATTCTTGCCCGTCCGCGAGTTGATGGGGATGATCGCCTCTACGCCGACCTGGAACGACTTGCCGGCCCAGAGGATCCCCGGGTTGACGGTCCCGGTGGTCCTCCCACTCTGGCCCGCGCTCATCGGGGTCTCGAAGCTCAGCTCGACGATGGGGATCATCCGATTGAACGGCGCCGGGAGGCCGATGTCCTTCACGAACGACTGGAGATAGGGGATGCTGTATTCAATGGCAAACCCCCATTGGAGAACCTGGGGGATTCGCTCGATCTCGACCTCGTCATCCGTGACCGTCACGTTCTTGGATCGGGTCGGCAGGGCCACCCCCAGCGCCCCGGTAATGGCCAAGGGCTTCAGGAAAGAGACGGAGTCGGGGAGGTCGCCGAATCCCTTGCCGAAAAAGAAGCTCGGCGTGAATGTCGTGAAGGAGTCGGCCTCCAAAGCCTTCCTGCCCGTCCCCCCGATCTCCGTATCCAGACCGATGGAGAGGATCGTCTCATGCCGATCGCTCTTGAAGAACTGGTACTTTCCGCCCACCTCAAGGTTGCCGAACCCGAGGCGCGGCTTCCCCTCCTTGGGGACGAGGCGGCGGACCGTCTCGCTGAATGAGATGCCGAAGTTGGGGGTGATACGCTTCGAGAACTCGAATTCGTACTCGGTCTCCTTGGTTGCCGGCTCATCGCCTTCGCCGGGTGTCTTGATGTGGGAGACCGTGGGGAGAGACAGCTCGTCGGCGACGAATGGGTCTTCGATCACCAAGGTGGCCGGGAAGAACCGTTTCCCCGCGAACCCGTGAGCCGAGGCGAGGCCAGCCCATGTGGCCACGGATAGTAAACACACGCACACGGCGAGAGTAGTCCTGTGCATCACGATGTACCCCCCTCACGCACAAGGGACACCCCCGGGACCGAGAGTATCCCGTTGGACTGCATGATTCCGAGAGGACTATGAACGATTCAAGTGATCGTGAGGGGGGATGGGGGAGCGCGCGGTTCGCTCGTGGGCGCAAGCGGAGCTAGATGAAAGGCTGTCGCCTCTTGAACAGGAAGCGGTCCGGTCAAGATAGGAGGGCCAACTACTAACAGATCGGGCTGAAGCGCTGCAGTTGTTTGTTGGCTCTGGATCAGGAGCGGGCACGTGGGACGCCCGTGATCCTCTTCCAGGAGATGGTGAACGAGGTGGGGAGAGATCGCCACCAGATAGACGAGGAGGAATCCTGCGGCCAGGAGACCGACGGTCGCTGAACGTTGCCGGCGTTGCTCGCCCACCATGAGGCTTTCCATTGTGGACATGTCTTATCCGATTAGGATTCTGTCCGCAACATCATTCGTCGTGCCATCCAGTGCTGCGAGTGCCCGGAACGTGAGTAGGCACGTTCTCACAACTGCCTTCACACTTCAAATGAACAGGCCGTTATCGGGTCTGGCGCCACCGACTCTCCATGGTGCCTTGCCATCGAGGGACTCTAGACCGAGAAAGCGCGAGGAAATATCCGGAAGAATCTGATTCTCGTGACAGACTTTTTCTCGCGCCCCGTCCGAGTTTGTCCTACGCAGCCCTGCGAGGACGCTGGGCTTGACAATCGGATCGGATTAGTCTTCAATGCGATCATAGTTTCCAGCACTCCGGCACGAGGCAGGGGCCGATGACCGTCCGGCCATTCCCGCCCTGGAAGTCTTCTGAAGTTTTGGTTCCCTCTGGGGGTCCACGGAAGACGAGGGCATCTCCCTGTTTGGGCTGGGAACTTCCGGTTATCCCTGATGAAAAACCGCTCCGATACTTCGTGCAGCTGGACGCCGACCGTGATCACCGGGAGAAGTCTCACGCTGTAGACGTGGTCCTCGTGTTCAGACGCGGGCGTGGCGCCGTGGGAGTCCTCCGGGATGGCGCAGGGTAACCCCATCGACGTGATAGGAGGCATGGGAGTCATGGCAGGCTACCGGAATCCCTGGACATGGCTCGTCCGACAACTCCTGGCGCGACGCCGCACGGTCTTGACGGTCGTGTTTCTCGGCGGCGTACTCCTGACTATTGGGCTGTTTCTTGACGACTGGAAGAGGACTCGCCTGGAGGTGGAGGAATTCTTCCGCAGCGACGCATCCGAACACTTCGGAACCCTGCGAGAGGAGTTGGACGAGGCTGTGCACGCTGCCGCCTCGGTGGCGACCTTTCTCCAAACCGTGGGGGTGGTGGACCGACAATCGTTCCAGGAGTTTGTGCTGCCGCACCTCGCCCGGTGCAAAGAGCTTCTTGCCGTCATCTGGGCTCCTCGGGTCATGGATAGCGATCGGACGCCCTTCGAGGCAGCGGGTCGGCGGGAGTGGGGCGCCAGCTTCCACATCTTCGAGCGGGGGGCAGTGGAGGGGATGGAGGGACCGCGAGTCGAGTATTTCCCGGTCTATTACCGGGAGACTCCCGGCGCGCTGGACAACTCACGGTTCGTCGGACAAGACTTGGGCGCAATGCCCGCAAGCCTTGAGGCCTTGCGGCGGGCGCAGGACACGGGCCAGCCCGCGATGACCTCGATCCTTCGGCTGATCACGGGCGGGATGGGCGTTCACGTGTACTGGCCGATCTACCGGCGGGGAGTGCCGTACCGCACCGTCGAGGAGCGCCAGAGAAATCTCCTTGGGTTCGTGGGCGGCGTCCTGCAGATCGACCAGATTGTGGAGTCGTCATTGGGGCTGCTGAGTCCACGAGGAATCGAGATCTCCCTCTTCGATGAGGGTGCGCAGGGGATCGACCGGGTTCTGTATCAGCACCCGACTCGCCATGAATACCCTCGTCGGCCCTGGCCTTGGCGGCGACTTGTGGAGGCCTGGGTGCGCGCGAGCCTGCACTGGAAGGGATCTCTCGAGGTCGGGGGTCGGCGCTGGGCAGTGTCCCTCATGCCGACCGCCGGCTACATCAGCGCGCGGGTCAGTTCGGGGATGTGGGCGGACCTGCTCTTGGGACTTCTGACGACCGGTCTCGTCGGGGGGTATCTCCTCTTGCTGATGCGGCGAACGGACGAGGTGGAGCAGATGGTCGCGGCTCGCACCCGGGACTTGCAGCAAGCCCACGACCGACTGCTCAAAGAAATCGTCGAGCGGAGTAACGCTGAGAGGCTGGCGCGAACCCAGACCGTCCAGCTTGAGGCGGTGAGGGCGGTCAGCCTGGAGGTCACCCGGGAGGTGGATTTGGGGAAGGTGCTGGACCTCGTCGCGCGGCAGGCAGGGGACCTTGTGCGAACCGGGACAAGCACGGTCTGGCTTTGGGACGAGGCGGGCGGCGTCTTGGTTCCGCGGGCACGCCATGGCTCCGGGGAATGGCACCGGGTAGCACGACTCCGATTCGGAGAGGGGGTCGTGGGGACCGTGGCGAGGAGCGCCAAGGGTCTCCTTGTCAACGACTATCGGAACTCGCCCTATGCCCTGCCGTTCTTCCTGGAGCGCACGCAGACCACCGCCGTCGTGGCCGAGCCGCTGCTGTACAGGGACCGGCTGCTGGGGGTCCTGGGTGTGGACAATGAGGGCACGGGGCGCCTCTTTACCGAGGGGGACCGCCGGATTCTTGCCCTCTTCGCGGCCCAGGCGGCCAGCGCGATTCACACAGCGCTGCTCTTTGACGAGCTCGCTGGACGGCGAGAGCAGGCCGAACAGCTCACTCAGCAGGTTCTCTCCGTCCAGGAGGAGGAGCGGCGGCGCCTGTCTCGCGAACTTCATGATGATATGGGGCAGTCCCTCACGATCCTCGTACTCGACCTGCGGCTACTCTATGAGGATGTGCCGGAGGCCCAGGCATCCCTGCGGCACCGACTCCGGGAGGTGGGGGGGCGGGCCCAGGCGGTAGCCGAGCGAATCCGCATGGTGGCCCGTGATCTGCGGCCGCCCGCCCTCGATACCCTCGGGCTCAGGGCAAGCCTGGAGGATTTCTGTCGCGAGATCGGTCGTCGGACCGGCTTGTCGGTCACGTACTCGGGAACCGAGGTCGCACCGCTCCCGGATGAGGTCACAATTTGCCTCTACCGGGTCCTGCAAGAAGCCTTGACCAACGTCGTGAAGCACGCTCGGGCCACCAGGGTTCAGGTGACCCTCCAGAATTGCTCCGAGAGTGTGAGCCTGTCAGTCGAAGATGACGGAGATGGGTTCGACACGCGGGGTCCGGTGATACCTGGTGGTGGTTCCCTTGGAGTGGGGTTGCTGGGGATGCGGGAACGGCTGGAGCTGTTGGGCGGTCGGCTGGAGATCGCCTCCGGCTTGGGCCAGGGGACACGTCTGGTTGCGCGGGTCCCCGCAACGGCTGCGGAGCCATCGCTGGCCTTGGCGGGCGCGACGATAGGACTTTCAGGCTGATTCAGGCCGTGAGGCCTTCCGGACTTGGGGCAGGGCTACGTGATGAAGGGCCAATTGGCCGACGATCTCCTCGTGAAGAGCCGTGAGGTCGCGCAGGGAGATCTTATCTGACCCCGGGGGTCTCGGAGGACGTAGTCGATGCACCTCTGGGTGGGAACGACGTGGTCCCGGAGACCCTCTCCCCGCGGCAGGTGCAGGTGCCGCAACTCCTGGCCGAGGGGAGGTGCACGAAGGGGGCTGCTGTGCTTCTCGGCATGAGGGTCAAGACCGCCGAGTCCCATCGGCACCATATCATGGTCAAACGGAACAATCATGATTTGGCGGGGTTCGTGCGTCGCTCGGTCAGGCGAGGCCTCATCCGAACGTAACATCGCTCTCCGAACCGGCTGAACGATCGCTTCAACTCTGCTGGAAAGCGCCGGTGACCTGTCCCTACACCCTGTCAGGTAACTTCCTTCAGAACAATTGGGGTTCCCCCGCCTTGACACATCGCACCGAGGGGACAATATTGCGGTCAGGTGAGGGAGGCTCGCTCTCCTGGCCTGGCGCCTGTCCGTGGAGCACGCGATCTTCTGGTGCGGCTGCTCCGCCTTCCATTGCGGCCCCGACTCTACGGCCAGGTCAGTGTCGGAGATATCCGGATGTAGTGCAGAGCTTTGGGATCACGCCTCACCAGCATCAACTACTTGTACTTGTTGTACTTGCAGCATTGTTCAGTATCGAATCGGCGAAGCTGGACTGACCCCAGACGACGATCCGGCCCGACCCAGGGTGCTTTTGGGCCCAGGGCGCTTGAGGCTGTCAATATTGGCATCGGTCAGAAATTACGGGAATAAGCGGTCAATACTACGGGAGTCTACGGATAGATAATGCGATCTCGAGGAACGAACTTTTATCCGTTCACCTCGAGATCACGGCGACATCGCAGACCCTCCCCCCAAAGGCAGCGGTGGTTGCTGTAATTGCACTGTGGCTTGCGGGAGGCGTCCGGCTAACCCTGGTGATGGCATCTGTTGCTGTCGGAGGAACCCGATGCTTGTCTTACCGTGGAAGACGTTCGGCAAAGCTGAGCAGGGGCGCAACTATACGGTCCTGCTTTGCGAGTTTCCCGTGAAGTCTTACGGGGCCATTCCCCGATTCCTGCGCTTCGCCTGGCATGTTGGGCGGCAATTGAAGAGCGCGCGAGGTCTCGTCGGGTACTCGTTTCTCGTGCGGCCCTTGCGGAAGAAGTTCTGGACGCTTTCGGTGTGGCAGAGTGAGAAGACCCTCATGAATAACTTTATCCGGCGGGAGCCCCTTTCCTGCGTGATGGGCGGCCTCCAGCCCGAACTGGGTCCACCACGGCTCATTCGTTGGACAATCGAGGGGGCGGCCTGCCCGCCCGGATGGGATGAGGCATTTGTCAGGGCCATGTCCCGGCCTTGCGGTGAGATATTGGAACAACCTGACTCGCAACATCAACTGCCCTTCATTCCCTTGCTGCCGACCCCTTAGCTCTTGGTGCATGCCTTGCCGAGTCAGCTATCTGCCCTGCCCCCCCGTCGGGATCTCGCCTCAGCCTGAGCCTTGCCAACAATCCGCTGGACAAAGGGCCATACCGCCGAAGCCTCAAGCGTCCCGGAAGGAAGTCTCTGGCTCCGCGAAGGTTACGAGAACTCCGTCGCCCCGGACGCCCCTCGGGTCTTGGTGGATCGAGAACATGTCACGCCGCCTCGGAGGATGTTCGGTTCAGGGGCCTTCGGCACGAGGTCGGCCGAATGATCCGTCCGCGCAAGTGATGACGTGCTTGCTGGTGACGATCTCGGCACCCAACTTGTGCATGCGGTGGAGGGCGGCGCTTCTCCGTCGGTCGCTCGTGGTTGCCACGCCGTCCTGGAGAACCGCAACGCGGTACCCGCGCCGAAGCGCCCCGCGGGCGCTGGCCTGGACGCAGGCATGGGCGAAGACGCCGGCCAGGATCACGCGACCGACCCCCTGGGAGCGCAGAAATGTGTCGAGATCTCGATTCCTGAAGGCATTGCCGGCCTGTTTGGGAAAGTAGCGATCGTTCACGACGTGGAGCCGCCTGTCGAGGTGGGCCCCCGGCGACCCCGCCAGGCTGGCGTGGTGGCGGAACCAGTTCGCTGGGAGGTCCCACCGGCTGAACTCGTTGCCCACATACACGACCTCCAGGCCGAGGTCGGGGGCGGCATCGATGAGTCGGTTTGCCGCTTCGAGCATGGGCGGCACCTGCTCCTGTGCCACGGGAAGTCTGCCGGCGGCTTCGAGAAAATCTGCCTGAAAATCTAGCAGCAGAAGCGCCGTTCTTTCGCCACGACCCGAAGCCCCCAGATCCATTTCCCTGTCTCCCTCACGGAAGTCCCCGGGCCGCTCGATCCGGATTGCCGAAGAGGACCTCGCGGGGGATGAGCGGTGGCGGCGGGGCAACCGACGATGGCGTGCTTCCCTGCCCAGCCTCCGCCTGATCGAGCACGCATGTCAGGCCTCCGAGGATCAGCGGAAGCGTGATCAAAGCCCTCGACGGAACCATGGACCCCTCCCAGAGCGTGAACGGTTTCCGCGCCCCCCTGCGTCCCTTTTCCTTCGATGAGCATCCTGCCGAAGCAAGCCGTAGCGTACCCGGCGAAGCGTGCAAGACCAAGGGGAAACCAACCCTTCTCCCTCCCAATCGCCAGGCCAAGTCCCGACCCCGTCGCAGTTCTCCACCCACTGCGGCATCGCCCTGCGCTTTGACTGGAGCCAGGACGAGCAAGTCCGCACGCTGCTGGAAACGGCGAGGGTTGACACCGTCGACGTCCACCCGCTGTCTCCCACCCATCCCCTCCATTGAAGGCGTTCAGTCTCCCGGCAGGCCTGATCCCTCGCGGTCTCGGGCGGCAGGATGGAACCCGCTGGGCAGTTCCAGGAGCGGTCCGGAAGGCCCAAGGGATGGTGAGGATCTCCTTCATGCGAGCGCGCACGAGGCGGGCCGGGGTCATCCAGCCGGTCCCGCCGATGAGGAGGATCAGCTGGACGGGCCCCGGCGAGAGGACCGCCGCCACGAGCAGAATAGCAGACAGGGTGGGGAAGGCCGGGAAAAGATCCACCAGGCGCATGACCGTCGCGTCGAGGACCCCGCCCCGGTAGCCGGCGGCCGCGCGGCAAGAGGCACTGCGCAGTTCCGGACTCGATGGACGCCCTGGCTTCGGCTGGTTGGAATGCCGGACGGCATGAGAGGGTCGGTGCGGGCTCAGCCCAGGCTCAGGACTGCGGTGGCGTCACCACGACCCGGATGAGTTTATCGGGATGGATGTACTTCCGGGTGGCGGCCCGAACCTGATCGAGGGTGACCGCGCGAACGGCCGCGGGGAAGCGCTGGGGGAAGTCCAGACCGAGGTTGAACAGCTCCGTGTCCCGGAGGACGAACGCCAAGCCCATCTGATCTTCCATGGACAGGGCTAGCGTTCCGATCGAAGAAGCTTTGGCCTCCTCCAACTCCTCGGGGGTCACGCCCTCGTCGCGGAGGCGGGTTGTCTCGGCCAGGACGCCGGCGATGGCCTTCTCCGCCTCGGCCGGAGCGGTCTGCAACTGCACCACCCAGGGGCGCTCGCCCAGGACGGGGTAGAAGTAGCTGTAGACCCCGTAGGTCATTCCCCCGCGCTCGCGCAGGCTGTGCATCAGGCGGGACCGCATGCTGTTTCCGCCCAGGATCCAGTTCGCCAGGAAGGCGGGATAGTAATCGGGACTGTTCCGGGTAATGCCGTTCCCCCCAAGCATGATGACGGCCTCAGATTTCCCGGGAAGGTAGACCGTGTCGAGGACGGTGCGAGGCACCTCGGGCATCGGAGGACGCCTCGGCCCCTGAGGGGTAGACGATGACGCCCATCCGCCGAATGCCCGCTCCACCGAGGCCCGGGCCCTTTCCGCACTGATGTCGCCGCTGACGACCAGCACGGTCCGGTCGGGACGATAGAAGCGCTGGTGGAATCCGATCAGATCCTCCCGGCTGATCCCATCCAGGTCGGCCAGGCGGCCCTTGGGATTGCGGTGCAGCGGGTGATCCGGCGGAAAGAGCCGGGCGAACAGCTCGCGTCTGGCCCGTTCCCGCGGCTCCTCCGCCTCCCGGCCGAGCCTCACCTTGAGCTGGCCGATGGCCTTCGCCAGCTCGCCGGCGGGGAACGCGGGATTGCGCAGGCAATCCGCCAGATGGTCCAGCACGGTGTCGAAGTGCTCCGAGAGCATCTGCGCTGTCACACCTACCGATTCCTGCTCCGCCTGCACCGTTGCGGTCGCACCGAGGAAATCCACCCGCTCCGCCAAGACCGCCGCCGAGTGCGCATGGGTCCCCCGGGTGAGCAGGTCGGCCGTGAGGTACGCCAGGCCGGCCTTGTCCGGCGGGTCCTGGACTGGGCCGGCCAGGACGTACCCTTTGATGGCCACGCTGGGGGCTACCCGGTTCTCGGCCGTGATGAGGATCATGCCGTTCGGGAGCACCGTGCGCACGACGCGCCCACCTGGCGAGACCGTGGGGCCCGACCCCGATGCCCCAGCGCCCAAGTCGGGCTCGAGGTACGGAGATTCCGGGTTGCGGTGCAGGTCGCGGCCGGGTGAGGGCGCCGCCGTTCCCTCCACCGATGACTGTCCATGCGGAACGAACCAGCCGACGGTGCGGTTCTCGGGCACGAGATACCGGCGGGCGACCCGCTGGATGTCCGCTGCCGTGACGCGACGGATGCGGTCCGGGTAGCTTCCCAGTTCCCGATAACCCACGGTGAGCTCCATGCTCCCGATCATCCGGGCCAGGCCGCTCACGCTGCCCTGGGCAAAGATCAGGCTGGCGCGCACCTGGTTGATGGCCTTCCGGAGCTCGGTGTCAGTGACGGGCTCGGCTTGGAGGCGCTCGACAGCTTGCGTGAAGGCTTGCTCGATCTTCTCCCGAGTGACCCCGGCGCGGGCCGTCGCGTAGAACTCGATCCAGCCGGCGTCCACCCGGCGATTCAGGTAACTTGACTGCGAGGCAGCCAGATCGGTCTCCACCAGGGCACGGGACAGCCGGGAGCTCTTGCCCTCGGTCAGGACGGCATCCAGGACCGCCAGGGGAACGAGGTCGGGATGGCCCGCTGGCGGCAGGTGATACAGGACCTGCAGGTACGCGGTTGTCCCTTCCCCGCGCAGGAAGACCCGTCGTTCCTCCTGCTGGGGAGGCTCCTGGGGGATGGGGACCTCCGGCCGCACGCCGGACGGGAGCGAGCCAAGGTGCTTCCGGACGAGGGCCAGGACGGCCTCGGTCTGGAAGTCCCCCACGACGACGAGTACCGCGTTCCCCGGCCGGTAGTGGGCTTTGTAGTACTCGGTCACGGCCTCCGGCGCGAAGGCCTGGACATCCCCTTTCCAGCCGATCACGGGCCACCGGTACGGATGCACCCGGAAGGCCGCGGCGTGCACCGCGTCCTCCAGCAGGTTCTCGGGGTCATTCAGCCTGCCCTCCAGCTCGGAGAGCACCACCCCCTTCTCGCGGGTGAGCTCCTGCGGGTCCAGGGTGCAATTGATCATCCGGTCCGCCTCGATCCGGAGGGCGACCTCTAGCTGGTCGCTGGGAACGGTGATGTGGTAGGCGGTGTAATCGAAGTTGGTGAAGGCGTTTTGGCGCCCGCCGGCGCTCTGCACCAGTCGGTCGATCTCTCCGGGCTGCAGGCGCTCCGTACCCTTGAACATCATGTGCTCGACCTGGTGCGAGATGCCCGTGATCCCGGGCCGCTCGTTGCGCGAGCCCACCTTGTACCAGGTCCAGACTGCGACGACCGGCGCGGCGTGCAGCTCCCGGGTGAGGACCTTGAGGCCGTTGTCGAGAATGGTTTCCCGGATGCCGGGATCGGTGGCGGCGCTGCCCTCAGGTGGGCCGGCGGAGGCCGGGACCGGAATGAGGATTCCAGAGGCGATGAGATGGACGAGCAGAATGGATCGGACGACCAGCCTTCGTATGGGCACACACCCCTCCCAGGATGGTGGATTTCGGCTCAAACTAGCGGGTGATGACCCACGGGTCAAGGCATTTCGTCCAGCCTCCGCCTTGGGTCGGATGTCCGATCATTAGCCGACGTGTTTCTGGAACCGCAGGGTGGAGAGGATCAGGAGGATCACGCCAAAGACGAGCAGGGCCAGGGCCTGGGGCCACAGAACGTCCAGGCCCACCCCCTTCAGAAAGATCCCGCGGATGATCACCAGGAAATAGCGCAAAGGAATGAGGTAGGTGAGGTACTGCATCGGCTCGGGCATGCTGGAGATGGGGAAGATGAAGCCGGAGAGGAGCATGAGAGGCGGGTTCATGAAGAACCCCAGCATCATGGCCTGCTGCTGGGTCTGGCTCAGCGTCGAGATCAGGAGCCCCAGGCCCAGCGTGGTCATGATGAACAGCCCTGAGAGGAGCATGAGCAGGGTGAAGCTGCCGGCGATGGCCACCCCGAACCAGAAGAGCCCGACCAGGATCACCACCAGGATGTCGGCGTAACCAATGATCACGAAGGGAATGGCCTTGCCCAGCATGATCTGAATGGGGCGGATGGGGCTGACCACCAGCTGCTCGATGGTGCCCCGCTCCTTCTCCTTGACGATGGACGTGGCGGTCATGGTCATGGTCACGATGGTGAGAATCAGGGCAATCACGCCGGGCACCATGAAGTTGACGCTCTTCAGGTCCGGGTTGTACCAGACCTGGATGGAGGCGTCCAGGGCAATGGGTGGCAGGGCCTTCGGCCCCACCCGCTCCACCAGGATTCGGGCGGCCTCGGCATTCACGATCTGGGTGACGTATCCCTGTGCCACGCTGGCGGTGTTGCTGTCGGTCCCGTCCAGCAGGAGCTGGACGGTGGCGATCTGCTGGCTGGCCAGACTCTTGGCGAAGCGTGGCGGGATCACGATGCCGACTCGCACCTTGCCCTCATCCACCAGCTCCTTGATCCGCCGCTCGTCCGCTATGCGATACCGGATGTCGAAGTAGCCCGAGGTGGCGAACTTGTCGGTGAAGGCCCGGCTTTCCTGGGTGCGGTCCAGATCGCACACCACGGTGGCCAGGTGCTTGATGTCAGAGGAGACGGCGTAGCCCAGGATAAGGAGTTGCATCACCGGCAAGATGACAAGGATGGGCAGCATCCGCCGGTCGCGACGGATCTGGATGAACTCCTTCTTGATCAGCGTCAAGAGACGCTGCGGATGGGGGGATCGCCGGGTTCTCTCCACGCTCACTCCAGCCGCTTGTGAAACCTGGCCGAGCTGGCCCACAGCATCAACAGGGCGAACACCCCCAGGAAGACCAGCTCCTTCCAGAGAACCGACAAGCCCACGCCCTTCAAGAAGATCCCTCGGATGACCACCAGGAAGTAGCGGGCCGGAACCAGAGTGGTGATGGCCTGCAGGACGGGGGGCATGTTCTCGATGGGATAGAAGAACCCGGACAGCAAG
>DATIFO010000160.1:0-4501 GCA_035455275.1 Methylomirabilis sp. (SeqCode) | reverse complement strand
CCCTCCTATCGCCGTCCAGGGGCGCCAGGTCGCCGAAAACCAGGCTTGAGCTTACCCGGTTCGCCGGGTATCGTGGGGGGTGCTTAGGATAGGGAAACGGGGCCAGAGAAACAAAGCTCTGGTCCCGTTTTGGTCCCGTCGAGGAGGTCGCTGAGAGGAGAGGGTAAGCAATTCAAGCGGTTAGAGAGGGATGGTGCCGAAGGGGAGACTCGAACTCCCACGGGGGAACCCCCACTACGCCCTGAACGTAGCGCGTCTACCAGTTCCGCCACTTCGGCAGGTGGTCCTTCTTGTAGCTTCTTGTCTCCCAAATGTCAATGAAAAACCTGACGGAGACCACGGGCCGCGAGGGCGCTGCGGACCGCCGGCCCGTCGTCAGCCTGCTCACCGACTTCGGGCATCAGGACCCCTTCGTGGGCATCATGAAGGGGGTCATCCTGCGCCTGTGTCCCGAGGCGGCCCTCGTGGATCTCTGCCACGAGACGCCCGCCTACAACATCCTGGGCGGCAGCTTCCTCCTGCACTCCGCGCTGCGATTCTTCCCGACCGGCACGATCCACGTGGCCGTGGTGGACCCGGGGGTCGGCGGGCCCCGGCGTCCGATCGTGGCCCGCATCGACGATCAGATCTTCGTGGCGCCCGATAACGGGCTGCTCAGTTATCCCATGGCCCGGGGAAGGCTCGATAGCGTGCGCGTGGTGACGGCGAGGGAGTATTTGCTGCACCCGGTCAGCGCGACCTTTCACGGCCGGGACGTGTTCGCGCCCGTGGCGGGCCACCTGGCACGCGGCCTGCCCGTGGAGCGTGTGGGACCCGAGATCGCCGACCCGGTCCGCCTGGAGATCCCCCGCCCCGGGCGGGATGCCTCGGGCGCCATCCTCGGGGTGGTCCTCTGGGTGGATCGCTTCGGGAACTGCATCACGGACGTCACGCGGGAGGACCTCGCGCACGTCGCGGGTGATGCGGCGGGGCGGCTGCAGGTCCTGGTGGGTGGCCGGCTCCTCGGTCCGGTGGTCGGCGCCTTCGGCGAGGCGGGGGACGGGGGTCGGGGGGCCGTCATCGGCAGCACGGATCATCTGGAGCTGTTCTCGAATCAGGGGCACCTCGCCCGCGAGTGGGGCCTCGCCGCCGGCGCCCCGGTTCGCCTGGAGCGGGGGGGGCGAGCCACGGGGTGACCTGACGGCGGCGCGCCTGGGAGCCCCGCGTGCAGGTGCGGTGAACCGGATGATCTGCAGGCTCCAGGCGATTTGACTTGAAATGGGCCGGACCGGATTGCTAAGGTATCCCCATGGCCGAGGGGGGTTCGCATCCAGAGCCTGCCGGCGAGGCCGGTGCGGTGACGTTCAGCGGCCTCGTGTTGATGTTCGGCACGACGGCCCTCCTGCATCTCGGGGAGGCGCCCCCCCCGGGGGGCGGCGAGAAGAAGCAGGATCTGCCCCAGGCAAAGCACGTCATCGACCTGCTGGGGGTGCTCCAGGAGAAGACGAAGGGCAACCTGACGGCGGAAGAATCCGGGCTGCTGGACAACCTGCTGTTCGATCTTCGACTGCGATACCTGGAGGCCGTCAAGGCCGGATGAGCTGCACGGCCGGGGGCGCACCGACGCCTCGTGGCGCGTCGGGATTGCGGACCAAGCGTCCGGGATTGCGCCGCTCGGACCGCGGGCGGCTTGACAGCACCTCCCCGCCGTGTTACTGGAAAACCGCCACTACGCGTGCGTGGGTCCTGCCCGTGGAGGTCTCCATGAGAAGGCTGCATCACGACACCAGACGGATGAGGACGTGGGGGGTGCTGGCTGCGGGGCTCTGCCTCTGTCTTGCCTCCCTCCACGTTCCGGCGATGGCGCAGGATTCGCGGAGCGCCCTCCAGACTCTGCAGGATGCCTTCGTGCAGGTGGCCCAGGCCGTCAAGCCGGCCGTGGTGAACATCGCCACGACGCAACGGCCGGCCACCCAGGAGGGGCGCCGCGGGCAGCAGGTCCCGCCGTTCTTCCGCGGCCCGTTCCGGGATTTCTTCGGCGAGGAGTTCTTCGAGCGGTTCTTCGGCCAGCAGCCCCAGCGCGAGCAGCACAGCCTGGGCTCCGGCGTGATCGTGGACAAGCGGGGCTACATCCTCACGAACAACCACGTGATCGAGCAGGCGGATGAGATCGAGGTCCGCCTTTCGGACAAGCGCAAGTTCCAGGCGACGGTCGTCGGGAGGGATCCGAAGACGGACCTGGCCGTCATCAAGATCGACGCGGGCGACGGCCTGCCGGTGGCCCGTCTGGGTGACTCGAACAAGATCCGGATCGGCGAGTGGGCCATGGCGATCGGGAATCCGTTCGGCCTGGACCAGACGGTGACGGTGGGGGTCATCAGCGCCGTGGGTCGCTCGGATGTCGGCATCACGACGTACGAGGACTTCGTCCAGACCGATGCCTCCATCAATCCGGGCAACTCCGGCGGGCCCCTGGTCAACCTGAACGGGGAAGTCGTCGGGATCAACACCGCCATCGTGGCCAGCGGCCGGGGTATCGGCTTCGCGATTCCCATCAGCATGGCGCGCGATATCATGACACGCCTCATCGCCCAGGGGAAGGTGGTCCGCGGATGGCTGGGAATCGGGATCCAGGAAATCACCGACGAGCTGGCGGGCCAATTCGGGGTGAAGCCCGGGGACGGGGTCCTGGTCGGGAACGTGATGAAGGACGGTCCGGCGGACAAGGCCGGGCTGAAGACCGGCGACGTGATCCTGGAGTTCAACGGCACGAAGATCTCATCCGTCCACCAGCTCCAGCGAGAAGTGGCCCAGGCCCCGGTGGCCTCTGCGGCCGAGATGCGCTTGCTGCGGGAGAAGCGGCCCGTGACGGTCAGCGTGGTCCTGGGGGAGCAGCCGGCCGAGCTGGCGGTGGCGCGCCCGGGTCAACCCTCCAGGGAGGCCGCGGACCGATTCGGCCTCACGGTTCAGGACCTGACCCCCGAGCTGCGCGAGCAGTTCAAGCTGGGCGGGGCCGGCGGCGTGGTGGTGGCCGGCGTGGACGAGGCCGGGCCCGCGGGACGCGCCGGGATCCGCCCGGGCGACATCATCACCGAGGCGAACCGGCAAGCGGTGAAGGACGTGCAGGAGTTCACCCGGATCCTGGGGCAGGTGCCGCGGGGGTCGGGGCTCCTGCTCTTGGTGCAGCGGGAGGGGAACTCGCGCTTCGTCGTGGTCACCCCCGCCAAGTGACCGGTCCGGCCATCCGATCCGGCCGGCCGGCACGTCGCGCAATGCTCCCGTCCCTTGCGGAGCGATGATGGCTCGACGCTCGGCCTCGTTCTATGAAGAGATCAGCGACGACACCTTGGCCGCCTACGTCCGGCGGATCGTCCGCATCCCGCTGCTGCCCAAGGAGGAAGAGCTGACGCTGGGCGCCAGGATCCAGCAGGGGGACGAGAAGGCCTTCCGCAAGCTGGTGGAGGCCAATCTCCGCTTCGTGGTCAAGGTGGCCATGCGCTACCAGGGCTGCGGCCTGTCGCTCCTGGACCTGATCAACGAGGGGAACCTGGGCCTGCTGGAGGCGGCCCGCCGCTTTTCGCCGGACCACGGGGTCAAGTTCATCACGTACGCGGTCTGGTGGATCCGGCAGGCCATCATGCAGGCCCTGGCGGCGGGAGGCGGGGCGGTGCGGCTGCCCATCCGCAAGGCGCGCCTGGCCTCCAAGATCCGCGAGATGCGCAACGATCTCACCCAGGAAAACCAGGAGGAGCCGAGCGACGCCACCCTGGGCGAGGCGATGCACCTCGATCCGGCGGAGATGGAGGACATCCTGCGGGGGGCGAACGCCCACACCTCGTTGAGCGACGAGGGCAACGGGGAGGACCTGCTCGGCCTGGAGCTGGCGGGCAAGAGCGTGATCCCTCCGGTCGACCAAGAGCTGATCAGCCACTCCTTCCGGGAGGAGGTGGAGCGGATGCTTCGCCATCTGAAGCCGCGGGAGCGGGAGGTCGTCGAGCTGCGCTTCGGGCTGGGGGCGGAGGAGCCACAGACCCTGGAGGAGGTGGGGCGGCGCCTCAAGCTGTCCCGGGAGCGCATCCGCCAGATCGAGGAGCGGGCCAAGCAGAAGCTGCGCCTCATGGCGCGGACGCGACACCTCAAGGAATTTCTCAATTGAGCCGGCAGGCGGGGCCACGGGGTCATGGCACAACGGCAGAGGCCGGGGGCTTGCCCGGGATTTCACCGAAGGGTCCCGGACGATGAGTGACGTGGCGCTCCAGCAGCGGCTCCAGGATCTGGAATCGCGGCTGCACAGCCAGGCCCGGGAGATCCGCGCCCTGGAGAAGATCGAGGGCCTCCTGGAGCGGAGCCGGGAGCTGGAGACGGAGAACCGGGCGCTGCGGGAGCAGGTGGCGGAGCTGCGCACGGGCGGGAGCCTGAGCCGGGCCCTGGGGGCGACGCTGAACCCGGAGGAGCTCCTCCGGGTGAGCCTGCACCTGATCGGGCGGACGCTCCAGGTGGAGGCGGCCGCGGTGCTGCTCCT
>DATIFO010000159.1:0-68360 GCA_035455275.1 Methylomirabilis sp. (SeqCode) | reverse complement strand
CGAGACCGCCCGCATCCGCCACCGCCGTGCCGGACATCCCCGCAAAGATCACCGAGCCCACCACGTTCACGTGGCCCAGGCCGCCCTTGAGCCACCCCACCAGCGCCAGGGCGAAATCGTAGATTCGCGTTGTGATCCCGGCGGAGTTCATCAGACTCCCGGCCATGATGAAGAAAGGGATGGCCAGGAGCGGAAATGAGTCGATGCCGCCGATCATCCGATGCAGCACCACGAGGTGCGGCTGGACCCCCTCGGCCATGACGTAGAGCAGCGAGGAGCCGCCCAGGGCGATGGCAACCGGGACCCCGATGACCAAGAGGAGCATGAAGCTGCCGATGAGTGCCAGCGTGATCATTGGTGCCGCCCCTCCTCCCTCACCTTGAGGAGCGGGCTGGATCCCTTCCGCCAGTTCTCCCTGCCGACCTGCACCGACCGGAACGTCATGAGACCCAGGCCGAGCGTACAGATGCCGTACACGATGCTCATGGGCCAATCAATGACCACCATGGGTTGGGTGTGCATGATCTTGGTCACCTGCCAGCAGAGCAGCGTCGCATAGGCGAAGAAGACCACGCGGATCACGTCCACCACGGGCGACAGCCCGCGGGCCATCCAGCCGGGCAGGTACACGTACATGAACTCCACGTGGATGTGGCTATACCGTCGAACCGCCAGACCGCCGCCGAGGAATCCCACGCACATCAGGAGGTAGCGGGCGATCTCCTCGGTCCAGGCAATCGAATTGTTCAGCGCGTACCGGGTGAAGAACTGCAGAAAGACAATGATGGCCATGGCCCAGAAGAATGCCAGGGTCACCCAGTCTTCGATCCGGTAGTCCGACAGGTCCGGCTCCGCCTCGTCGTCCACCGCCCCGACCATCACGTCCCCGAGGTTCGGGCCGGAATACGCCTCGTCTATCATGCTGTGCACTCATGGGCGGCGCGGGCCGCCCGCCGACCTACGGTCAAGGACAGCACCGCGGCTCGCATCGCCGCCGAGAGCGGGACGCGAGCCGCGGTGGGATGAATGCGGGGTGGTCTCTACTTCACCGCCTGCAGGCGGTCGTACAGCTCCTTGGTCCAGACCGCCCCGGCCGAGGCGTCGTTGTGGATCTTCGCCGCCGCCTCGCGGAAGCTCTTGAGGTCCGGGTTCACGACCGTCTTGCCCTGCTGCTTGAACCAGTCCACCAGCTTCGCCTCGGAGTCGCGGATGCTGGCGCCGGCCCGCTCGGCCGCCTGCTTGTAGACAGAGGCGAAGATCTCGCGCTCCTGTGGGGTGAGCTTATTCCACAGGCCCGAGGAGATCGTCGTGGTCAGGTTGTCCAGGATGTGGCCGGTCAGGTTGATGTGGGACTGCACCTCGTAGAACTTCTTGGCCTGGATGGTCGGCAGCGGGTTCTCCTGCCCGTCCACGGTCCCGTTCTGCAACGCGAGGTACACCTCGGCGAAGGCAATGGGGGTGGAGTTCGCGCCGACGGCCTTGGCGTACATCATGTACATGGGGGCCTGCGGCACCCGCAACTTCATGTTCTTCATGTCCTCGGGCTTGTTGAGGGCCTTGTTGGCCGTGGTGTGCCGGGCGCCGTAGTAGGTGATGGCCACGATCTTGTGGCCGGTCTGCTTGAAGTAGCCGTCGGTCAGCTCGGTGAGCAGCGGGCTCTTGCTGAAGGCCGTGTGGTGCGCGATGTCGCGCCAGATGTAGGGGGCGTTCACGATGGAGATGGGCTTGTAGACGGCCCCCACGAACGAGGCGCCGAGATATGCCAGGTCAATGGTGCCAAGGGGCAGGGCCTGGGAAATCTGCTGCTCGTTGCCCAGCGCAGAGGCCGGGAAAACGTCGATCTGGTACTTGTTGTTGGTCCGCTTGGCGATCTCCGCCGCCGCCCAGAGCGCCTCGGCGTGAAACGCCTCGGATGTCTCGTACACGTGGGCGAACTTCAGTTTGGTCTGGGCCGCCACCGGCATTGCCATGGCGAGAGCCACGGCGACGATCACCAGGATTCCGAGTACGCGTGTCCGCATGGTCTCCTCCTAACTCGTAGGATGCGCCGGTCTACCACCGGCAAGAAAAGGAATGATGGACGACTGCCGGATCTTGCGGGTCTCGGGCGGGGCTCCACCCAACGCCTGCAATACCTTGAGAAATATGGCCCGGATGGCAATGCGCTGTCAAGCCAGAACCGCCGGGGTGGACGCCTCTCTGGAGGGTGGTACGGGCGACGAGACAATCCCCCGCGGGATTCCGAAAAGGGTACCGGACATCTCTTGCGCGATCTATACCCTGGTCGAGCTGCGCGGCGCATGCGCTCGGCGCGGCCGCTCCCGTCACCACGTTGCATCCGAGCGACCCCGCGCTGAGCCCGTACCCGAGAGTCCGGCAGCAGGAGCCCAGGCCTGCGACGCCCAGGCCGCCGTGGAGAGTGGCCAGCAGCTCATCGTGGCTTGCCCGGCCGTGAACCAGGCCAGGGATGCACCCCGCAGGCTCGCGCTCGTCGCCCACGCCCGCCCGGTAAGCTGAGCCTCCCGCTCGCTCCCCTCCTCCGAGCCAGACCTCCCCGAAACAGCAAGAACCTGGCCGCCGGATTCGGGCTGCTCGACACGGCTTGACAGCGTGGTCTGCCTTGAGGTAAGAGACAGCGAGCAGGACTGGCCTGCGACATGTGTGAATGAACTCGCCCGCTGTTACAGGGGTCCTTGCCATGCGACAGGGTGTGAGTCTCCTGACGCCTCTGCTGCTCCTGCTCCTTGTCGACCCCGTGATGTCATCTGAAGGCCAGGTCATCGGGGTCATCAAGACCGTGAAGGCCACCGCTTCGGTCATCCGGGGTCAACAGACGATTCCCGCCACGATTGGCACCAGGCTCTATCTCAACGATACGCTGCAGACAGGTGCAGACAGCAGCCTGGGACTGATCTTTCGGGATGATTCTGTCCTGTCCATGGGGCCGAACAGCCGGGTGATCCTCGATCAGTTCCTCTTCAGCCCCGTGGAGGGCAAGCTCGGTTTCCTGATCAAGATCATGCACGGCACGATCGCTTACCTCTCCGGCGTGATCGGAAAGCTGTCACCCTCCAACGCCAAGTTCGATACCCCTGTGGCGACCATCGGAATCCGCGGCACGCACTTCGCCGTGAAGGTCCAGGGAGACCGTGGTCATGCGGGGAGTACCCCATGACTGCCCGATACCTGAGGCTGTTCCTTGTTGTTGCCTGGCTGGCCCAGGGATGTGCTGCACAGCGTCCCGTCCCGCAGCCGGCCTCACAGCCTGCCGCCAGAGATCCTGACAACGTGGTCGTCCTGCTTGCAGACCCGGACGGACATGTGGGGCGGATCATTGTCTCAAATTCCCAGGGATCGCAGGAGCTCGACCAGCCCAGGGCTGCGACAGAGATTGCCGACGCCAGCCGGGCACCCAGCGCTCCCTCTCGGATGGAGCAGAGCCAGATCGCCCGGATCTTTGGAGAGGCGCTGGCGGCCCAGCCATCCCTCCCTGTGCGCTACATGCTCTACTTCGACCCCGGCTCGACGCAACTGACTGCGGAGTCACGCACGCTGATCCCCGAGGTGATCCGCACCATCCGTGAGCGGCATTCCAATGATGTCAGCGTTGTCGGACACTCCGACACCACGGGGAACCGGGAGTACAACTACAGGCTGTCCTTGATGCGAGCCCAGGCGGTCCGCCAGCTGATCGTCGATGCAGGGGTCGATCCTTCCTTCCTTGAGATCACGTCGCACGGCAAGGACAACCCGCTCATCCCCACGGGAGACAACGTCGCTGAACCCAGGAACCGGCGCGTCGAGATCACGGTAAGATGAAGTGCCCCGGACAACGCGCAGGAAATCGAAGCCCTTCCTGATCATCTGCGGCCTTGCCCTCACGCTGTGTGTGGCCGTATTGCATGTGCGGCCCTCGACGTTCCTGGTCTCTCTTGATCACAAGATATACGATACGCTGCTGAGAGCCACGCACAGCCGCCGTACTACCGGGCGCCCGGTCGTTGTGGATATCGACGAGGCCAGCCTGAGGCAGTTCGGGCAGTGGCCCTGGCCCAGGTACCGAATCGGCTTCCTCCTCGAAAAGATCAGAGCGCTGGGCGCCTCGAGTGTCGGCGTGGATATCATCTTTCCTGAGCCTGACCGCACATCCCTCGGGTTCTTGCGGGATGAGATCTTCAGAGACCTGGGCATCGATCTCGAGTCACGCATGCCGTCTGCGAAGTGGGTTGACAACGACAAGGCGCTGGCAACGGTCCTGGCACACGGTCCCTTTGTGACAGGCTACCAGTTCGAGTTTGCGAATGCGGCCGGTTCGGGCGAGGCATGCCAGCTTCATCCTCTGAACGCGGCCTTCCTGCTCAAGTCAACATCGGATGCAGGACGTGAGGTGCTCACCGCCACCGGCGTGGTCTGCAATGTCACGCCACTGTCACGGGCGGCAACCAATTCGGGTTTTCTGAATGTCGCGCCCGACTCGGACGGCATCTTCCGAAGAGTACCCCTGATCATCCGATACCAGGACTCGTTTTATCCGAGCCTCGCGCTGGCCACGGCGATGCATGTCCTGGGCACAGCGCAGGTTGTGCTCGAAGCCCCCGCGGGACGCGTTGAAGCCATCCGCCTCAGGGAGAAGACCATCCCCCTCGATGTCGAGGGACAGCTCCTCGTGCACTATCGCGGAGGCCGCAGCACCTTTGAATACTTCTCTGCGGCCGATATCCTCAATGACCGGCTCCCCCGAGGCAGGCTGAAGGAGAAGATCGTTCTGCTCGGAACATCCGCCGCAGGGCTCAGGGAAACACGGGCGACGCCGCTCGATCCTCTTGAACCCGGTCCGGAGATTCATGCGACGGTCGTGGACAATCTGCTCATGGGGGATTTCATCAGCCGACCGCCGGCCGGAAGGGTTCTGGAGCTTTCCCTGGTACTCGGTCTGGGATTCGCATCCACGCTACTCCTGACCCGCGGGCACGCGTCGCTGGCAACGCTTTTGCTCATCGCGGGCGTGGCTGCTCTCCTTGGTGGTCCGATATGGATGCTGAGAACTCGCGGTGTGCTTGTCTCCCCCCTGCTCCCCTTGCTGAGCATTGGAGGCACGTACTTCATCTTGACAGCCCTGAACTACTGGGAGGCGGAAAGGGAAGTCAGACGGAGAACGCAAAAGCTGACGCTCACCCAGGATGCCCTCATCCGGGGGATGGCCTCCCTCGCAGAGACCAGGGATAGCGCGACCGGCGAACACATCCAGCGAACCCGTCATTACATGAAAGCCCTGGCGGAGCGCCTGAGAGATCACCCGAGGTTCAGGTCCGTGCTGGATGACGACACCATTGACCTGCTCTTCCGGCTGGCTCCCTTGCACGACGTGGGGAAGATCGGCGTGCGGGATCATGTCCTGCTCAAACGGGGGGCGCTCACGGTTGAGGAGTTCGAGGAGATGAAAAAACACACCGTTATTGGCTCCGATGCTATGCTCCAGGCAGGACGCACCCTTCCCGACGATTCTTTCCTGCGCCTTGCGTACGAGCTGGCACTGACGCATCAGGAAAAATGGGACGGCACCGGATACCCGCGGGGCCGGAAGGGTGAAGAGATTCCCCTTGCCGGTCGGCTGATGGCAGTTGCGGATGTTTACGACGCCCTCATCAGCCGCCGCACGTACAAGGAGCCCCTGTCGCATGAAAGAGCCGTGGAGATCATGAAGCAGGGCAGAGGTTCCCACTTCGATCCTGATATCCTGGATGCTTTCGTCGAAATACAGGAGGAGTTCCGCTCCATCGCGCGACGGTTTGCCGAGGAAGAAGGGCAGTCGTATGGACCGGTACCTGGTACCGGGGGAGGGTCAAGTCATTGATTCCGGGATACCGGAGTGCCAAGTCTCTTTTCCGTTCATCCGGGACGGGGCAGCCCCAGTCGCCTTGAGGCCGAAAAAGGTACCGGCATCCGCTCTCACGGATGCGCGGATCTTCCGGGCGGAGCGGATAGCGCTCGCCGAGGTCGCGTGAGGAAGGCCGTCTGGACGCTGGCAGGCAGCAGGTCAGGCGCGGGGCGCACGATCGCCTCGCAGCTCGGGTTCACGTGTGCCGCGGTCGCGGTGGCCGTGGCCGTGTGGGCCCTGTGGGAGGGATGGCGGCCCGCGCCGCCGCGGCCGGCAGCGACCCCCGTCGTGGACAACCCGATCATACACATCCCCAGGGCCGGCCTCATCATCTGGGTGACCGCCGGGAGCGACGAGGATGTCGTACCCAGGGTGGAGGCCCTCCATCGTGGCGGGGTGACAGCCGTTGCCCTCCAGGCGACGCCCCTCGCGCTGGCTCAGGCGATGGGCCGCCTGCGCGCGGCCTTTGCGCGCCGGGTCCTCATCGGGGCTGCGGGCGTTCGCACGGCCGAGGAGGCGCGAGTGGCGCTCGGGGGCGGGGCCGAGTTCGTGCTCACGACCAGCGCGGACCCCGAGGTGATCCAGGTCTGCCGAGATGCCCGCGTGCTGGCCATACCAGGCGCTTTCACCCCGACCGAGATCCGGCAGGCGTGGAGCCTGCAGACGGGCTTGGTGGCGCTCTTCCCGGCGGGCCGTGTTGGTCCGGAATACGTCCGCGACATCCTTCGGACGATGCCAGACATCGCCGCGGTCGCCATGGGGGGTATCACTCCCGAGAATGCCGGCGCATTCATCCGTGCCGGCACCGCAGCCGTCGTGGCGATGGACGAACCAGATGCGGGAGGTGCGCGGGACTATGACGCCATGACCCGCCGCGCGCATGCGCTCGTCGACGCGATCGATCGCGCCCGAGCGCGGCCGCTCCGGCCCGCGCTGCCCGTGCGGCCCATCGAAGGACCGGACATCAAGTAGGTTGCAGGGGACCCTGCCACGCTTGTCCCCTTGCATATTCTACGGCGGGGCTCGGCCTGGAGCAGGCGCCCCGGCTCTCCGAGCGGATCAGGGCGGCCGGGTGACGGTCAAGCTTTACGCCGAGACCCTCTGGGCGTGAGAAGAGGGGGGAACCCACCCGGATACCCTTGCAGCTTCACAAGCGTCCAGGACCGGCTCTCCCATGGAGGTACGGCGTGCGACCCAACAGAGTCAAACGAGCGCTCCTGAACGGCGAGGTCCAGATCGGCACCTGGGTCAACGTGCTGCGCACCCCGCAGATCGCTCAGATGCTGGCCGCGGCCGGCTTCGACTTCATGTACATCGACATGGAGCACTCGAGCCTGTCCATCGAAAGCGTGGGTGACCTCTGCTACGCCGCCCTGGCGGCCGGTCTGGTGCCCATCGTCCGGCCCCCGGCCAAGGAGCCCCACCTGCTCAGCCGGCCCCTGGACGGGGGCGCCATGGGGCTGCTGATCCCCCACGTGGACACGCGGGAAGAGGCGGAGGACGTGCTCAGGGCGATTCGCTTCCCGCCGCTGGGGGGGCGCGGCATGAGCCTCCAGGGCGTGCATACGGGTTTTGGCCGAGCCGATGGGGATGCCTACGTCAAGTCCACCCACGCCGAAACCCTGCTGCTGGTCCAGATCGAGAGCGATCGGGGGATCCACAACCTGGACCGGATCCTCTCGGTGGACGGCGTGGATGGCGCCGTCATCGGACGTGCCGACCTCTCCACGGACCTCGGCCTGCCCGGGCAGACCAACCATCCCGAGGTGGTCCGGCGGGTGGAGATGATGATCGCGGCTTGCCAGCAGTATCGGAAGATCCCCGGCCTCCTGGTGCAGGACGTGGCGTCGGCCAAGGAGTGGATCGCCAAGGGCATCCGGCTCGTGCCCTTTTCCAGCGAGGTGAGCCTCCTGGTCAATGCCGGCGCACGCGCCGTCGGCGAGATCCGAGGCTTTGCCAGGGAGCCGCGATGATTGCTGGAGGGCTTGACGTCCCGGGTCGTCAGCGTGCGATCTAGGGAGGAAAGTTCGGTGAGCAACAAGCCCGTGGTCCTGTGCCTGGACGTGCTGCCGCCGGCGGTGCGCGCCTTGATGACCGCCCAGAAGCCGGAGTGCCTGGAGCTGGTCTTCGCGGAGTCGCCGGAGGAGGCGGAGCGGGTCGCCAGGGCTCGGGATGCCGACTACCTCCTCTGCTCCTGGACGCCGGTCTCGGGTCAGGTGATCCAGGCGGGTGAGCGGCTCAAGCTGATCCAGAAGTACGGGATCGGGGTGGACAAGATCGATCTCCAGGCCGCGGCGAGCCGGGGCATCCCGGTCTGCATCGCGGCCGGTGTCAACGCCGTGGCCGTGGCGGAGACGGCCATCACCCTCATGCTGGCCGTCTACAAGCGGCTGTGTGTGGCCCACAACACGCTCCGCGCCGGACAGTGGCTCAAGTGGGAGCTGCGCACCGGCTGCTACGAGCTGTGGAACAAGACCGTGGGGCTCGTGGGGTGCGGGAACATCGGACGGGCGGTGGGGAAGAGACTGAGCCACGGCTTCGAGTGCCGGGTGCTCTACCACGACACCTGCCGCCTCGGGGAAGAGGCGGAGACGGCCCTCGGGATGATCTACACGCCCCTGGAAGAGCTGCTCCGCCAATCCGACATCGTGTCGCTCCATACTCCCCTGACGCCGGAGACCCGGGGGTTGATCGGCGCGAGAACGCTCCCCTGGATGAAATCCACGGCCGTCCTCATCAACACCTCGCGGGGGGGCGTGGTGGACGAGCCGGCCTTGATCGAGGCCCTCCGGAGCGGCAGGATCGCCGCCGCGGGGCTGGACGTCTTTGCGAAAGAGCCTCCCGATCGGGACAATCCGCTGCTCCACCTGGACAACGTGGTGGTGACCCCCCACAACGGCGGGGGGACGGTGGACACCATGCTGCGAATCTTCGGCCACGCCTTCGACAACATCCTGCGGGTCGAGCGCGGAGAGACCCTGCCCGAGGCCGACCGGGTGAAGACATAGGTGAAATCGGCGTACAGTAGCAATGCATGCGGAGGGAGGTCATGACCAGCGTCGTCGAACTGATCTCGACCATGCTCAAGCGCGAGGGCGTCCAGTACATTTTTGGCATTCCGGGCGGGGGAGGGAGCATCGACCTCCTGAACGCCACGGAGAAGGCAGGCATTCGCTTCGTGCTCACCACCCACGAGACGGCCGCCGCCATGATGGGGTGTGCCGTGGGCGAGCTGACCGGGATCCCCAGCGTGGTCGTGACGGCCATCTCCCCCGGGATCACCAACGTGGCCAACGGCGTGGCCTACGCCTACCTGGACAGATCCCCACTCCTGGTCCTGTCGGACAACTACCCATGGGGCGCCGTCCAGGTGGTGCTCCGGCAGGTGCTCAACAGCCGACAGCTCTTTCAGGGGATCACCAAGTGGACGGCCTCTCTCTCGGCCGAGTGGGCGCAAGAAACCCTGCAGCGGGCCTTCCGCACCATGCTGGAGGACCGACCCGGCCCCGTCCAGCTTGACATCCCCGACGATGAGGCCCAGAAGCCGGTGGCGGACCGGCCGCTGCCTCCCGTCTGCCGGCAGGTGATGACGCGGCTGTTCGCCCAGGAGCCCGCAGGGTTCAGCCGGGCGGTGGGCAGGATCCGCGAGGCAAAGGCGCCGGCCATCCTTGCCGGCATGGGGGTGCGCTGGGATCGGGCATACCCCGGGCTCAAGGCGCTGGCCGAGCGGATCGGCGCACCCGTCTTCTGCACCCCCAAGGCGAAGGGGGCGCTGCCGGAGAACCACCCCTATTCGGCGGGCGTCTTCATCGGGGGCAAGCTGGAGCTGGACATCCTGGGGAAGGCCGATCTCCTCATCGGCGTGGGTCTCGATCCTGCCGACATGCTGGCCAAGCCCTGGAGGTACAGCCAACCCATCATCGCCATCGATCGCGTCAGCAACTACAACGAGATCTACCATGCCGAGATGGAGCTGGTGGGCAACATCGCCGAGATCCTGGCCATGCTGACCGAGGCGCTGCCCGCGGAGCACAAGTGGGACGAAAAGGTCGCCCCCGCCTACCGCAAGAAGGTGTATGATGCCCTGGCGCTCCGCACCCAGGGGCTGGCGCCGTTCCGGGTCTCCGACATCACCCGGGAGCTGACCTCCGAGGACGCGATCCTGACCACCGACGTGGGGGCCTCCAAGCTGCTGCTCTGCCAGATCTGGCGGCCCTATCAGCCCAACTCCGTGCTCATGTCCAACCCGCTGGGCACCATGGGGTTCGGGATCCCCTCGGCCCTGGCCGCCAAGCTGGTCTTCCCGAACAGGCAGGTCGTCTCCCTCTGCGGGGATGGGGGCTTCTCCATGCGGATGGCGGAGCTGCAGACGGCCATGCACCTGGGTGTGGCCCCCGTCATCGTGGTGCTCTCCGACCAGGCGCTGAGCCAGATCAGGCTGAAGCAGATCAAGAAGGGTCTGGCGGTGGTCGGCACCGAGTTTCGCAGCCCGGACTACGTCAAGATCGCCGAGGCCTTCGGGGGGAGGGGGATCTCTGTGGGGACCGAGGCAGAGTACGCCGATGCGCTGAAGGAGGCGCTGGGATCCACGGTCCTCACCCTGATCCAGGCCCGGATTGACCCCAGTCGGTATCCCGATCAGTTCGATGCGATCCGCGAGCTGTAGGGCAGGTGTCTGACCAGGTTGACCTCGGCCGGGTGCGGGCCGTTCGGCGTGATTGAGGGGCAGCGAGGGGAGGACGAGTATGGCCGGCCAAGAGGGGGGCGATCCCGCTGCTCGGGCGGTGGGCCCCCGATGCGGCGACTCGACAGAAGGTCCTGGTCGACAACCCGCAGCGACTGTTCAAGTTCCAGGCCTGATCCGAAAGGACGCTTGAGCCGCCAGGATCACCCGGCGCGAGCGCTGGGTTCCCGGGGCGGAGGGGAGGAGATTCCGATGCGATACATCCCGTCGCTGCTGTGCCAGACCCTCGGACTGCTGCTCGCGCTCTCCACGGCCGTCGTCGCGGCCGAGTCGTACCCGAGCAAGCCGGTGCGGCTCATCATCCCGTTTCCGCCGGGTGGGAGCAACGACATCGTGGGGCGCCTGATCGCCACCAAGTTGACCGAGCGACTCGGCAAGCAGGTGGTCGTGGACAACCGTGGCGGGGCGGGGGGGGTCCTCGGCACGGAAATGGCGGCGAAGTCGCAGCCGGATGGGTACACCCTGCTGATCGTGTCTGCAGCCTATGCGTTCAACCCATCGCTCTACAAGCTGCCCTTCGATCCGGAGAAGTCCTTCGTCCCGGTCGCGAAGCTGGCCAGCGGGCCGAACTCGCTGGTCATCCATCCGGGCCTTCCGGTCAACTCGGTGAAAGAGCTGATCGCGCTCGCAAAGGAGAAGCCCGGCAGTGTGCTGTGCGCGGCGGCGGGCGTCGGCAGCTTCCAGCATCTCGCCACCGAGCTGTTCAAGATCCTGGCCGGGGTCGACTTCACGATCGTCCAGTTCAAGGGCGGTGGGCCCGCCATGATCGACCAGCTCGGGGGCCACAGCCAGGTCTCGTTCGGCTCCCTCATCCAGACGCTGCCCCACATCCAGTCCGGCAAGTTCAAGGTGCTGGGCACCGGCGGGGCAAAGCGCAGCCCCATCCTGCCCAACGTGCCGACCATCGCAGAGGCCGGCGTGCCCGGGTACGAAGCCACCAACTGGTGGGGCATCCTCGCCCCGGCCGGCACGCCGATGCCGATCGTCGACAGGCTGAACAAGGACCTCTCGGCGGTCCTGTCCTCGGCCGACGTGCAGAAGCTGTTCCTGACCGAAGGTGCGGAAGTGGACCATCTGGGCCCGGCCGAGTTCGGCCCATTCATCGCCCGGGAGACGGCCAAGTGGGCGAGGGTCGTCAAGGAGGCCAACATCAAGGTGGAGTAAGAGCAGCGGGACCCGGTGCGGCCGGGACGTGACCCGTGGAGGGACCCTTCGCCGGGCTGGCGGCGTGCAGCGGGCGGTATCCGACTCGCGGGGGGAGGTCTCGATGCGATTGGAGTGTCGCGACAACAAGGACTTCTGGGCCGGCACGATGTTCATCGGGATCGGTGCCGCGGCCGTGGTCATCGCGCGGGATTACCGGTTCGGCACTACGCTCCGCATGGGGCCCGGCTACTTTCCAAGCCTCCTGGGGGGAATCCTGGTCCTGTTCGGCATCTACGTCCTGCTCAGAGGGCTGCGACGCAACGAGAAGATCCAGGGGAAGTGGTCGCTCCGGGCGCTGATCCTGCTGCCCCTCTCCCTGGTCCTTTTCGGTGTCCTGATGACGCGGGCGGGCTTCATCCCGGCGCTGGTGGCGCTGATCTTCGGGTCGGCGGCCGCGGGCCGGGAGTTCAAGCTCCGCGAGGTCCTGCTGCTGACCGTGCTCCTGACCGGCCTCGCGGTGGCCGTGTTCATCTGGGGCCTCGGCCTTCCCTACCCCCTGCTGGGGTACTGACCGGGTGGTCATGGAACTCTTCCAGAACCTGATCTTCGGGTTTGAGGTCGCGTTCTCGCTGCAGAACCTCCTCTACTGCTTCGTGGGGGTCCTGGTGGGCACCCTGATCGGTGTGCTGCCCGGCATCGGGCCGCTGGCGACGATCGCCATGCTCATGCCGCTCACCTTCAACGTCCCGCCGGTCGCGGCGCTGATCATGCTGGCCGGCATCTACTACGGCGCCCAGTACGGCGGCTCGACCACGTCCATCCTGGTCAACCTCCCGGGCGAGACCTCGTCGGTGGTCACGTGCATCGACGGCTACCAGATGGCACGCCAGGGACGCGCCGGCCCGGCCCTGGCGATCGCGGCCCTTGGGTCGTTCTTCGCCGGCAGCGTGTGCACCCTGATCGTCGCCATGTTCGGCCCGCCGCTCGCCGAGATCGCGCTGGAGTTCGGCGCCCCGGAGTATTTCTCGCTGATGCTGATGGGCCTGGTGGCGGCGGCGGTGCTCGCCCACGGCGACATGGTCAAGTCGCTTGCCATGATGATCCTGGGCCTGCTCCTGGGGATCGTCGGCTCCGACGTCGACTCCGGGATCAAGCGCTTCACGTTTGGCTTCTACGAGCTGGCGGACGGCATCGGCTTCGTGATCATCGCCGTGGGGGTGTTCGCGGTGGGCGAGATCATCAGCAACCTCGGCGACCCGGAGGAGCGTGAGGCCTTCACCTCCAAGGTGACGCACCTCTTCCCCACGCGGGAGGACCTGAAGCAGTCCTTCGGCCCCATCCTCCGAGGGACCGCGCTGGGGGCGTTCTTCGGCGTGTTGCCCGGCACCACGCCATCCATCGCCTCGTTTTCGTCCTACATGCTGGAGAAGAAGCTGGCCCGCGATCCCTCGCGGTTCGGGAGGGGCGCCATCGAGGGGGTGGCAGGCCCCGAGTCCGCCAACAACGCCGACGCGCAGTGCAAGTTCATCCCCATGCTCACGCTGGGGATTCCCGCGAGCGGGACGATGGCCCTGATGCTCGGCGCGCTCATGATCCACGGCATCGCACCCGGTCCGGGCGTGATGACGGAGAAGCCCGATCTGTTCTGGGGGCTGATCGCGAGCATGTGGATCGGCAACCTGATGCTCCTGGTGCTCAACCTGCCGCTGGTCGGCCTCTGGGTGAAGCTGCTCAAGCTGCCCTACCGCTTCCTTTTCCCCGCCATCATGGCATTCTCCGCCATCGGCATCTACAGCTCGAACAGCGTGTCCTTCGACGTCTACCTCGCGGCGCTCTTCGGCATCCTCGGCATCGTGTGGCGGATGCTCGAGTGCAGCCCGGTGCCCATGCTGCTGGGGTTCGTGCTGGGGCCCATGATGGAGGAAAACCTGCGACGCGCGCTACAGGTCTCCCATGGCGACCCGTCGGTGTTCGTCACGCACCCGATCAGCCTCGGGTTCGTCGTCGCCACGGTCCTGATCCTGATCGTGATGGTGCTGCCGGCGGTGAGCGCACGGCGGGAGGAGATCACCGGCTGACGCCCTTCGCCGAGGATCGGTCAGGGAGGTCGGGAGATCGGCTCCGGAAAGGAGAGGGATGGAAATGACTCCGCAGAGCGTTGTGTCCGCCGAAGCACTGGAATCTCTCAAGGGCTTCAGTTCCGGGATGATCGACGATGCGCTCCTCATGGCGGGCATCGAGGGCGGCATCCTCGGCATCCATGCCGTCCGGGGTTTCGAGGATGCCAGGATCGTCGCGCCTGCATCCACGGTGCTCTTTGGCGCGCCGGAGCCGGGCGGGCGCAAGCTGAACATGTACCGAGCCATTCGCAATTCGCCTCCCGGCAGCGTCCTCGTCGTCGACGCCCAGGGGCATCCGGGTCATTTCACCGGAGACAACCAGGGCGAGTGCGCCAAGCGCCAGGGCCTGCTCGGGATGGTGATCTACGGGGGGGCGCGGGATATCGCGGGCTACCGGCGGATGGGGATGCCGCTCTGGTGCATCGGCCCCGGCACCGCCGACAAGCCCCGTGGCATCGGGGTGGTGGGCCACAACGTGCCCATCCGGATCGGCGGGATCCAGGTGAAGCCGGGAGACGTCATCGTCGCCGACGAGGACGGCGTGGTGGCGATCCCACAGGAGGTGCTGGGAACGGTCCTGGAGAACCTGAAGGTCATGACCGAGGTCGAGGAGGGCATGGAGAAGGCCATCCAGCGCGACGCCCCCGTCGAGGAACTGGAGGCGATCATCGCCAAGAAGAAGGCGAAGGCATAGCCCGCCGCACGCTTCGAGGGGGGATCCCGGTCCCCCCCGAAATTGCAGAGGAGCTGCCGACCATCGGGACGGATCTCGGGGTGCCGGTCGATCTCTGAGCGCCATGGCCGGGGCCCAACAGTTTCCCCTTGACAGGGGTGCGGCACTGGGTATTACTATCACCCAGGCCATTTCTGACAGGGAGATGCGCCCCTTGATGTCCGTCCTGTCAGCGTCGGGAATGGGGGGCGAAAGCCGTGGGGCCGGGGTTCATACCCGCGGACGCACCAGGGCTCGGCTTTTCGGCTCGTACTTCGGTTCCTGCGCATCCCCAGGCGTCTACCCGACGTCTCGAGGCCGGCAGTTTCCTTCCGCAAGTGTTGGGGTTCCTGATGCCTCCTGGAGGAAGGCTGGTGCGAGACGTAGTCCCTTCCACCATATCGACTCCTCAGGCGGGACCCTTTCCAGGCAAATGCCGGAGGCGTATCTCCGCGATCCCGAGGACCTCATTCGCGCGGGGGACGAGAGCGTCTCCGTCTAGCTCACCATAGATAGCGCTGTAGGTGCCTCTTGCGTCCGTGGAGCCGGGGCGACGGCATGGGTCCTCACGATGGCCCATCCGTGAGCGGGGGACCGCAGGTGCATTCGCTACTTCCGTATCTGGACGACGCCTCCGGGAGCCTGAGAATCTGTCTCGTCGCCCAGGACCTTCCCACCCTCGAACGAATCCCCTTCCCCTTCCTGGTCGCGTCTGATGCCGATCCCTTTTCCCTTCTGATCGAGGCGCAGTTCGTCACGGACGCGGGCAGCGAACTGAAGAAGGTACTGCTCCTGGTGCAGAGGGATGCCTATCCGGTCGGGAATGCCGGATCGCGGCCGCTCACCAACGGGGACATCGAGCAAGCCTGGCACAGGGCATATGAGTTTTACCTGCGGACCAGGATGCCTGCTCCCCCGGTGGTTCTCACCCGCCAGTTCACCCAGAGTGGCGCCCCAGCGTCACTCGAGCCCGTATTCTACTGCAAGGCGACCAAGACCTACTTCCATCCCCCCTGCCCCAACTGCGGACACCCGCTGCTCCAATGCGAGGACGATGCGCTGCTGCAGCGGGCCGGTCTCCAGCCGTACACGGGCTCCCTGAAGCGTTACCTGTTCTGCCCCTCGTGCAGCAGTGCGGGGCCAGGCGGCTTCTACGTCAAGGAGCGGGTGCGGACGGATCCACCGACGCTATCGGACCGGGAGGAGTTGATTCGTGCGTTCGGCCGCTTTCGGGAGAAGGCCGAGCCAGATACGCGCTTTCCTTGCCCCGGGTGTCCGCACCACGCCGAGTGCTACGGGCCGGGGAACCTGGCAACCGCACGGATTGCCGCTCTCTCCTTTTACCCGTTCCATCTGCTGGCGTTCGAGGCCATGTCGCTGTGCGCGGTGGACTTCCTGGCCCTTCTCTCCGGCGCGCGGATCGAGGAGCTCGCAGCGTCCCTTCAGGGGAAGGGCGAGCAGGGTCGACTGGAACGGGTCCGCGCCCTTGGCGGACGGGGTGCCCCGGGTGCTCCCTTCCTTTTCGAGCGCGAGGAGAGATGGTTCCTGGAGGTCCTGTACCTCAAGCTTTCCTTTCTGGGGGAGGTCCTTCGGATCCTGGTCGGGGAAAGCGACATCCTCCGGCACCCCGAAATGACCCCTTGCCTGGATCGACTCTGGGTCAAGGTTCCGGAGCAGTGCGGCCTTCTGCCGTTTCTCTGGAACTTCCGGGTGCAGCTCATCGATATCGGCAGCGGGACGCCAGGGCCGCCCCTGTTGCCTGATCCATCCGGCTCGATGGGACTGCACTTCTTGGGGCTCGTGTGGCTCGAGGCGCTGCTCTCGAACCAGCGGCAGGGGATCGGCCGGGTGCACGACGCACTGAGACAGGCGGCCGAGACGTGTCCCCTGGAGGATGAGCGGTTCGTTGACCGGATCTTCCGAGGAAAGACGGATCCAGCCTTCCTGCCGGAAAACGTCTTCTGGGAGCCGGATGGCAAGCGGGTCGACGGCACGTGGAATTCGTTGTGGGAGAGGGCCCTCCACCTGGGATGGGTTCTTCTTGCCGGGGCCCGACGGCGCGGTCCGGAATGGTCGGCGGAGGCATTCCAGGCGAGCGTGGAATCCTTGCGAAAGGATGTCCGGGACGCCCTGTTCCCGGTGTCCCTGGTGAACGTCACGCAGGCGGTTGCGGCCGCTGCGCCCGTTCGACCCCTCGACAGGCTCGGGGCTCAGGGCAGGCAGGAGACGGCAGAGCCCCGCCCGGGCGAGGACGAGACTATCCGCGCCATCCTTCAGCGGATTCACGCAACCTGGAAGGCAGTGGCGGAGACTCCCAGGCAGGAGCCGGCGGAGGAGCTGGAGCAGACGCGGTTCCTCCAGCTGGGAGGGACGAAACAGCCGCCGGAGCCGGGACCTCCTCAAGAGAAAGAAGGGGAGGACGAAGTCTTCGTGGAGACGGTTCTCCTGTCCTCCGCGGAGGCACCCGGAAGATCTCCGGCAGCTCCTGCCCCGCCCGTGCCCTCCGCGAAGGAACAGGGAGACCAGGAAGACAAGGAACCTGAGGCGGAAGAGGAAGCGCTGGAAAAGACCGTTTTCCTGGATACCGCGAAGCTCCGGGGGAAGGGGAGGGATGGAAGCAAGAAGTAGTGGAATCCCCATCGAGACGCTGGCCAAGGATCTCCGGGCCATCTACCGGACCGATCCGTCGCGGGCGGAGGTCCTGATCGCCACGTATCTCGAGCAGCGGCTGAAAGGTCACGACACTGTCCGGCAGTTGGACTTCCTCCAGAAGCTTGCCGACCAGTTTGCAGCAGGCGGAGGAGCAGGGGCACCTCGGGCCGAAGGGCCGGGGGGCGAGGAACTCTCCCGACTGTTTTCCCTGCTGCTGGGAAGGAGGATCTCCACGGCGGAGCTGTCCTCGACCGAGCTTGTCGAGAAGCTGGCCAAGTCCCTCAACACGGTGTTCGACATGGTGAACCAGATCATCGGTGTCATCAACTCCTCCCTCCTGGGGAAGGCGGCTGGGCACGAGACGATCCGGATGATCATCGGGTCGAACCTGGAGGGGGATCAGGAGTCCGGCTCACTCCAGGGCTATCTCAGTCAGATCCAGAAGGCGTTCCTGGTGGCCCACGAGGCCTTCCAGCAGGCGGCCCGGGAGAAGCTGGGGCAGATCCTGGACGAGCTGGACCCCGATCGGATCGCCAGCTCGGCGGACCGAGGGCTCAAGTTCGGGCCACTCCGCAGGGCGGAGCTGTTCGACATGTACGGGGAGAAGTTCCGGGCGTGCAGGGCGTACCAGCAGTCGGGGCGAATGATCGGAGACCTGATGCGCGAGTTCGAGAAGATCTGCCAGAAGGCGTACGAGACGGAAGCGAGGAGGCAGACATGAAGGGGTGCCTGAAGGCGTCGGTCATCATCCTTCTCGGGCTGTGGCTCCACGCCTGCGCGTCGACCACGGAGTGGAAGTACCAGAAGGACGCGATCCGGCTCCACGTGGTCAGCGACCCGAATCTCAATCTCTTCGGGGGGACCCCGCATACACTGCTCCTCTGCATGTACCACCTGCGGGATCCCAACGCGTTCAACCAGGCATTGGACGACAAGGACGGCCTCGTGAAGCTACTGGAGTGCAGTCGCTTCGACCCCAGCGTGACCTACGCGAAGAAGGTCGTCGTCCAGCCGCGACAGGAAGTGAACGAGTCCCTGGACCGCGCAGAAGGGGCGCGATACGTGGCGGTCGTCGCCGGCTACTCCCAATTGCAGAAGGAGCGAGTGACTCGCTTCTACGAGATCCCGGTGGGCGGCCTCTCCAAGGATCCGCAGACGCTGGAGATCCAGTTGTACCTGGGACCCCAGGAGATCCAGGAACCCCGAGGCAAGAAATGACCATCCACCGACCCCTCTTCTGGTACCAGGGGCTTTTCCTGCAGCCGCAGCATCTGCAGTTGCTGGAGCGGTCCCTCCAGACGCTCCTGGTTCCCTTCCAGGAATACCTCCAGCCGTATCTGTGGGGGGTGGATGGCGCGGAGATTCAGAAGGCGGCGCTCGGGACCCGTGCCTTCGGCCTGATGAAGGGAACGTTCCTCTTCCAGGACGGGACGTACGCCGTCCTGCCGGGCAACGCCCTGGTGGAGACGCGCACCTTCGATCAGGCCTGGATCGAGGGGGGGAAGCCGTTCCAGGTTCACGTGGGGGTCCGGAAATGGAACGAGGCAGGCGAGAATGTCACGGTCCTCGCCAAGCTGGAGAACCTTGCCGATGTGACCACGCGCTTCGTGTCCAGGGCGGATCCCGAGGAGGTGCAGGACCTGCACTCGGGTGGGCCGGTGGGGCAGGTCAAGCGGCTGCATTACGTCCTCCGGATCTTCTGGGAGAGCGAGAGGGACCAGCTGGGGGATTACGTCCTGCTGCCCATCGCGCAGCTGGAGCGGATGGGTGAGGAGATCCGGCTGTCGGAGCAATTCGCCCCCCCCTCGCTCTCGGTGTCCGGATCGGAGCCCCTCATGAAGCTCGCGCGCGAGGTGCGAGACCAGGTCGCCGCCCGCGGCCGCCAGCTCGAGGAGTTCAAGACGCAGCGGGGGATCCAGACGGCCGAGTTCGGCTCCAGGGACATGGTCTACCTCCTGGCGCTCCGGTCCCTCAACCGCTACATCCCCACCCTGTCCCATTTCCTGGAGACGCCGTCGGTTCACCCGTGGGATGTCTACGGCGCGCTGCGGCAGCTGATCGGGGAGCTGTCCACGTTCTCGGAGAATGTCAACGTCATGGGCGAATCGGACCGGGACCGGCTCCTGCCCGCCTACGACCATGGCAGCCTCTGGAAATGCTTTGCCGCGGCCCAAGGGCTGGTGTCCAGGCTGCTGGACGAGATCACCGCGGGCCCGGAGTACGTCGTGCGCCTCATCTACGATGGGACCTATTATGCTTCCGAGCTGAAGCCGGCCATGTTCGAGGGACGCAACCGCTTCTACCTGGCGATCCGGACCGACGAGGACCCCAAGGCGGTCGTCCCGGCGCTGGGAGTCATCGCCAAGCTTTCCTCCCGCGAGCAGCTACCGCTGCTCATCGCCCGGGCCCTGCCAGGCATCGGGATGGAGCACCTGCCGCTCCCACCCCCCGAGTTGCCCCGACGGGCGCGGACGATCTACTTCGCCCTCGATCACCACGGCGACGCGTGGGACTTCGTGGAGAAGGGGCGGAACATGGCGCTGTACTGGGACAGCGCGCCGGAGGATCTGGAGGCGGAACTCATGGTGGTCGGCAGGTCGTAGCGGGATGCCCGGACGCATCGTTCAGGAACCGCTCACGGATGGGGGATCGGCATGCATCTGACGGATTGCTTCGTGGACCTGATGGCGTACGTGTCCTATTTCCTCAAGTCGGTCACCCAGAGGCAGCCCCCCTACAGCCAGGTGAAGGCCGACATCCTCCGTCTGCTCGGCCAGAGCGAGGAGTGCGTGCGGAAGGGGCTCTTCCCCCGGGAGGAGTACGATCTGGCGCGCTTCGCGGTGTGCGCCTGGGTGGACGAGGCCATCCTCAACTCCGCCTGGAAAGAGAAGGCCCAGTGGCAGAAGGAGCAGCTCCAGCGGGTCTATTACCGGACCACGGAAGCCGGCGAAGAGTTCTTCGAGCGTCTGAACACCGTGGGCTTGCAGCAGAGGGGGGTCCGGGAGGTCTACTATCTCTGCCTGGCCCTGGGCTTCATGGGGCGGCACTGCCACCCGGGCGACGAATTCCTCCTCGGCCAGCTGAAGGCCTCCAACCTCAAGCTGCTGCTGGGGACCTCGGTGGGGATCCCGTCGCTCGAGCGGGAGCAGTTGTTCCCGGACGCCTATCCCGTGGAAAGCTTCGAGGTGGGTCCCCGGGAGAGGCGGTTCGGCTTCTCGATCTTCACGGTGGCGTGTCTGGCGGCTCCCGTGGTCCTGTTCGGGCTGCTGTACCTGATCTACCGGTTTGCTCTGAGCGGTATCGCCGAAAACTTCCTGAGGACGGTGACACTTTAAATGAGAGATCATCTGCGGAAGCTCCTCAAGATCATCCTGCTTGTCGCGGCCGCACTGCTCATCCTCCTGGTGGTGTTCGGGGTGGTCCTCGTTCTGGACTGGCCGTGGTGGGTGGGCGTCTTTCTCGTCCTGGTGCTCGTGGGCCTCGGGATTGGCGGGCTGTTCCTTCGCAGGGTCCTGCTCCGCCGCAAGGAGCAGCGGTTTGTCCAGGAGGTCATCGCGCAGGACGAGGCGCGCCTGAAGGCGGCCTCGGGCAAGGAGCGGGACGAGCTCACGGCACTCCAGGGTCGGTGGAAGGAAGCGGTGGAGGTCCTCCAGCGCTCGCACCTCCGGAAGTTCGGCAACCCGATGTACGCCCTTCCCTGGTATCTCGTCATGGGAGAGAGCGGAGCCGGGAAGACGACCTCGATCGGCAGTGCCAAGCTCTCCTCCCCCTTCGCGGAGGTGACCAGGACCTCGGGGATCTCCGGCACACGGAACTGTGACTGGTGGTTCTTCGAGCAGGCCATCATCCTCGACACCGCGGGGCGCTACGCGATCCCCGTCGACGAGGGGCGGGACAAGGAGGAGTGGCAGGGGTTCCTGAAGCTGCTGGTCAAGTACCGGAAGAAGGAGCCGCTGCACGGCCTCATCGTCGCGGTCGCGGCGGACAAGCTCCTCAAGGCCGCCCCCGCGGAACTGGAGGACGACGGCCTGAACATCCGCCGGCGAATCGACGAGCTGATGCGGACCCTCGGCGTCAAGTTCCCCGTCTACGTCCTGGTCACGAAGTGCGATCTGGCCCAGGGGATGACCCGGTTCTGCGACCAGCTTCCGGAGAAATCCCTGGAACAACCCATGGGCGTGATCAACCAGGAGCTGAAGCGAGACGTGGCGGCATTCCTCGACGCCGCCATGACCAAGATCGGGGAGCGGCTGCGGGACCTGCGGATCCTGCTCCTCCACCAGCTCGAGTCCAGGGCGGTGGACCCGGGGCTCCTCCTGTTTCCGGAGGAGTTCGACCATCTGAAGAAGGGGCTTGGCGTCTTCATGCAGGCGGCGTTCCGGGAGAATCCCTACCAGGAGACGCCTGTCCTGCGGGGGCTCTTCTTCAGCAGCGGACGCCAGGAGGGCACGCCGTTCTCCCACTTCCTGAGCGCCCTGGGACTGATCGGGGAGAAGGAGGTCCTCCCGGGAACCAGCCGGGGCCTGTTCCTCCACGAGTTCTACTCGAAGATCCTGCCCCGGGACCGGCGGCTGTTCGCGCCGACCAGCCGGGCCATCGAATGGGGCACGCTCACCAGAAACCTGGGACTGACCTCCTGGATCCTGCTCGGCCTCGCCCTCTGCGGCCTGCTGAGCTTCTCCTTCGTCAAGAACCTGGGGAGCATCCGGACCGTGGCCCGCGAGTTCACCGGGCTTCCAGCCATCCAGGGAGAGTCGGTTTCCACCCTCCTCACCATGGACCGCTTCCGCGAGAGCATCCTGAAGGTGGAGCGACAGAACCGGAACTGGTGGGTGCCCCGGTTCGGTCTGAACGAGAGCCTCGCGGTCGAGGCCGGGCTCAAGGAGAAGTACGTGAAGCAGTTCCAGACGGTGCTCCTGACCGCCTTCGACCGGCGGATGTCCGGCGTCATGACGACGATGTCACCCGCCACGCCGGACGAGACCGTGGGCCAGTACGCCGTTCATCTGGCCAGGCGGATCAACATGCTGAGGGCGCGTCTGGACGGAGCGGGATTGAGCGGCCTCCAGGCCGTCCCGCAGCCGCCGTACGTCGTTTCGGCGGCGGGATCGGGGGAGAAGCTCCAGCCGGAAGACCGGAAGCGCTTCGGCTTGCTGTACGTGTACTATCTGGTCTGGCGAACGGACCCGGGCGATCTCACCAAGGAGATGAGCGTCCTGCAGGCGTGGCTCAAGCACATCGTCTCCGTGAAGGGGGGCAACCTCCAGTGGCTCGTGGCCTGGGTGGACCGGGAGTCCGGGCTCCCCCCGGTGACGCTGGGGAGTTTCTGGGGCGCCGGCCCGGACGTGCCCGGGGAGGCACGCGTGCCGCCCTCCTTCACGCGGAAAGGGAAGGAGCAGCTTGACGTTCTGGTCCGGGAGGTGGCGCAGGCCTATCCGGACGCCGGGGCGGTCGCGGGCCAGCAGGCAGGCCTGGACCGATGGTACCGATCCGCGTTCTTCGGCGCCTGGTATGCCTTCGGGTCCGCCTTCCCGAAGGGGGCGGACAGGCTCAAGGGCGCCAAGGCCTGGCAGCAGGTCGCGGCCCAGTCGGCCACCGACGAGGGGCCGTACCTGGCGCTGCTCGGCCGGATGGCGTCCGAGCTGGAGCCGGTGGTCGGCGGGGCGGACAACCCGCCCTGGGTCCGGGAGCTGTACCGGATCAAGGCCGCCAGGGATGAGGGCGCGGCGCTGGCGAAGGAGAAGGGGACCCTGGAAAAGACCGCGGAAAAGGGGAAGCAGCTCCTCTCCGTCGTCGACCGGCTCTTCGGCGGGGACTCCGGGGTGACCGTGGAGTCGCGGCTCCGGGCCGCCAAGGCGTACCAGGAGTATTCCGGCGCCCTGGCGGCGATCGCCCAGGCCACCGCGTCCAGGAGTCAGGTGTACCAGCTGGCCTCCCAGACCTACAGCGAGGATCCGGCGACGGGCAAGTCTCCCTTCCTGGCCGCCCAGGGGGCGGTCAACCGCCTGCGGAGCGAAGCGGCGGCGCCGAGGCCGTCCGACGAGATGCTGGGCAGACTCCTGTGGGGACCGGTGACCCTCCTCTGGACGTACACGCGCAACGAGTCGGCCTGCCACCTCCAGGGGCAGTGGGAGGAGAAGGTCCTGGCGGAGAGCCAGGGCGCCCAGGGACAGCAGGCCATGCAGATGCTCCTGGGTCCGGAGGGCCTCGTGAGCAAGTTTTTGAAGGGGCCGGCTGCCCCCTTCGTGGGACGAGCCGTGAGGGGCTTCTACGCCAAGGAGGTCCTGGGGGGCGGGATCCCCTTCGCCCCGGCGTTTTTCACTTACCTGACCCGAGGGGCCCAGGCGGCCACCGTCGCGGCGGCCAAGCAGAGCTACGCCGTGAACATCCAGGGGCTCCCCACGGACGCCAACCCCGAGGCCCAGACCAGGCCACAGTCCGCGCGCCTCGAGCTGCTGTGCAAAGCCGGTCCGCAGGCCCTCCTCAACCTCAACTATCCCGTCAGCAAGACGTTCAACTGGTCATCCGACGCCTGCAGCGACGTGGTCCTCACGGTCGAGGTCGGGAAGGTGACCCTGACCAAGATGTACTCCGGCGAACAGGGATTTCCCGAGTTTCTGCAGGATTTCCGGAGCGGCAGCCGCACCTTCCTCCCGAACGAGTTCCCCGGGGAGAGCGAGGCCTTGGCCCGCCTCGGGGTCAGGTTCATCCGCGTGAACTACCGGATCAGCGGCGACAAGCCGGTCGTCGGCCAGGCGACGGCGCAACCGGGAGAGGCGCCTCGGAGCATCGCGGCATGCTGGGCTCCGTAGGGTCCGCGCAGGGCTGGCAGTGGGTCGCCTTCGGAAAGCATCCGGTGGCGCGGGACTTCTTCCGGCTGGGCCCCGACGTTCCCCTGGCAGGGGGATTCTCGGAGTGGCTGGAGAGCGGCCACCGCGCGCTGCCGACGAAGCCCCGTTCAGCGGCGGAATTCCGCTCCTTCCGCTTCTGGGCCAAGGGTCCGGGGAAGGACGGCCTCGTCCTCGGTGTGATTCGGGACAGCAGCGATGACATCGGGAGGCCCTACCCGTTCTTCACCATGGGGGCCGGCCCGCTGAAGGCCTGGGAGAAGCACTGGGAGCTGCTGCTGCTGGCCTGTGAGATGCCCTGGGGCCGCATCGAGCACCTGTCGAGCGGCGCGATCCGGGATTTCCGGGCGATGGAGATCGAGGTCGCGGAGCGGCTGAGGCCGCCGCGGCCGGACTGGGAGCAGCTCCGCGAGAGGCTGAGGTCCGTGAGCCCGCTCGAGCCTGGCTCCACGCCGTGCCACTCCTCCATGGACCTGGAGGAGATGGAGCGGTGCGCGTCGAGGCTCACCGGCGAGACGGAGATCTTCCTGAACCTTGACGCGGCGCGGGGCACGGATCCGGTCGCGGCGGCGGCCCTGTGGACCTTCCTGCTCCGGAAGCGCGGCTCGGCGACCCCCAACGCCATGTTCCTGGGGGGAGGGCTGGGGACCCCATTCCTGGCCGTGTTCAGCCGGGCCCTGGTGCCGAGGGATTTCGTCCGCCTGTGGACAACCCTGGAAGGGAATGGAGCGGTCACGCCATGAACGGAAAGGAGCTGATCCAGGCAGGACGGCTGAAGGAAGCCCGCCAGCAGCTCGTGGCGGAGGTGAAGGCGGCGCCTTCCGACCCGGGGAAACGGACCCTCCTGTTCCAGGCGCTGGCGTTTTGCGGCGAGTGGGACAAGGCCGAGACCCACCTCGACGTGATCGCCTCGCAGGACGTGAAGGCGGAAGTGGGCGTGGGGCTCTACAAGAACCTGCTCGCGGCGGAGCGGGAGCGGGAGGCGGTTCTGGCGCTCCAGCGGCTCCCCGCCATCCTGCCCAAGACCCCGCCCTATCTCGACGCGTACCTGGCCGCGCGGCGGAAGCTCACGGCAAAGGAGGTGGGGGAGGCGACGGATCTCTACCGCCAGGTCGAATCACGAAGACCCCGGCTCTCCGGAAATGCGGACGGCGTGCCCTTCGACGATTTCCGGGACACCGACGCCTTCCTGGAGTTCTTCCTCGAGGCGGTGGTCCACGACCACTACGTATGGATCCCCTTCGAGTCGCTCCGGGAGCTGTCCATTCCCGCCCCGAAGACCCTCATGGACCTCCTGTGGACCATGGCCCGGGTCACCACGGGGGAGGGACTGGTGATGAACTGCTGCCTTCCCGTCCTGTACCCGGGATCTTGCAGCCATGCAGACGACCGGGTGAGGCTCGGCCGGATGACGGATTGGGCTCCGCTCGGGGGACCGTTCTCTCAGGGCGCGGGCCAGCATGTCTTCCAGGTCGGGGAGGCCGAGAAGGCCATCCTGGAGATCCGGGAGCTTGCCTTCGACCCCCCTCAGGCAGGAGAGCGCGATGAGCGGGACGACTGATCTCACGGCCATCCTGGCACCGATCCCGGGGGACTCCCCCGCGGGGGTGGACCTGCGGTACGACCCCGTCTACGAAGAGATCAGGGAGGCGCGGCGCGCCGAGGACCCCCTCGCGACGGGCGGTGACGAGCCAAAACGGTCCGACTGGGAGAAGGTCGGTTCCCTCTCCGTGAAGGCCCTTGCGACCAAGACCAAGGACCTCCAGGTCGCGGCCTGGCTGGCGGAGGCGCTCATTCACACCGAGGGGTTCGAGGGCTTCGCCGTGGGGCTCAGGGTCCTGACCGGTCTCCTGGAGACCTACTGGGACACGCTGCATCCCGCCGTCGAGGAGGGGGATCTGGAGTCCCGCGTCGGACCGCTCGAATTCATGAACGAGAAGCTGTGGATGGCCGTGAAGAGCATCCCGCTCACGGATCCCCGGGTGTCCGAGGGCTACCCGCTGCTCAGGTACAGCGAGTCACGGACGGTCGGATACGAGAAGGACACCCTGAACCAGTACGGGGACGTGGATGAAGGCAAGGCGGCCAGGCGGAAGGAGATGATCGCGGAGGGGAAGCTCACGGCCGAAGCCTTCGATGCCGCGGTGGCGAAGTCTTCGCGGGCCTTCTACGAGTCGCTGTTCGCATCCATGACGGCCTGCCGCGAGGCGTTCGACGCCTTCGAGAAGGTCGTGGACGCGAGTTTCGGGAGGAACGCCCCTCGCCTCGCCGAATTGCGGACGGCCATCGAGGAGTGCGAGCAGTTCATGAAGTTCCGGATGGAGGAGAAAAAAAAGAGCGAGCCGTCTGCAGCCGATCGGAGGGTGCCCGCCCCGTCCCTGTCGAAAGACCAGGGGCCGGGGAAGATCGCGGGGGGCGGCCCCGACCAGGTCTCCCGGGGGGACGCGGCCCTGTCCTCCCGAGCGCCCCGTCGCGGTGAGATCCTCGACAGCCTGGCCGTCGAGGAGGCGCTCTGGGGCGAAGCGCTGGCCCTGCTGGAGTCTTCGGGAATCAAGAAGGCCCTGGAGCTTCTGGTCCAGGAGAGCTACACCGCCCCCTCTGTCCGGGAACGAAACCGGCTGAGGCTCCTGATGGCGAAGCTCTGCCTCCGGGCCGGCCGGCCGGACCTCACCCGGCCGATCATCGAGGAGCTGCACGCCCTGATCCAGGAGCTGCACCTGGAGAAATGGGAGTCCCCCCTGTGGGTCGCCGACGTCCTCGACACCCTGTATCAGTGTCTGACGACCGGGGAGCCGTCGGACGAGGACCGGGGACGCGCCAAGACGCTGTTCCAGCAGATGTGCACGACGGACGTGACACGTGCCATGCTCTACAAGGGATGACATGGCGGGGAGATCCGGCCCATCAACCCATAACCCTGGACGAAAGGAGACGCCATGGCCAAGAAGGAAAGCCTCCAGCACAAGCTCGACAGGGTGCGGGCACCCCGCGTCCAGATCACCTACGACGTCGAGATCGGTGGGGCCATCGAGAACAAGGAGCTCCCCTTCGTCGTGGGGGTTCTGGCCGACCTCTCCGGGAAGCCGGCAGAGCCGCTGCCCAAGCTGAAAGACCGCAAGTTCGTCGAGATCGACCGGGACAACTTCAACCAGGTGCTCGAGGGGATGAAGCCGCGGCTGGCGTTCCGGGTCGACAACAAGCTGGGAGGGAAGGAGGACTCGCAGATCGGCGTGGAGCTGAAGTTCAAGTCCATGGATGACTTCCATCCCGAGCAGGTCGCCCAGCAGGTGGAGCCGCTGAAGAAGCTCATCCAGGCGCGCCAGAAGCTGGCAGAGCTGCGCAACAAGCTCGACGGGAACGACAAGCTGGACGAGCTGCTGCAGGACGTCATCTCCAGCACCGACGCCCTCACCACGCTCGGCAAGGAAGCCGGCGTGGCCGGCCCGGAAGCCGAAAACAAGTAGCCAGCAATCGCCAGCGGGTGGAAAAGGAGAGCAGGCATGAGCGACACGAATCTCCAGCCGAAGGGTGAGGCCAGGCCGGCGGAGGCGGTCCAGGAGAAGGGGCTCCTGGAGACGATCATCGAGGAAGGCCGGATGGCCCGGGACGAGAGCCAGCGCGGGTTGGCCCGGGATATCATCGGGGAGTTCGTCCGGCAGGTCATGGAGGGCACGATCACGGTCTCCAAGAACACGGAGCTCATGATCAACGCCCGGATTGCCCAGATCGACCGACTCATCTCCCAGCAGCTCAACGAGATCATGCACCATCCCGAATTCCAGAAGCTCGAGGCGTCCTGGAGGGGCCTCTTCTACTTCGTCAACCAGAGCGAGACCGGGGAGACCCTCAAGATCCGCGTGATGAACGTCTCCAAGAAGGACCTGCTGCGGGACATGGAGCGCGCCGCCGAGTTCGACCAATCCGCCCTCTTCAAGAAGATCTACGAAGAGGAGTACGGGATGTTCGGCGGGGCGCCCTACGGGGCGCTCATCGGGGACTACGAGTTCGCCAACACCCCGCAAGACCTGTCCTTGCTGGACAAGGTCGCGCAGGTCGCCGCGGCCGCGCACGCACCCTTCGTCGCCGCGGCGTCCCCGCAGTTCTTCAACCTGGACAGCTTCGCGCAGCTCGGGGATCCCCGGGACCTGGCGAAGATCTTCCAGGGCATCGAGTTCGCCAAGTGGAAGTCCTTCCGCGAGTCCGAGGATTCCCGCTACGTCGGCCTGGCGCTGCCGCACGTGCTCATGCGGCTCCCCTACGGGCAGGCCAACGTGCCCGTGGAGGCCTTCAACTACGAGGAGGACGTGGACGGCACGGACCACACCAAGTACCTCTGGGGGAATGCCGCCTTCGCCCTGGGGGCGCGGATCACGGACGCCTTCGCCAAGTACCACTGGTGCGCCGCCATCCGGGGGGTGGAGGGGGGCGGCCAGGTCATGGACCTCCCGGTCCACACGTTCCGGACCGACGAGGGGGACGTGGCGCTCAAGTGCCCCACGGAGATCGCCATCACGGACCGGCGGGAGAAGGAGCTGTCCGACCTCGGCTTCATCCCCCTGGTCCACTGCAAGGGGACCGACTACGCGGCGTTCTTCGGCACCCAGTCGGCGAACAAGGCCAAGGTGTTCGACTCGCCCGCGGCCAACGCCAACGCCAGACTCTCCGCGCAGCTGCAGTACATGTTCGCCGTCTCCCGGTTCGCCCATTACCTCAAGTCCATGATGCGGGACAAGATCGGGAGCTTCATGACGCGGAAGAACGCCGAGGATTTCCTCAACCGGTGGATCGCCCAGTACGTCCTGCTGGATGAGAACGCCGGCCAGGAGATGAAGGCCAGGTATCCGCTCAGCGAGGCGCGGATCGACGTGGCGGAGATCCCCGGGAAGCCGGGGGCGTATCGGGCCGTGGCGTTCCTGAAGCCACACTACCAGCTGGAGGAGCTGGCCGTGTCCCTCCGGCTGGTGGCGGAGCTGCCCCCGCCGGCGAAGTGATCCGGGCGAGGGCACTCGAGCGCGTTGAGAAGGGAGGTGGAGGCGGGTGTGAGGGGCACCGCGAGACGGGAGGAAGGCCAGGAAGAGACGCGACAGGTGAGATGGGGACAGGCCAACCAAGGGCGCATTCGACTCGCAGGCTGGGGAGGATCTTCCGATGGCCGTTGATATGTTCATCAAGATCGACGATATCAAGGGGGAGTCCCACGACGCAAAACACCAGGACGAGATCGATGTCCTCTCGTGGAGCTGGGGGGTCAGCCAGTCGGGCAGCATGCACGCCGGCGGCGGCGGCGGCTCGGGGAAGGCGAATTTCCAGGACTTGACCCTGACGAAGTGGGTGGACCTGTCCTCGCCGAAGCTGATCGGTGCAGCCGCGACGGGGAAACACTACAAGCAGGCGTTACTGACGGTGCGGAAGGCCGGCGAGAAGCCTCTCGAGTATCTCAAGGTGACCCTGAACGACTGCCTGATCTCGTCGGTCTCGACCGGAGGCTCCGGGGGCGAGGACCGGCTGACGGAGAACGTGACCATCAACTTCGCCAAGTTCAAGATCGAGTACATCCAGCAAAAGCCCGACGGCACGGCGGGTGGCGTCATGCCGTTCGCCTATGACATCAAGAAGAACGAAGTGGCATGAGCGAGACAGGCCGGAACGCGCAGGCTTCCATCCTGGACAGGCTCATCGACCTCGAGCCGGACGTGTCGCAGGAGCCTGTCCAGTTCCGCCTGCAGGGCCTCCGGCAGGTCAAGGCCTCGGTGGTCCGGGACCTCGAGAACCTACTCAACACCAAACGGCCGGTCGAGGATCCCCCGGACACGTTCCGGAACCTCCGCGAGTCCCTCTTCGTGTACGGCCTCAAGGATTTCACGGCCCATAACCCGAAGGCCGGCACGGTCCGGCAGCAACTGCGCCTGGAGATCGAGCGGGCGATCTCCCGGTTCGAGCCGAGGTTGCGGAATGTGGTCATCCAGCTCGAGATCGACGGCGAGAAGGACCGGAGCCTCCGGTTCCGGATCTCGGCCGTGCTCGTCGTGGAGCCGCTCGCCGAGCCCGTCAGCTTCGACACGGTCCTCGACGTGAACAAGGCGCAGTTCAAGGTCGCGAGCTGAGCAGGTGTGAAGCAGTCCGAGGGGACCCATGGACGACAGGCTCCTGGGCTACTACGAGCGCGAGCTGACCTACCTCCGGGAGATGGGGGCGGACTTCGCGCGCAAGTACCCGAAGATCGCCGGCCGGCTCCAGCTCGAGCCCGACAAGTGCGAGGACCCGCACACGGAGCGCCTCATCGAGGCCTTTGCGTTCCTGTGCGGGCGCCTCCGCGAGAAGATCGACGACGATTTCCAGGAGATCACGGAGGCGCTCCTCAACATCCTCTACCCGCACTACGTCAGCCCCATCCCCTCGATGTCGGTCGTCCGGTTCGAGCCCATGCAAAAGTCGGTGGGGCCGGCCGGACACCGCATCGAGGCGAACACGGCGCTGTATTCCCGACCCGTGGGGGGGCATGCCTGCCGCTTTGCCACGACGTATCCCGTGCACCTCTGGCCCGTGGAGGTCAGCTCCGCCGGGCTCCGGGACCCGAAGCGGGTCGTGCGGGGGGCGCAGCAAACGCTCCAGCTTCAGCTCAGGACCTTCAACAAGATCGCTGCCTCTCAGATCCCGTGGGAGAGCCTCCGGTTCTTCCTCAACGGGCAGGGCCAGCACGTCCATCACCTGTACGAACTGCTCCTGAACAACGTCTGCCATGTCGAGATCGAGTCGGTGAGCCGGCAGGGGAGGGTCGAGGTCATTCCCCTCTCCGCCACGGATCTCCGGCCCGTGGGCTTCGAGGACGGCGAGGCCATGCTCCCGTACTCGCGGCGATCGTTCCCGGGCTATCTGCTGCTCTTCGAGTACTTCTGTTTCCCGGAGAAGTTCCTGTTCCTCGACCTGTCCGGCCTGGGGACCCTCAGGCAGCACGACCTGAGGGACGCCCTGGAGATCCACGTCTACCTGGACCGGCCGGCACGACCCAATACCCTCGTCAGCGCGGAGACCTTCTGTCTGAACGCCTCCCCCGTCGCGAACCTCTTCGAGCGGGTCGCCGAGCCGATTCGCCTCGACCGGAAGAAGACGGAGTACCGGATCATCCCCGACGTCCGGCGGCAAGAGGCCACCGAGGTCTTCGCCGTGAACCGGGTGGCCGCCACGCCTGCGGAGGCACCCGGCACGATCCTCGAGTACCACCCCTTCTACTCGATCGGCCACCACCTCGACGACGGGGACGAGCCGGGGCGGCGGGTCTTCTGGCTGCTCACGCGGCGACCCTCGGGGAAGAAAGAGGATGACGGGACCGAGGTGTTCCTGTCCTTCTGCGATGCCCAGGCGGCCCTGGTCGACCCCCAGGTGGAGACCGTCACCGCCTACGTCACCTGCACCAACCGCGACTTGCCGGCCCGCCTGCCCTTCGGGGACCCCCGCGGGGATTTCGAGATGGAGACGGCAGCCCCCGTGGCCCGGATCCAGTGCCTCCTGAAGCCGACCGCCACCCGGCGTCCGTCCCTGGGAGGGGCGCTGCAGTGGCGCCTGCTCTCCCACCTCTCCCTCAACTACCTGTCGCTCGTGGATGAGGGCGGTATCGCGCTCAAGGAGATCCTGAAGCTGTACGACTTCGAGAACTCGGCGGTGACTCGACAGCAGATCAACGGGATCGTGGGAGTGTCGTGGCGACCGGTGGTGCGCAGGATCGGGGAAGGGTTCGCTCGCGGGGTGGATGTCACCCTCGAGTTCGACGAGGACAAGTATGTGGGGACGGGACTCTTTCTCTTCGCCTCGGTGCTGGAGCGCTTCCTGGGCCAGTACGTGTCGATCAACTCGTTCTGCCAGCTGAGGGCGAGGACGACCCAGAGGAAGGACCCGTTGCGGAAATGGCCACCCAGGAACGGCAACCGCGTTCTGCTGTAAGCGAGGCCCTGGACCGGGAGCCCTGCGGGTTTTCCTTTTTCCAGGCCGTTCGACTCCTGGAGGAGCTGACGCCGGGGGTGAAGCCCCTCGGGGAGGCGACACGGCCCCGGGAGGAGGCGGTGAACTTCTGTGTTCGGCCGGGTTTTGCCTTTCCCCCGAGCGACATCGCCGGTCTCACGAAGGAGCGGGAGGGGGGGCCCGCCCGGATGGAGGTCGCCTTCCTGGGGCTCATCGGCCCTTCGGGCGTCCTGCCCCACTGGTACAACGAGCTGGCCCGGGAGCGGAACCGGCAAAAGGACTTCAGCCTCACGGCGTACCTCGACATCTTCCACCACCGGTTGCTCTCCCTGTTCTACCTGGCCTGGAAGCGGAACCGCTTTGACGCAACCTACCGGCCGGAGTGCCGGGACAGGCTGTCCCGCTGCCTGTTGAGCCTCCTGGGCCTGGGGACGCCAGGGCTCACCGAGCGTCTGGGGGCCCACGAGGAGGACCTGATTTTCTACGGGGGCCTCCTGTCCCGGACGATCCCGTCGGCTGCGGCGCTGGAAAGGGTCATCGGGTACTTCTCGGGGACGCAGACGAGGGTGGAGCAGTTCCTGCCACGTCGAATCCGGATCAGCCCCGAGGATCAGACGCAGTTCGGCGTCGCGAACAGCCGGCTCGGCATGGACGCCCTCTGCGGAAGCTGGGTGTGGGATCGGCAGTCCGCCTTCCGCGTCCATCTGGGACCGATGGGTTACGGCCAGTTCGTCGGCTTGCTGCCGACCGGCAGCATGTCCCGCAGCGTCTTTTCCATCACCCGGTACGCCACAGGCATCCAGTACGATTGCGACCTCCGGGTGATCCTGCGACGGACCGAGGTTCCGCCGTGCGTCCTGGGAAGCCAGGAGCCCCGGCCGCTCCTCGGATGGTCGACCTGGGTCAGTGCCCCCGGATTCGAGCATACCGAGGACCCGGCAATCATCGTCCAGCCCCCCGCGGCCTCGAGCGCCAGGGGATAGGAGGAGGCGCGAGGATGCCGAAGACCAATCTGAAGTCACTGATCGGCAAGCTCAACGCGACATGCCGGAGCGCCCTGGAGTCTGCGGCCGGCCTCTGCCTGTCCCACACCCATTACGAGGTGGACCTCGAGCACTTCCTGGTCAAGCTCCTGGAGACCCAGAACACGGACGCCCAGAAGATCCTCCGCCACTTCGAGATCAACGAAGGACGGGTCGTGGCCGACCTGACGCGGGCGATGGAGGGGTTCCAGTCGGGGAACGCGCGGACCCCCGCCCTGTCCCCTCGGATCCCGAAGCTGATCCGCGAGGCCTGGCTCGTGGCGTCGGTCGAATACCTGTCGCCGACCATCCGGTCCGGGCACGTGCTCCTGGCGCTCATGGCGAACGAGGAGACGGCGCGGATGCTGATCGGCAGCTCCGACGGTCTCCGGAAGATCTCGGTGGAGACGCTGGGGGACAATCTCCCCGCCATCGTGGCAGGATCGCGGGAGGACGCGGAGAGCGGGAAGGTCCAGGCGGCCGAGGCCGCCGGGGAGTCCCGGCCCGGCGCGGTCGGGACCAAGGCCCTCGACCAGTTCACGATCAATCTCACGGAGCGGGCGAAGCGGGGGGAGATCGACCCGGTCCTGGGCCGCGACACCGAGATCCGGCAGATGGTGGACATCCTGATCCGGCGCCGCCAGAACAACCCCATCCTCACGGGGGAGGCCGGCGTCGGGAAGACGGCCGTCGTGGAGGGATTCGCCCTGAAGATCGCCGAGGGGGACGTCCCGCCACCGCTCCAGAACGTGGCCATCCACGTCCTGGACCTGGGACTCCTCCAGGCTGGCGCCGGGATCAAGGGGGAGTTCGAGAACCGTCTCAAGTCGGTCATCAGCGAGGTGAAGGCCTCTCCCGTGCCGATCATCCTTTTCATCGACGAGGCCCACACCCTCATCGGGGCAGGCGGCTCGGCCGGGCAGGGGGACGCCGCCAACCTCCTCAAACCCGCCCTCGCGCGCGGGGAGCTTCGCACCATCGCCGCCACCACCTGGTCCGAGTACAAGAAGTACTTCGAGAAGGACGCAGCGCTGGCGCGCCGCTTCCAGGTGGTCAAGATCGAGGAGCCGGACGAGCCGAAGGCCATCGGGATGATGCGGGGGGTGGCGCCGTTCCTGGAGAAGCACCACCAGGTCATGATCACCAGCGAGGCCGTGAAGGACGCCGTGAGGCTGTCCCATCGCTATCTCAGCGGGCGGCAGCTCCCCGACAAGGCGGTGAGCGTCCTGGACACCGCCTGCGCCCGGATCGCCATCGGCCTCACCACGAGCCCGCCGGCCGTGGAGGAGGCCACCCGCCGGATCGCCCAGATCGAGCGGGAGCTGAAGGTCCTGGAGCGGGAATCGCTGCTGGGGAGGGACCACGCCGAGCGGATGAAGGTCCTGGCCGACGAGAAGGCGGCGACCGAGGCGAGGCTCGACCTGCTCCAGAAGAAGTGGCAGGCGGAGCTGGGGGTCGCCTCGAAGGTCCGGGAGCTGCGCCAGGAGATCCAGGAGCTGCACGCCAAGGGACCGGCCGATGCCGCCGCGCTGGCAGAGAAGCAGGGAGCGCTCAAGGGGGTCGAGGCAAAGCTCACGGAGACCCAGGCCGACGACCCGCTGCTCCAGATCTCCGTCGACCCCCAGACGATCTGCGAGGTCATCTCGGGGTGGACCGGGATCCCCACCGGTCGCATGCAGGCGGACGAGATCCAGACGGTCCTGCGTCTCAAGGATCTGCTCGCCCAGCGGATCATCGGCCAGGACCACGCCCTGGAGGCCGTCGCCCAGCGGATCCGGACCGCCCACGCCGGCATCGAGGACCCCTCCAAGCCCACCGGGGTATTCCTCCTGGTGGGTCCGAGCGGGGTGGGGAAGACCGAGACCGCCCTGGCCCTCTCCGATCTCCTGTACGGGGGGGAGCAGAACGTCATCACCATCAACATGTCCGAGTACCAGGAGGCTCACACCGTCTCCGGCCTGAAGGGATCCCCCCCGGGATACGTCGGGTACGGGGAGGGAGGTGTCCTGACGGAGGCGGTCCGCAGGAGGCCGTACAGCGTGGTCCTGCTGGACGAGGTGGAGAAGGCCCACCCGGACGTGATGGAGCTGTTCTACCAGGTCTTCGACAAGGGGACCCTGGAGGACGGGGAGGGGAGGGTGATCGACTTCAAGAACACCCTGATCATCCTCACGTCCAACCTGGGCACGGACCTCATCATGAAGACCTGCCGGGACGAGGAGACGATGCCAGCCCCAGCCGCCCTGGCGGAGATGGTGCGCCCGGAGCTCTTGAAGCGGTTCAAGCCCGCCTTCCTGGGCCGGCTCATCGTGGTCCCGTACCTGCCGATCACGGACAAGAACATGCGGGTGATCGTGCGGCTCAAGCTGGGCAGGATCGCGAAGCGCATGCGGGAGAGCCGGAACGTCGTCTTCGGGTATGACGAGCGGCTCGTCGAGGCCGTGGGTGCCCGCTGCACCGAGGTCGAGAGCGGGGCGCGGAACGTGGACCATGTCCTGAGCAACACGCTGCTCCCGGAGCTGTCGCAGGAGCTGCTGTCCCGCATGGCGAGCGGGGAGCAGATCAGGGAAGTGCACGTGTCCGTGGGAGAGGGAGGGTTCACGTACAGCATCTCCTAGGTGGAGCCGACCATGCCAGGGAAGCCAGGGAAACCGTCGGCGCAGCGGAAACCAATCTCCTTCGGGGAGCCAGAGTTTCACCTGGTCGCGTCCATGGAGGAGACGACTGGCAGGCCTGAGCCGGATACGCCGTTCCGGGTTGCCCTGCTCGGGGACTTCAGCGGCCGGGCCAACCGGGGTGTCTGCGAGCCGGGGGAGGGGATCGCCGAGCGACGCCCACGGGAGGTGGACCGTGACAACCTCGACGAGGTGATGGCGAAGCTCGGCGTGGAGGTCCGGCTCCCCATGGGGAAGGAAGCGCCACCCCTGGCGTTGCGTTTCCGGGAGCTGGAGGACTTTCACCCCGACCGGCTCTTCGAGCGGGTGGAGCTGCTCCAGAGATTGGGGGAGACCAGACGGAGACTATCTGATCCCGTCACGTTTTCGGCCGCCGCGACGGAATTGAAGAGGAAGGAACCGAGACCCTTACCAGGAGTAGCCGACCTCGTGTCGGGGAACCTGCTGGATCAGGTACTGGAGACGACAGAAGGTCCGTCCTCCGCGAAGGGGCCGTCTCCGGACACCTCGGCGTGGGGAGCCTTCCTCCGGGAGATCGTCCGGCCCCATCTTGTTCCGCGTGACGATCCCCGGCAAGCCGAGATGATCGCCGCGGTGGACGAGGCGGCGGCCGGTCTGGTGCGGGCGATCCTGCATCACCCCGATGTGCACGCCCTGGAATCGGCGTGGCGGGCGCTGCGGTTCGTCGTGTCCAGGCTGGAGACGGGCGACCAGTTGAAGCTGTTCCTGCTCGACGTCTCCAGGGACGAGCTGGCCGCGGATCTGGCGTCTGCGGAGGACCTGCGGGTGACGGGTGCGTACCGGCTCCTCGTCGAGCAGACGGTCGAGACCCCGGGCGCCGAGCCATGGGCGGTCCTGGCGGGGAACTTCACCTTCGGCCCCACCCGGGCGGATGCGGAGCTGCTGGGCCGCCTGGGGAAGGTTGCGAGGCGGGCCGGGGCCCCCTTCCTGGCGGCGGCCGATACCCGGCTGCTCGGGTGCGAGTCCCTGGCGAAAACGCCCGATCCCGACGACTGGGGGCTGGGGGCGAATGCCGGGGACCGGGAGGCGTGGCAAGCGCTCCGGGCTCTCCCCGAGGCGGCGTACGTGGGGCTTGCCCTTCCACGGTTCCTGCTGCGGCTGCCGTACGGCCCGGACACGGAGCCCGCGGAACGGTTCGAGTTCGACGAGATGCCCGGCGAACCCCTGCACGAGCATTACCTGTGGGGCAATCCCGCCATGGCCTGTGCCAGCCTGCTCGGCCAGGAATTCAGCGAGTCCGGATGGGCGATGCGGCCCGGGACGGTGCAGGAGATCGGGGGCCTGCCGATCCACAGCTACAAGTCCGGCGAGGAGTCGAAGGTCACCCCCTGCGCCGAGGTCGTGCTCACCGAGCGTGCGGCCGAGGCCATCCTCGAAAAGGGGATCATGCCGCTGCTTTCATTCAAGGGTCGGGACACGGTCCGGCTGGCGCGCTTCCAGTCTCTAACCGATCCGGCGACGCGGCTGGCGGGACGCTGGGGCGGGCGCTGATATCGCGAAGGAGTCGCCCATGGCCTTTACCCAGGAAAATCGGGTGTTCACCCTGGAATCGCCGCTGGGCAAGGACGAGCTGCTGCCCACCGCCTTCCGCGGCACCGAGGGGATGTCCCGTCTGTTCCGGTTCGAGGTCGTGACTCTCTCCCACGACCAGGCGATCAACTTCGAGAAGATCGTGGGAAAGAACGTCACGCTCGCCCTGGTCCTGCAGGACGGGACGCAGCGGTATTTCAACGGGATCGTCAGCCGGTTTTCCCAAGCCGGCGCGGGCCACCAGCAGGATCGGGAGGTCCACCTCACCGAATACACGGTGACGGTGGTTCCCTGGCTCTGGCTCCTCACGCTGACGGAGGACTCGAAGATCTTCCAGGACAAGTCCGTCCCGGACATCGTCGAGGCGGTGTTCCAGAAGCGGGGGTTCCAGAAGGGGAAAGACTACGCGTTCCGCCTCCACGGGAGCTACGACAAGCGCGTCTACTGCGTCCAGTACCGCGAGACGGATTTTCACTTCGTGTCCCGATTGCTGGAGGACGAGGGGATCCACTACTTCTTCGAGCACGAGAAGAAGACACACACCCTGGTGATCGCGGACGACCCGGTCGAGAACAAGCCCTGCCCCCGGCAGGAAACCGCCCGCTACCAGCGGGCGGCTGGCGGAAAGGCTGACGAGGACTTCATCCGGGAGTTCCAGCAGCGGATGGAGGTCGTGCCCACCGCGTTCACGCTGAAGGACTATAACTTCGAAATACCCAAGACCAACCTGGAGGTCAACGTCCCCAGCAATCGGAAGCTGACCGACCGGGATTGCGAGGTTTACGACTACCCGGGATGCTACCAGACGAAGACGAAGGGGGACCGTTCCGCCAACATCCGGATGCAGTCGCAGGAGGCGACGATCGACGTGTTCACCGGCGTGAGCACCTGCCGGGCGTTCACGGCCGGTCAGCGCTTCGAGCTCAAGGACTATTACCGGACCGACGTGAACGACAAGCGGTATGTGCTCACCGGCATCCTCCACGAGGCGTCGCAGAGCCTCGGGCTGGCGGGGGAAGGGGGGGACGTCTTCCGGTACAAGAACGAGTTCACGTGCATTCCCCACGAGGTCCCATTCCGCCCGCCGTGGGACACGCCGAGGCCGGTCGTGCGGGGGACCCAGACTGCCGTCGTGGTAGGGCCCTCGGGGGAGGAGATCTACACGGACAAGCACGGCCGGATCAAGGTCCAGTTCCACTGGGACCGGGAGGGGAAGCGAGACGAGAACAGCTCGTGCTGGATCCGGGTCGGCCAGTTGTGGGCCGGCTCCGGCTGGGGGAGCGTCCACATCCCACGGATCGGGCAGGAGGTGATCGTCGATTTCCTGGAGGGGGACCCGGACCAGCCCATCATCACCGGCCGCGTCTACAACGCCGACGAGATGCCTCCCTACGAGCTACCCAAGGAGCAGACGAAATCGACGGTCAAGAGCCTGTCATCCAAGGAGGGAGGCGGCTTCAACGAGATCCGCCTCGAGGACAAGAAGGGCGAAGAGCAGGTCTTCATTCACGGCGAAAAGGACCTGGATGTGCGCATCAAGAATGATCGCCGCGAGTGGATCGGCCGGGACCGCCACCTGGTCGTCAAGCGGGACAAGGTGGAAGAGATTGACCGGGATGAGCACGTGGTGGTCAAGCGGGATCTCGTGGAAAAAGTGACGCGGGACCATCACCTGAGCGTCACGGGGAAAGAGGCGATTCAGGTTACCGGCTCGTACTCCCTCGCCGTTCAAGGCGACGTCATCGAAGAGTTCAAGGGGAGTCACAGCGAGCAGGTGACGATGAATTACTATCTCAAGGGCATGAACGTGGTGATCGAGGGGATGACCGGCCTGACCATCAAGGTGGGCGGCAGCTTCATCACGCTCAATCCGGCCGGGGTGCAGATCGTCGGCCCGATGCTCATGCTCAACAGCGGCGGCGCACCCTTGGCGGGGACCCCGGGCATGCTGGTGTCACCGGCCGCGCCGCTGGAGGCCCGCATCGCCGACAACGCGGACCCGGGCAGCAAGGATGCCAGCTACAAGAGCCAGCGGGCCGCCATGACCCCCGAGCAGCAGTCGGCGGCCGAGGCGCCTTCGCATGACCCGAGCACGCCGGAGAACAAGGACAAGAAATCCTGGATCGAGATCGAGCTGATGGATCAGGACAACAAGCCGGTGGCGGGGGAGAAGTATCGCATCACCCTGCCCGACGGAACGACGGTCGCCGAGGGCACGCTGGACAACAAGGGGTTTGCCCGCGTGGACAACATTGACCCGGGCACCTGCAAGGTCACCTTTCCGAACCTGGATAAGGCATCGTGGAAGCCGAAGTAGCGCGGGTCGGATACGGGGGATTTGGGCCGGGCGTGCCTTTTTGGAGGTTGGATCTCGCCCCGGTCTTCTCCCCGGATGCCTGAAACGGGCCTGCGCCGAGGATTCAGCATGGGGACGGTCCATGTCGTGCAGCCGGGCGAGCATCTGGCAGGCATTGCCGCGGCGCACGGGTTCTCCAGCTTCAGGACGATCTTTGACCATCCGGACAACGCACAGCTCAGAGAGCTGCGGAAGAACCCCAATCTGCTCCTTCCGGGTGATACCGTGGTCATCCCGGACAAAGAGATCAGAGAAGAGGAGCGGGTGACCGAGGCCAAGCACACGTTCGTTCTGGCCGTGGACAGGCTCACGCTCCGCGTGAAGCTGCTGGATCTGGACGACAAGCCCGTCGAGGGGGAGTGTCTTCTCAGAGCTGAAGGCAAGGAAGAGCCCATGGAACAGATCAACAAGGTGTACGAATCGGACATCGGCGCGAAAGTCACGGAGGCGATCATGCTTCCTCCGCCGCGCGCCGACGGAATCCGCCGCTTGCCGGTCAACCTGGCTGTGGGCTTTCTCAACCCGATTCAGGATGTCACCGGCCAGCGCGAGCGCCTGAATAACCTGGGATATTTTGCCGGTTTCAGCCAGACGGTCAACGAGCTCCAGTTTCGCTGGGCCGTGGAGGAGTTTCAGGCCGACCACCGCGAGAAGGATGGTCTCCAGGTGACGGGGGTCTGCGATCCCGGGAAGACGCAGAAGGTGCTCGAGCGCGAATATGGGATGTAGCGGGAAGGGACGGGCGGCGGATGGGCGAGGAGGCTTTGCGTAGCGGGTCGGACGTCCCCAGTCGGCACTGAGAAGGCGAGGAACCGTGGGCGGTCCCGATAGCGATGTCAAGCAGTCGATCTCGGTGGACATCGGGGAGGATGGCGTCTCCGCCACGCACCCCATCCTCGTCGACTTCAGGCATCATGTCGGCACCTCGCTCCCCGACGATAAGACGCGGAACACGATTCGGGAGTTCCTGATCGTCGTCGGATGCGCCACGGTTCCCGATGCGCACTTCGACTTCGACTCGTCGTTTGTCCGCCCGGAGGCCAAGGAGCAGTTCATCCGGTTGGCCAAGCTCCGCGACGACCTGGTGGAGCCGGTTGGGCCGCCGAGCGGCAGTGATCCGGCGGGGTTTGCGTTGACGAGCCCGCCACTGTCGATATTCGGCCACGCCGACCCAACCGGCATTGATGCCTACAACAGCACGCTGTCGCAGCGCCGCGCGCGGGCCATCTACGCCATGCTCATCCGTGACGTGAAGGAGTGGGAGCAGCTCTGGAGCATCCCCTTCGGCGGGGACCAGTGGGGCGATGCGCAGGCAGCCACCATGCAGGAGACCGTCGGCATCACTCCCCCCAAGAAGGCCAGCCTGCTCACTCCCGCCATGCGGCGCGATATCATCGCCAGATACATGGATGCGGTCTGTGTCCGGAAGAGTGGGGCCGGGGTGGAGGAGAGGTTCGTCCTGGATGCGAAGGCGGATTTTCTTGCCCGCGGGGCCGGGCAGTCTGCGAAGGGGGACGTGCAGGGGTGCAGCGAGTTCAACCCGGCCTTCCTGATGTCCGACACGAAGCTGAAGGAGTTCGAGCAGGCAAAGGACAAGCCAGGTCGCGACGCCGTCAACGAGGTCAACCGCCGCGTCATCGCATTCCTGTTCAAACCGGGGAGCAAGGTCAATCCCAAGACATGGCCGTGCCCGCACGCCAAGGATCCGAATGCCGTCGCGCTGTGCAAGAAGCGGTTCTGGAAGGACGGCGAGACGCGCCGCAAGCCCGATTCATTCCTTGACCGGGAGTTCCGCCTCACCGGCGACACGTTTGCCTGCCGGTTCTATCACGGGATCGCCCAGAACTCCCCGTGCGAGAAGGCCCAGAAGCTCTGGGTGATGCGCATTCTCCTGTCTCCGCCGCGCACTCAGGTGAACCAGCAGACCGGCCAGACGCGTCAGGTCGCCCGGCCGCTGGTCAACCGGCGATTCGTCCTTCTCGCCGGGGATGCGCCGGACGCGCCACAGGTCCGCGGGCGCACCAGCCCGGAAGGCGTCATCCGCGTGCCCGTCTTCGATGAGAAGACCGTCATGAAGCTCAAGCTCGACACCGGCAGGCTGCTCCTGCCCGAAGGCGTAACCTCCCAGGGTGAGGAGAAAGAAAAGGATGACGAGGCCAAACGCCCCGAGGAGACCTTCGCGATCTTCGAGCTACTCGCCGGCGATCTCATTGACATGCGGCTCGACGCCGGCGGGGACGAGCCGATCAAGCAGCGCCTGCTGAACCTCGGCTATGGCGAGCCGAACATCGCCGACTGGAATGAAAAGGTCCTCCGGACGGCCACTCGCGGGTTCCAGATCCACCATCGGCTTTCCCGCACGGATGGCGTGATCGATGAGGAGACTCGGGCGAAGGTGCGGGAGATACACGACACGCTGCCCAAGGACGTCGTGACGGACCCGACCGCCCCGTGACGCCAACCGCGTCGACATGAGAGCCGCGCGCATGGATCGGACCCTCAACAACGTGTCCAAGCCGCCCGACGAGACCCGGGTGCAGTTGTTCCACCGCATCAACGCACCGCGGTTCGGCAAGACGCGGGAGCCGGCCAGCGGACGCGGCTATGACTGCGGCTGCAAGAGCGCCAAGACCGACTTCATCCCGAGCGGCGTCTCCAACGTGCTGGCGCACCACCTGGTGACGGCGCTCAGCACGCTCACCGACGTCGCCCTGGCGGCCATCCCCGGCATCGGCCCGGCGCTGGTCGCCTTCAAGCATCTGGCGACCGAGATCGCCGAGAAGTCTGGCACGGATATCGAAGAAGAGCTGGGGAATCTCCTCAGCCAGGAGGTGGAGGGGGCGCTCTTCGGGCAGTTCCTGCGCTCCCTGCCGGCCTGGGTTCCCGTGGACCGCAAGGGCACTGCCGGGCCATTCGAGAATCCCGAGAAGCGCGAGGTCGAGATGGAGGTCGAGGGCCTTCTCAGCCGGAGCTTCCAGACCTGCCGGGACATCCCCTTCTTCCAATGGAACCGCTGGTACAACTGGACGTTCCAGGTCTCGCCCATCGACGGATACGCCTACATGGCCGGCGAGGGAAATCTCATGACGCCGCGCGAGCAGAAGGAGCTGCTCTCCGGCCGCAACCTCGGCCACAACCATTCGACCGATGTGAACATGGAGAACCGCTCCGACGACGGCATCCCCCACTCCATGGAATGCCTCATGGACTTTGGCAGCTTCTGCAAGCACCCGACCGAGGGGACGCAGGTGACCGGCGTGATGTACCACCCCGGCTGGCCGTTCTGGCCGATGAGCGGCGATTACTTCTGGGCCGCGGGGCGCTGGGTCTACAACTGTCTCCACCCCTCCAGCGATGAGAAGACCGGCCCCGGCGCAGGGCGGATGTCCACGCAGCTCCGCCCCGTCAAGGCCTTCGCATCCACCCGCTACGAGGGGTTCAAGTTCGACGAGAACGAGAAGCGGGTGCCGGCCGTGCGCTTTCTCTTCTTTGCCTCCAAGCGTGGCGGGTATCTGGACTTTCACGACAAGGGTGAGGGGGAAGTCGCCACCACCTGCGGTATCGCCTTCAACGACACCGACTACGAGTTCATCGTGGACCTGCCGGAACCCCCGGCATCCGGCGCGACGGTCTGGCCCATCGGGCACACGCCCGAGTTTCCGGCCAACACGCAGGTCCTGCGGCCCAGTCTCCTGGTGAAGCTGGAGTTCGCCCCCTTCGGGGTGCCCAAGAGCGGCGCGTTTCTCGCCGACTTGCTGCAGTTCGAGACCTCGCTCAAGCCCAAGGTCGAGGTCGTTCCCCCCACCAAGCCCAACGACCCGCCGAGGCAGGCCAAGATCACGGTACCCATGTCCCAGGTCCCCAAGGGCAAGGATGCGTACGGGGTGTGCATCAGCCTGGGCTGGTTCGACCCGGACGGCACGCTGGCCAGCAAGGTGAAGGCGGTCACGCTCAAGCCGGGGCCGCTGCGCATGCTCGACGACGACAAGGATGAGGGCAAGTTCCGCTTCCATTTCTCCTTCAACGGCCGGTGGTTCTTCGCGCCGTTCGAGGACCCGGGAGAAAAAAAGCCGGTGCCCCTGACCGGGGCCGACCCGCGCTTCACCCAGTTCATCCCGGACGATTCGCGGGCGAAGCTCACCGCCCACGGGATGCTGCGCCACGGCTTCGGGGACTACCTCGAGACCAAGAACCAGAAGCAGCGCACCGTCCGGGTGGGTGGGATCTTCCGGACGGGCGAGGTCGGGCGGCTGCTGGCGCAGGGGGGCAAGGTCCTGATAGATAAGTTCGGCAACGAGATCGACAGCGCGTTCGTCAAGGAGCTCGCGAAGCAGGGGCTGGACCTGCTGGAGGGCGAGCGCGTGGACGTCGAGTGGAAGAAGCACATCGACCAGGAGAACAAGGCCGTCGCCTCGGCCGTGGCGCGAGAGATGTTCGTCGAGAAGGTCCCGCTCTTCAATGACATGAACGACCCCCTGGCCCTGACCGAGCCGACCCGCGACAACAGCAACCCGGTCATCATGAAGAACGTTGTCAAGGAGCTGGAGAAGAATCCGCGGGCGACCGTGAAGGCCACGCTCTTCGAGAAGGTCACCGATGTCATCGGCGAGGCGGACAAGCTGGCCGTCCGGCTGGACCCCGATCAGGGGGACTATGAGATGGATGTGGAGTGGACCGTGGAGAACCAGTGATCGATCGTGGTGGTGACCAGGAGAAGCGTGGATGGGAAGCGATCACACGGTGGTTCAGGGAGAGCATCTCTCCAGTATTGCCAAGAAATACGGCTTTGCCAGCTACAAGACGATCTGGGACCATGCGCAGAACGCCGAACTGAAGAAGAAGCGGCAGAACCCCAACGTCATTCTTCCGGGGGACCGGTTGTTCATACCGGATAGGGAAGAGAAGGAGGAGTCGGGGGGCACGGAGAAGCGCCATCGGTTCCAGGTGAAGACGGAGAAACTCACGCTTCGACTCGTGCTGGAAGACCTCTATGGAAAACCCATCGCCAACGCCAAGTGCGAGCTCCGCGTGGAAAATGACGTGTTCACCTTGACCACCAGCGGGCAGGGAAAGATCGAGCAGGAGATCAAGCCGACGGACGAGAAGGCGTTCCTGACGATCAAGGACCCTCAGACTCCGGTCAATGAGGTGCAGATCCCGGTCATGATCGGCCATCTCGATCCCGTGGAGGAAGTGTCCGGGCAGAAGGCACGGCTGAACAACCTGGGCTATTTTGCCGGGCCGCTCGAGGGAAAGAGCGACGAAGAAAACAAGACGGTGTTTCTCTCGGCCATCGAAGAGTTCCAATGCGATCATGGGTTGCTGGTCGATGGCAAGTGCGGCCCGGCGACCCAGGCCAAGCTGAAGCAGGTGCACGGGTGCTGACCCGGCGGAGTGTCATGATGTCCCCCCCGAGGACCGAGGTATATCGCAATGGCTGACGTACATGGTGGGGCAATCCATCATGCGTCGGACGGCGGGGTCGCGGGCAAGCACCTGCTCGTACAGGATCAGGGAGCGCTGGTTGCCCCGGCCACCGAGGGGGAACATAACACGATCAAAGCCGGGATCATCCCGATCGCATGCTGGCGGGTGGAGGATATCCGGTTCGCGTTCGATTCCTCGGTGGTCAGGCCCGAGATCGAGGTGGAGCTGAAGCACCTGGCGGCGCTGCTCAAGGAGCATCCGCCGCCTTCGAGGACCCAGCCGAATCCCGGCAGTCCGCTCTCGGTCTTTGGACATGCGGACCCGGTGGGGAATGACGACTACAACAAGCTGCTGAGCGGGCGGCGGGGCATGGCCATCTATGCCCTGCTCACCCGCCGGACCGATCTGTGGGAGAAGCTGTACAGCCAGCCACTGGGCAATGACAAGTGGGGCGCAAGAGCTCTCCAGATGATGCTGGATACCGTCTCACCGCCGCCGTCATCGGGCGAGCCCGACCCGAACCGGGCCGCCCCGCATGAGCGAAGTGCGGGCAAGCGCGGAGAGTTGTTTGCAGCGTACATGGCCAAGCTGTGCGGTCCCGACCTGGAGCTGAAGAAGCAGGACTTCCTTGCCCGTGGGGACGACCCTGGTGGGAAGGGGGACTATCAAGGGTGCAGCGAGTTCAACCCGCTGATGATCTTCTCGCAGGAAGAACAGAAGGAATTCGAGCAGGCGAAGGATAAGGGCGAGCGCAATGCCGCGAACGCTCCAAACCGGCGGGTGATGTTGCTGATCTTTCGCGAGGGGAGCCGGGTCGATCCTTCGAAGTGGCCGTGCCCGCGCGTGACGGAAGGAACAGCGGGATGCAAGAAGCGGTTCTGGTCGGACGGGGAGAAGCGGCGCTCCGTGCGTCTGCCCACGGAACGTCGAGAGTTCGACAAAGCCAAGGACACGTTCGCATGCCGCTTCTACAATCGTCTGGTGGCCAGTTCCCCGTGCGAACGGGTCCGCCCGCCCCAGCAATTACTCTGGATCCTGACTCATCCTCAGCTCAGAGAACGGGATGACATTACCCTCTTGGTTCTTGACGAGGAGGCAAGAGAAGTTCTTCGCCTCAAACCTGATGCTCCGCGCGATGGTCCCGGCCTGTTCTTCACCTATGACTTTTCCACGCTGGATCGGGAAAAGACGTTTGATGCCTTCCTGAAAGCTGGCGACCTTGTCCTGTACACCGGTTTCCGTTTTCGACCCTCTCGTCTCTCGGAAGCCCTGCTCAGCTCGAATCGACGAACGGTGTTGGAGAATTTCTTTGTGTCTGGGCCACTGGGTGAGATCCCCGAAGCCGTGGGTCCGGTGCCCGTCGGGCAGAGTGATATCCCGTATCGGGAGCTCCCTCGACCTCCCGAGACACCGGTGGATGTGTGATGGAGAGCCTCATCGTAACCGCCGTCGTCCTGCTGAGAAAGGCAGACCAGCAGTGGGACTTCCAGCCGACGAGTGATTGCAAGTTCGAGATGTCGATGGAAGGCGGTGAGTTCGCCCCGCCCGAGGACGTCGTCCTGGGCAGAGGGGTGTTCACGCTGCCAAAGACTCCGCGGCCATTGCACCTCACGGTCAGGGCAACGCCGACGATCAAGCGTTACTGGCCTGTCACGGCGCGTTTTGAGTACAAGGGCAAAGGAGAGCTGGTCAATCTCGGCTCAAGAGCCGACGACGACATCGAGATTTTCGAGCCCGCCGCCTTTCAGCCGGCAAGCTCCATCGACTTCCCGACTGTCTTCGGCTTTGGTGGGACCTTTACCTCGATGGTGGTTTACCTTTCACGGGTGAAGGACGTCACGGATAAGGCATTGCAGAGCATCAACAAAGTTCCCAAGGAGGGCAAGGACTGGGTGGGTGGTGATAACTGGTTGCCGGCCTGGCGCAGCAAGGGCAGGGACAATGTCAATATCATTTCGGGGGGAATGCTGGACGGCTCGGGGAATCTGGAGTTTCAGCCGGAAGCAACGGTCGCGCCAGAGGTCGTCAGCCGGGTATTTGAAGTGGGCGACGTGGAAGCTCCAAGGCTCATTGCAGTGTCCTGGCCTCACCTTGTCCGGACGCACCAGTTCGCGGGTCCAACGCCGTTTCTGGTCTACTTCCATCCAACCATCGGTCAGGCGGCTTCCGATTATGCCGGCCATCCGTACCCCTTTGGCTGGCCGTATCTGTTCTTCATCGCCTTTCGCGACACGAACTGGTTTGGTGATCCGCTGACAGAATACCCCGGCCCCAAGGGGTTGGCCTATCAGGTGGCGGCCGCTCGAAGAAGCGCAGTGCTCGCCGTGCCGGTGAACAAGCTGGGGCCGGAGATCGCTGCGATCCTCAAGGCGGAGGAGATGGAGAGCTACCTGCGGGAGATCCAGGCGTTCATGTTCAGACGGAACAACGCCTATCGACCACCTGGTCTGGGTCATGTGGCGCTCAGCGGATTCAGCGCCGGATGTGGGTTGCTGATGCACAAGTTTCTGGCCGACAATCAAGGCCATTCCTTCGTGGAGAAGATTCTGAAGGAATTGTATCTCCTCGACCCGCGGATGAATCCATCCGGTTTGGCAGCGCAAGTGATCAAGTGGGCCGACGGCAATGCCTCGGAGAGACGGGTTCGAGTCTATATCTCGACTCCTGAATCGGCCTATTTGCCGGTTGTGGCTCAGAAGAGCTTTCCGAAGCTGCCATTTGTCACCAACAGCGCGAGTGGTTTACGAACGTTGGCGGTGACGACGGCGGCCACCTGGCAGGCGGCGGCCAAGAGTCGCGGCGCCTCGCCCAAGACGGTGAGCGCCGTTGGCCAGTTCGGGCCGATGCACGAACTGCACGCCGGGACCCTCGTGGTTCACGCGCTGAAGAACAGTGGTTTCGAATCGGCGTGATCACGTGTCGACGGTGACCACGCGTGCATGGGAGGGACCGGCAGGGCACAGCGTCATGAGTCAACAGCCAACCGGGCCAGCGCAGGCTGCAGTCGTCCAGGGGGCTCCGGCCCACGGGGCGCCGGGAGCATCCGGCCAGTGCCACGCGGTACCAGGTTACGCGATGATCGGGACGTGCGGCGGGCGCGATCGCGTGCACAGGCGGGCGAGCGAGGATGAGTAACGGGGAAGGAGTCGCTCAGCGGGTGATGGAGGCGGGGGTGGCGGCGCGTCACGCGCCGACGGAGCCCCAGCCCGTCCTGGTGGCGCCAGCCATGGGGAGCGAGTTCAACGCCATAACCGTCGCCATCATCCCGGTGGCGTGCTGGCATGTGGACGACATCCGGTTCGAGTTCGGGTCGTCGTTCGTGACCCCGGGCATCAAGGCAGAGCTGGGCCACCTCGCGGGACTGATCCAGGAGCACCCCGGCAGCCCCCTGTCCGTCTTCGGGCACGCCGATCCCGTGGCCAGCGACGACTACAACAAGGGGCTCAGCGGCCGGCGGGCGATGGCGATCTACGGCCTGCTCATCCGGGACGTGGACCTCTGGGAAGAGCTCTACAGTCACCCGGCCGGCAGCGACACGTGGGGTGCCCCCGCGCTCCAGGTGATGCACGCAGAGGTGAACCCACCCCCCCCGGACGGAGGAGCCCCAGATGTGCGAGAGCTGGAGCGAGATCCGGGACGGCGGAAGCAACTGTTCCGGCAGTACATGGACGCACTGTGTGGACCCTCCCTGCAACCGGGGCGGGAGGATTTCCTCGCCCAGGGGAAGGATCGCGGGGGAAAGGGGGACTATCAGGGCTGCAGCGAGTTCAATCCACTTCTGCTGTTTTCCCGGCGAGACCAGGAGCGCTTCGAGCGCGCGGAGAACAAAGCAGAGCGCAACGTGGCCAATGGGCCGAATCGGCGGGTCATGGTCCTGCTGTTCCGGAAAGGGACCAAGGTGGAACCGTCGAAATGGCCGTGTCCGCGGGCAAAGGAAGGGGTGGCCGGGTGCCGCAAGCGGTTCTGGTCGGACGGTGAGACGCGACGCAGCCGGCGGCTGCCGGACACCCCACGGAAGTTCGAGGAGACCCGGGACACGTTCGCCTGCCGGTTCTATCACCGGCTCACGACCGGGTCGCCCTGCGAGCGAGTGACTCCCCTGGTCGCGCGCATGCTCAAGATCAAGGCGACGGTGCCATCCACTCCTCCGAACACGCTCCGTGAGACCCCCCCGGCTGTCGCCAATCCCTGGCCCGCCCCGGTCGACCTGACCTTCGAGTCGACGAAGCCGCTCCCGGCCGGACCGCTGGCGTTCCAGGATGCCGACTTCGCCGGGCCGAATGCCCTGGTGCTGGTTCGCAACGGCGAAGGGCCCATCAGGCTGGAAGTCGAGACGGCGCCGGCCGCGGCGCAGGTTGCGTTCCAGGTGGTCCGCGCGACCGACGACGCCGGGGCGCTGGGCACCGGACTCCCCAGGCTCGCGTCGACCGGTCCCAACACGGCGACACTGGAAGCGAACGAGCGCGGCTCGTTCTTCGTGCTGGCATTTCCGGATCTCAACGGCAACGGCCAGCGGGACCCGAGCGAAGCCGGCATCATCCTGCCGGTTGTCCTGGTCGAGTGCCGGGTCGAGAATGCTGCCGCCGAGCTTCGCAGCGTTGCCAACCCCGGGAACATCAGCATCCAGTTCGACACCGGCGGGCAGAATGCGGCCAACTACAACTTCGTCTCCATCACGACCGGGGACTTCAACGCCCAGGCGACGGCGGGGGTGGCCCTGGATGCGGATGTCCTCCTGGTCGGGGGAGGCCCGGAGGGCCGGCGGGGCCTGGATCGAGTGTTCACGGGGTGGGCGAACAACTTCACCGCGCTCACCTACGTCGGAACGTACCAGGACGCTTCCGAGGTCCGTCGCGTGCAGGTGGACAACCGCAATGCGGCGAACGGCACGGCAATCTCGGGGATTCCCGTTTTCGTGTCCCGCCCGGATGCGCCCGCTCCCAGTCTCATCGCATTCCCGCCGTCGCTCCTGGATACGGGTCGTGCCAATCCCCAGGCCGGCGGCGAAAACATCACCTTCTCACGCTCGGCGGAGAGCGCGCCGGTGAACCAGCCGCTCGGCGCCAAGCGCACCGTGATCGCACGCGACAGTCCGGGATGGTTCCATCAGCGCCGGCACCCGGATGCGACGAAGGCAACCCAGCTGCAGTCGTTCGTCCACGCGCTGGAATCGACCACGTACCTGGTCGCGTGGACCAATACCACCGGGGGGGCGGCGCCAACGCCGGGGACCGCCAACTCGGTGGGCTTCCGCACGTTTGCCGTCATCGCCGAGACCCAGTGGACGGTCAGCGCCCAGTTCAGCGTCGGGGTACGCGGGCGGAATTTCGTGCTGCAACAGACCGGCAACGCGCCGACCATCACCGCGACCAATGTGGATCACAGTCCGGGGGTTCGACCGGTGATCCTCGGGATGGAAGTTCGCCCACCGGAGACGCTTCAGTCACGGGCCATCGATGCCCGGTAGAGCGGGATGCGATGCGAACCGCGGTCGTGTGCCTGGCTGTGGCAGGAGTGCTGGCGATGAGTGAGACTGGCAATCGCGCGTCGGGGCCCCCGGGAGGCGCGGCGACGGGTGGATCGGTCACGGCGCCATCCGGCCCGCTGTTTGTCGGCCATCCCCATGTGGGGCTGTTCTTTGTCACGAAGGTCGAGCAGACGCCGGCGCGGCGCGAGTCGCACATCCCCGGCCTCTACGTCGTGCCGTACCGGGTGACGCTGGAGGCGAGGGAGGTGCTCCCGCCGGTGGGGCAGAAGGTCTTCGTCATCTTCGGAGCCAAGGGAGAAGGGATCGAGGCCGGGGTGCTCGGCCTGCAGGATTGGCTGCCGACCACGGTGGGCGACGGGTGCGTGGTGGCCTTCGACGCCCTCCGCGCGGGACGCGCGGAGGAGATGACCTATCTGGGAAGCGGCGCCTCGCTCGAATACGCCTGGCGCGATAGCCAGCGCTTCTTCGAGTCGGTAACGCCGGGGCAGGGGCTCGAGACCGGCCGCATCGCCTCGGCCATCACCCAGACGCCCTATCCTCGGGCCACATTCTTCCAATTCGTCTTCGCGTACGACCGCCGTGTCTACCGGGATGCCGCGGTTGCTCGCGCCCTGGGGGCCTATCTCGCCAGCGACCAGGTTCCGGCGCTCGACCGCCGGACGACGGTGGCCCACTACCTCGGCCAGCCTGACCCGCAAGACACCGAGGCCCTCCGCGAGCTGGCCGCGGGAATGCTGCGTCTGGCCGTTCATCTCACGGCGCAGGGGCAGGCGGCCAGCGCCGGGGTCGTCCTCCAGCGCATCTACGGATTCTTCTTCGACCCGGCCGCGGGGACCCCGCGCATCAACCTGCCAGCGGTGGAGGAGGGTCAGCGGAATGTGCTGCTTCAACTCATCGACTCTCCGGAGGCCGGGCTGAGTGTGCCCGTCCATCGAGGGCTCCACGCGTGGGTTTCCGGGGGGTGAGGGCGGGGCCCCGAGGCGCGCTCGGTCGGTTGGGCGCCGCGGAGGACCCCCGAGGGACGGCCGCGACCTTGGCGACCGAGGCACCCAGGGCGGATGGGGGAGACACGAGGGGAGGGGATGGCAGTTGCGAGCATGCCGCCTTTGGAGCGAGTACAGGAGAAACACCATGGGCTTTCCGGCGGCGCGCGTGGGGGACCTCACGTCTCACGGGTCACCGCTGGCTCCCGGGCCTGGCAGCGCAACGGTGCTCGTCGGGGGTATGCCGGCGTGGCGCGGGCTGAGCGACTTTCACGCCTGCCCGATTGCATGAGCCCTGGTGCCGGATGTGGGGGGGCATGGTGATGATGGGCAGTCCGACTGTCTTGATCGATTTCCAGATGGCATGTCGGGTCATGGATCACGTGGTCGAGACTCCCGGGGGACCGAATCCGATTGTCATGGGATGCCCGACTGTGCTATTCGGTCCATGAGCCGGGAAGCCAGACGCCCCTGAGCTGTACGACGTGGCGGGTGATGGGGGAGGCGCGGCATCGGGTCTGGCTCGAGCTGTCGGAGCGTGGGAGGTTGCGGAGGGCGCATGGAAGAACGCGGGAGTGACGCGAAGGCATTGACGTTCGAGCAGCTGGCAGAGCTGCGGCAGAGGACCGAGACGATCGCCGGCTTCCTGAGGGCCCGGCTCCAGAGCCATCTGGAGACGATGCGTCCGGTGTTCGCCCCGCGGCGGCTGCTGGGGAAGTACGCCGATCGGAAGGAGGACGTGGTCGGATCGGAGAAGGCAGTCGCCCAGCTGCGCGAGAAATTCTCGGAGGCGTGCGGCGCCCCCCTCTCGCTGACCTCGGAGCTGGACGAGGACATGCTGGGCCGCATCGACAACCGTCCCGAGCTGTATGCCTGGGAATACACCTACGAGGCGCGAGACGGGGGAGAACCCAGAGACCTGACCATCACCTCACCGGTACGCTGGATCCTCACGTATGGCTCGGGGTATACTCTGTCGCAGGTCAGGCAGGCTATGGCCGGCAAGCACGAGCGCCGGTCGGATCACCTTCGCCAGTTCGTGCTCAACGCGCTGGTGATGCAGTTGTTCCTTTCGAGGTACCCGGGGATTGGCCAGCTCCTCACGGACCTGCGCTACCAGGTCCAGGTGGACAAATGCCCGGGGCTGGGGGCGCTTCCTTTCGTCACCGTCAGCGCCTGCTTGCCCTCGTTCCGCCCGGCGGACAACCTCATCCTGATGGCCACGCGGTTCTCCGGGGTCTCGAATTTTGTGGAGCTGATCGATGTCGACGCGGTGCACGCGTTGGAGGATCCGCTCAAGCCGCGGATCCAGGAGCTGCTCCGGTAGGCTGGGAGATTTCTCTCGCACCTTCAGAGGAGTGTCTTGTATGCTGTATCTCCGAAAAGGCCATGGGCCCCTCCAACACACTGTATCCGCGGACGAACGGCCATGTCGATGATCGATCCGACCCGCTACGGGAAGTACCTCCTTCTGGAGAAGCTCGCCACGGGTGGGATGGCCCAGCTCTATCGGGGCAAGATCGTCGGGGTCCAGGGCTTCGAGAAGATCATCGCCATCAAGCAGATCCTCCCCCACCTGAGCACGGAGAAGGAGCTGGTCGACGCCTTCATCGACGAGGCCAAGCTTGCCGGCCTCCTCAACCACCAGAACATCGTCCAGATCTACGACTTCGGGCAGATCGAAGACTCGTACTTCATCTGCATGGAGTACCTGTTCGGGAAAGACCTCCGGGTCATCGCCAGCAAGTCCTACGAGCGGCAAGTGCCCCTCGGGCTTCAGAATGCCCTCTACATCGCCACCAGGATCTGCGCAGGCCTTGACTACGCCCACAAGCTGAAGGATTTCCAGGGCAAGGCCCTCAACATCATCCACCGCGACATCAGTCCCCAGAACATCTTCATCACGTACGAAGGGGAGGTGAAGATCCTCGACTTCGGGATCGCCAAGGCGGCCAGCCAGAGCACCATCACCCAGATGGGGATGATCAAGGGGAAGGTGGCCTACATGTCGCCGGAGCAGGCGTCGGGGAACCCCATCGACCACCGGTCGGATATCTTCTCCGCCGGGATCCTGTTCTACGAGATGCTCAGCGGGAGGAAGATGTTCCAGGGCGACACGATGCAGATCCTCGCCAAGGTGCGGAGGGCAGAGTTCGACCCCCCCGAGGCGGCAATCCCGGCGATGCCCGTCACGCTTTACCGGATTCTCCACCAGGCGCTGGCCAAAGAGCCGAGCGACCGGTACCAGACGTGCGGAGAGATGCTGGCCGATCTGGAGGAGTGCATGGTCGGGCTGGAGATCCGGCCCTCCTCCCGGACCCTGGGCGAATACATGAAGGGACTGTTCACGCAGGAGATCGCCGCGGAAGGGGATTTCATGCGGGATGCGGCAGAGGCCAGCGCTCGACCAGAGCCCGAGGTCGCCCCCCCCGCGATGCCTCCCGCCTTCCAGGAGCCCCAAGGGATTGCCCCGACCCCCGCCCCCGCGGCACCGAGGAAGCTGGGGACCCCCCTGCTGGCTGGAATCGGCGTGGCCCTGGCCGTCGCCGTCCTGGGTGGGGGATACTTCCTGTTGCGTGGGGCGCCACCGGCCCCGACCCCGCAAAGGGAGATGGCCGGGACGCCGCCCCAGCCTGCAGTCCAGCCGCCGGCCGCGGGGACGACCCCGGCGAAAGCACCCCCGGCGGAGACTGCGAGGACGCCGGGGAAGGCGCCGGCTCCCACCAGCGCCGAGAAGGCAAAGGGGCTGATCGAGCAGGCGCAGCAGGTTGCCGGGACGAATCCTCAGGAGGCCGTCTCCCTCCTGCTCCAGGCGATCGGCGCGGACCCGAAGAGCGCCCAGGCCCACTTCCAGCTGGGGCTGCTCTACGCAAAGCAGAAGGAGTACCCCAAGGCGATCCAGGCATACGGCCAGGCGGCAGACCTGGACCCGAAGTTTCCGGACACCTTCTTCAACCTCGGGTACGTCTACGCGCTGACCAAGGAGTACCGCAAGGCAGAGGAGATGTATGCCCGGGTGGCCACCCTGGAGCCCCCCTATATCGACGAGGCCCTCTACAATCTTGCCATCGTCCAGGAGAAGCAGGGGAAGAAGCAGAAGGCCATCGAGAGCCTCGAGCGGGCCGTCAGGACCAATCCCAACAACACGCCGGCGGAGAAGTTCCTCAACTCGCTGAAGAGGAAACAATGAGGACACACGTGGAGCGAGGATGGTGTCCGATCGTGCCGCGAATCGCCGCCGCGCTGGCTGCGGCGGCGATGCTCGCGGCCTGCGCGTCCGAACCCTCGAAGACTGAAGTCCCGGGACAGCCGCCGGCCGTCCCTCCGTCGCCCGCGGTCCCCGCACCTCCACCGGCTGGCGCTCCTCCCCTGGCGAAACCGCCTGCCCCGCCCGCGCCTCCACCCCGTGTGCCCCGTCCCGCGCCCCCAGCTCCGGCGGAGGGCCCCCCGCCCTCTGCGAAACCACTGGTGCCGGAGGGGGTCACCTACTTCGTGCACACGGTCAGGTACACCGGGGAGACGGTCTCCATCATCGCGGCGTGGTACTTGGGCGACAAGATGAGATATGACGTATTGGCGGCGGCCAATCCCGACATCAACCCGGCACTCATCAGGATGGGCATGCGAATCAAGATCCCGGAAAACGTGATGAAGACCCACGAGGCAATGCCCAGGGATTTCGTCGACAGCTTCTACAAGAGGCCCCCAACGGAAAAGGCGCCCCCGACGGGGCCACCCAAGGAGGAGGAGCCGCAGCTCATCGGTCCCAAAGAGTCCCCCCGGAAGTAACCGCTGCGCGCGCTGCCGGCGGTCGTGGTGCAGCCTGGCCTCGATGACACAGGAGGCGCACACTTCATGACGGGCCCCTCGACCCCGCGTTCACCCAGCTGGCCCTTCGCCCTCGGGGCGCTGCTCGCCCTCGCCCTGTTCCTCGTCTCCGGCGCGTACACGGTCGGCCGGATCACAGAGCGATTCTACCGCGAGAAGGTCCGCGCCGGGGAGATGATGGCCAATGCCCTGGCTGGCGCCGCCAAGGTTCCGCTGCTGGGGGACGACACCCTGTCCCTCCACAGTCTGGTTGTGGAGGCCGCGCGCTCGGAAGGATTGGAGTATGCAGTCATCCTGGACGCCGGGAAACGGGTGAAGGCCACCGCGGACCCCGCCCGTCACCCGGGCGTGCTCCCGGAGATCCCGGGGGACCTGGAGAATATCGAGGGCGGGGAACGGATGCTCATCACCGTTGATGCCCTGCCCTCCGGCTCTCGAGTCCTGCGCTTTTCCCGGCCCGTGACCTTCCGGAACAAGATCATCGGATACGTGGTCCTCGGGCTCTCGAAGGACGCGATCGATGCGAGAGTCCGGACGGAAGGCCGGTTCCTGTGGGTCGCATTCGCCGTCCTGGGACTGTGCGCGGTCGCCGCGCTCTGCGGGATGTCGATCTTTCTCCTGGGCCGGAGGAACGGGGGGGCCTGGAGCAAGGCAGAGCCGGCGGACCGCCCCGTTGTGAAGACCCTGTCGGAATCCGACCTGGAACGGAGCCATGTGACCGTCCTGTTCGCCGGGGTCAAGGGATTCAAGAAATACGCAGACACCCGGGAGCCCGGGCAGGTGATTCGCGACATGAACAGCTACCTTGCCGTGGCGACCGAGACCATCACCACGTTCGGCGGCGAGGTGGACAAGTTCGTCGGCGACGCCGTCATCGGCGTGTTCCGGAGCACGGCCCTTCGGCCGGATCACATCGAGCGAGCGGTGCGGTCGGCCGCGGCCCTCCAGAGGACCCTGCAACAGGCGGGAAGGGATGGGAATCCTCTCTACGCCTTGGTCGGCATCGGGGTCAGCTCGGGCGTCACCCTGTCCGGCCGTCTGGCCGCGGGGGGACACAGCGAGCCGCTGTACATCGGGGAGAGCTTCAAGTCGGCGTATCTGCTCCACGCCATGTCCCGCCCCGGCGAGATCGTGATCAGCCGAGACGTCTACCAGGTCATGGAGGGTTCCGTGTCCGTCGAGCCGCTCCCTCCCGTCGAGATGATGGAGCGGACCGAACCCTGGGAAAACTTCCGCCTGCTGCGGGTCCTCAATGAGCGGACACTCGCCGCGTAGCCGCCTGATCGTTCTCGGGGCTCTTCTCCTGGGAGGATGTGTCGGTCCCGAGGTGAAGCTGCCCCCTGTGACGCCTCCGCCGCCGGAGGTGCGGCCCTTGCCTCTGCCACCCACGCCACCCTCGCCACCCACCCGGCCCACCCCTCCGCCTCCATCTGCGCGCCCCCGGGTTTTCCCGGACTTCGTCGCGGTCATCGCCCAGCCCGGGGACACGCTGCCCTCCCTGGCGGCACGGTATCTCAATGACTCCTCCCTGGACTGGCGGATCGCCGAGTTCAACGGGATCTCTGCGCTGAAACCCGGGCAGGAGGTGGTTGTCCCTCTCGGACCGGTCGATCTCGGCAGGGTGACCTCGCACGGGTACCAGACCGTCCCGGTGATCGTGTACCACAAGTTCTCGAAGCAGGTGTCGGACCGGATGACGGTCCGGGAGGACGCCTTCGAGGAGCAGATGGCCTTCCTGAAACGGAACGGCTACCGGGTCATCCGGCTGGACGACCTCTTCGACTTCCTCGAGCGCAAGCGCCCGATCCCAAGGAAGTCTGTCGTGATCACCTTCGACGACGGCTGGCGGTCCATGTACGATATCGCCTACCCCATCCTGAAGCGCTACAACTACCCGGCCACCCTGTTCGTGTACACGGACCTGATCCACCCAAGCACCACGACTCTGGACTGGGGAAAGATCCGGGAGATGGCGCGTAACGGCATCGACATCCAGTGCCATGGCAAGACGCACCGCAGCCTCGGCAAGATCGAGGACGACGAGACGCTCCAGGCGTATTTCGAGTCCGTCAAGGCGGAGGTGATCGAGTCGGCGAAGATCATCAAGAGGCAGCTCAACAAGGACGTGAAGTACCTGGCCTACCCCTTCGGGGACACCAGCAGCGTCCTCATTGCGGTGCTCAGGAACCTGGGGTTCCAGGGGGGGCTCACGGTGGTCAGGGCAGGCAACCCCTTCTTCTCGGACGACTTCCGGGTGGGGCGGTCGATGATCTACGGCAATTTCACCCTGAAGGAATTTCAAAGCAACCTTGGCTGGATCAGCGATGAAGTGATGAAGTAGGGTCATCCGACCATGGCATCCACGGCTTGGATGAGAGGCGTCGTGCTTCTGCTGTGCCTGAGCGGCTGTGCTCTTCCGGCAGCCGTCCGGAGGGAACCGCCCGCCCCGACGCCTCCCGCGCCCGCGCCGCCCGTCCTGGAAGCGCCGGTCAGGGTGAAGCCTGCTCCACCCGTCCCGAGCCAAGTCGAGGGGCCGCCGGAGGATCCGTTCGCCGCGTTTCCGGGGATATTCCGAGCGAAAGCCCTCATGGAGGAACGACATGGCGACGCTCGGACCGCGCTTCTCCACTGGCGCGTGGTGCGCGCATTCCTGCCGGAGGACCCGGAGGCGGCCGGGCGGGTCACGGCACTGGAGAGGGAAATCCGGTCGGAGGCGGACGGGCACTTGAGGAAGGGGAAAGAGAAGTACGAGGAGGGGAAGTACGAGGAGGCCCGGAGGGAGTTTCTTGCCGCCCTGGCGTTCGATCCGTTCCTCGAGGAGGCGGCAGTCTATCTGAAACGGAGGCTGGCCCGGCAGGATTCCCGGACCTATGTGGCGAGAGACGGGGACACCCCGAGATCCGTCGCCCGGGAGATCTACGGCGACCCCGGGAAGGATTTCCTGGTCGCCTACTTCAATGGTCTGGATGCCGGAACCCCGTTGCGGCCCGGGACGCGGCTGAACCTTCCCCTTCTCGACATCCCGCTGGCCGGGGGCGCCCGAGCACCCTCCCGCGCAAATGCACCCGTACCATCCTTTGCTCCCGCACCCGCCCCTCCCGGGGGTCCCTCGATCCCCCGCCCCCTGGCTCGACCGGCGAATCCGGACGACTCCCTCGACAGGGCTCGGGCCTCTTTCCGCTCCGGAGAGTACAAGCAGGCGGCGGCCCTGGCAGAACACGTCCTGGAGAAATCTCCCGCCAGCCGGGAGGCCAGGGAATTGAGGAACGCCGCTTACTACCAGCTTGGGACCGAGTACCTCCGGAGGCAGGAGTACCCGGAGTCCCTGAGGATGTTCCAGAAGGTGGAGACGTCGTACAAGGACCAGAAAACCATGGTCGCGCGTGTCGGCTCACGCCTGCGGGAAGAGGCGGAGAGCCACTACGCGGCGGGAGTGAAGCGATTCCTCGCGGAGGACCTCGAGGACGCGGCCAAGGAGTGGGAGACCACGCTGAAGCTGGACCCCTCGCACCCCAAGGCGAAGAAGGACCTCGAAAGGGCCCGGCGGCTGCTGGAACAGGTCAGGGGCATGCCATGACGCGTCCGGAGAGGCGCGAGCGTCATGGCGATACAGTGGAGGTGATCGAAGCACTTGCGGTATCGAGTCTTCCTTCTAAAGGGAGGTAAGGTCATGGAAGAGAGAACGAGCGCAGTGTTTCTGAGGATGATTTTTCTGGTAGCGATCTTATCCGTACTGCTGACCGCTGGTTGCGCCACGACACAAGACACGGCGTCACCTCCGGAGGGGGAGAGAAAGGAGCCCGCTGAAGTTGCCAAACCCGAGCCAATGCCGCCTCCTCAGGCAGCCCCGAAGCCCGCTGAGAAGCCTGCTCCGACGCCTCCGAGGCCGAGCCCACCGAGGGCAAGCCCACCTGCGCCAGCTCCAATGCCTGCCCCGCCTCCGCCAGCCCCAGAGGCAAGACCACACCCCGTGTTGAGCGGCGAGGTCCTTCTTGATCCGGCCGTCTCTCCCGATGCCCAGATGATACAGACCCGCCTGGCCGAGCTGGGGTTCTACAAGGCGGCCATCGATGGCAAGTGGGGGAGAGGCTCCCGCGCTGCGCTCAAGGCGTTCAAGGAGAAGAATGCTCTGGGCGATCCCGAAACCTGGGACAGGGAGACCCAGATCGCCCTGTTCCGTGGGGCCAGCTTGCCTCCCGAGTCAGCTTCGGGTGGCGGCAAGACGCCTGTCGCAAGTGGCGAGGTCCTTCTCGATCCGGCCGTGTCTCGAGATGCCCACATGATCCAGGCCCGCCTGGCCGAGCTGGGGTTCTACAAGGCGGCCATCGATGGCAAGTGGGGGAGAGGCTCCCGGGCTGCGCTCAAGGCTTTCAAGGAGAAGAATGCTCTGGGCGATCCCGAAACCTGGGACAGGGAGACACAGATCCTCTTGTTCCGCGAGACAGGCAAGTAACGCAACGGGATCGCCAGCCACACCATCGAAGCCTGGCCGTGTGCCGGGGCAAGCCGCCCTGGCCTCGGAAGGCGGGTGGCCGCTTCGGCCGAAGGATGTCTTTGACTGCGATCCGAGATGGCTGATGGCACGACCCCATCGGCGGCTCGCAGACTGAGTCTCCGGCGGCCGAGCGTCAACGAGACCGCGCGAGCCGGCTCCGCCGTCGCGGACAGCCGCCCATGGCTGCGCCGATCGGCACGGAGAATCCGGCTCGGCGGGTCATCGAGGAGCTGGGCGGGAGAAACCGTGACGGAGATGGGACAAGCCGCGGAAGCGACATCCGTGTGCCAGCCGGCCCGTCGAGTGATCCTGGAGCTGGATGAGGCGCTGCGCATCGCCCTCCAACTTCACCAGTCCGGCTCCCTGGCCGAAGCGGAGACCCTCTACCGGCGTATCCTCGAGTCCGCACCGGAGAACCTGAATGCATTGCACTTCCTGGGCCTCCTCTGCCACCAGCAGGACCGGAAGACCGAGGCGGCCGCGTTGATCGAGCGCATCATCACCCTCGACCCCCAGAATGCTGACGCCCACAACAACCTGGGAAATGTGCTGGAAGGCTTGAAGAGAGTTTCCGAGGCGGAGGCCTGCTACCGGCGGGCGATCGCGCTTCGCCCCAGCCATGCTCCCGCCCACAACAACCTGGGTGTGGTGCTGATGGCCCAGAGGCAGGTGGCAGAGGCCGTGGCAGCCTACCGCCGCGCGGTGGAGTTGGAGCCGAATTCCGGCGATTTCCGCTACAACCTGGGCAACGCCCTGCGAAGGTCAGGAAACCTCGATGAGGCGGTCGCCGCCTATCGGGCTGCCCTTGCCTTAAAGCCCGAGCACGTCGGGGCGAGGCGGGGGCTCGGCCGCACGCTCCTCCGGGCCGGCCGCCGCGAAGAGGCAGCGGGAGTGTACGAAGAGTGGCTTCGCCTGGACCCCGAGAACCCCGTTGTCCTCTACCTGCGGGCGGCCTGCCTGGGCCACGGGGCCCCGGACAGGGCCCCGGAGGCCTACGTCCAGCAGATTTTCGACGACATGGCCGACAGCTTTGACGCCCATCTGGTAGAGAGGCTCGACTATCGCGCGCCGGCACTTCTCTGCAATGCCCTCGCGGCGGCGCTCCCCCCCCCGGCCTCCGCCCTCGACATCCTGGACGCGGGATGCGGCACGGGCCTCTGCGCGCCGCTCCTCCGCCCATACGCCCGGCGCCTGATCGGGGTGGACCTGTCCCCCGGAATGCTGGCCAAAGCAGCCGAACGGCACGCGTACGACGATCTCGTGAAGGCCGAACTGACTGAATTCCTGGGCCGCCAGACGGAGGCCTTCGACGTGATCGCCTCGGCCGACACCCTGTGTTACTTCGGCGCGCTGGAACCGGTGTTTTGCCCCGCCGCCAAGGCCTTGAAGCCCAATGGCCTCATCGCCTTCACCCTGGAGGACGCGGGGGACGAAGGGGCGGGCTTACACCTTCTTACCCCCGACGGCCGGTATGCCCACGCGAGGTCGTACGTCCAGGGCGTGCTGGGCGCGGCAGGCTTCGCCGTTCATTCAGTTGCATTCGCGGTCTTGCGAAAGGAGGGGGGGCAGCCCGTTGCGGGGCACGTGGTGGTGGCGAGGAAGCAATGCGCAGAGTAATGGGGGGACAGGACGATCCACGGGCGAGGGAGAGGCGGCTGCAGACGTGTCGGGGTCACTACCCGGAAAGCTTCTTCGGATAGATCCCCTCAGAGGAGCCGGGAATTGGAAATCCTCCCAGGGTCTTCACATAGAATTCGACCGGTCCGGCCGCCCCGATGATCGCATAGGCGTACCCCAGCTCTCGGAGGCCGAGCATTGACCGCATCAGCAATTCCTTCCCGATTCCCTTTCCGCGCTCGGACTCCAGGACACCCGTCGGTCCAAAATACCCTCGACACGTCACGTCGTAGCATGCGAAGCCAACGACCTTGTCATCCCTCAGGGCGATCAAGGTAGTCACGGGGAGGGACTTGAAGCTGCACTCGAATTCCTCGCCCCAGGCCTCGGAAAAGGCTTTCGCGATCCACTGCTTGACCATGCCCTTTTCGTGCGGCATCGGCCGCCGGATTTCTACCCCGGGGATGTCCCTGGGTGCTCCCTGCAGGTCGTACAGCTTTACCAGGATGTCAACCATCGTCTCTCCCGGTTGAGCTCCAGCGCTTTGACGAGCATGGACGTGCGGCGCCAGGAGAATTCCGCCGGGGTGGCAATCGGACCGAGCAGCTTGATCGGGCAGGGTGGAGGGTGACAGCTACGTTCTTTCGTCTCGGTTCCTGGTGCAAGCCCGGACACTGGCCGATCCCTCAGGGGAGCAGGATGCTATGATTTTCGGAACCACGAGAGCAGGCCCTTCCGGGGTTTCCCTTCCACGTCTTCGGAGGAGGGGCCTTTCTTGTCGTCACGCTGGGGCGGGGCAACATCCTCCGCGACTGGCTCGGGGGCCTCGGCCAACCGCCCCCCTCCGAGAAATCGGAAATAGGGGCCTTTCGGACCCAGAGCCAACTCGTCGTTGATCTCCAGGGGGGCCTGCTCGCCAACAGGTTGCCGGTTGACCTGGACGGACCGCAGCCCCGTGAGGTCCCTGACCCAGTAGCGCTCCTGCGCGTACAGGATCTGCGCCTGTTGAGCCGAGAGGGCGGGGTGTTCCAAGACGAAGTGGCACTGCGGGCTCCTGCCAATCGTCACCGGCAGCTCGCGGAACGATCGCAAGGTGGGGCCGTACTGGATGATCAAGGAAATCTTGACGGTTGGCGCGACCTGCGGCGGTTCCACCGGGGCAGGTCGCGACTCCATGGATGGCCGCTGCGGGGGCGCCTCCCGTGGGGGCGGGGAGGGCGTGATCCGAGGCGGCTCCGCAGTCTTGGGCGAGGGCGGGGGAGCCGGGGGGACGGCCTCCATCTCGGGAGCGCCTTCCCGGATCTCGGCCAAGAAGCTCACCTTCGGCCCAACCTCCGAGAACGCAAGGACGTCCCCGTTCTTGAGAAGCGTCTCCGTGGCTCGCTTCCCGTTCACGAACGTGCCGTTGGTGCTGTGGTCTACGAGCCGGAACTGGTTCCCTTCGCGAACAATCTCGGCGTGCTGGCGGGACACGGACGTGAGGTCTGCGGGGAAGCGCAGGTGGCACGAAGGGTGGCGGCCGATAGCGATGACCCCCTCCGTGAATACCTGGATTTGCCCCTTCATGGGACCGGCTATGTGAACGAGTTGAACGATTATTTGAGGGGGCCGTTTCTCCGTCATGCGTACAGACTATATCCATGGATGCATGCCAGTCAAGATAATGCTGGTTCTCGTTCCCCACTGGAGATATACATAGGACCATGCTGAATGTCACCCTGTTCGCCGTGACCGACATCGGTCTGCGTCGTTCCAAGAACGAGGACTCCTACGCCGTGGTGCCCGAGCGGGGACTCCTCGCGGTGGCGGACGGGATGGGCGGGGCTGCCGCCGGGGAAGTGGCCAGCCGGATCTTCACCGACACAACGCTCGAGGCGTTTTCCGGTTCGCCGGCAACGGACCAGGAGGCCGCCCTCTGGGTGCAGGACGCGTTCCGCCGGGCCAACGAGAGGATCCGGGGATACGCCAGCACGAATGTGCACTTCAAAGACATGGGGTGCACGGCAGAGATATTGGCTTTTCACGGCGAAGGGTTCGTCCTCGGCCATGTGGGAGACAGCCGGACCTACCTGTTCCGGAGAGGCCAACTGCGGCAGCTTACCCGCGACCACTCACTGGTCCAGGAGCAGGTAGAGCAGGGGCTGCTCACCCCCGACCAGGCGAGAAGCCACTCGCTCCGCAATGTCATCCTCCGGGCCGTCGGCGCGAGCGAATCGCTGGCGGTGGACCTCGTCCGAGGCAAGCGCCTGGCGGGCGACATCTTTCTGCTTTGCTCGGATGGGCTGCACGACATGATCGGGGACGAGCGCATCCGGGACATCCTCGCACAGCAAGAAGGGATCCCGGCCAAGGCGGCCAGGCTTGTCGAGGCGGCCAGGTCCGCGGGAGGTTACGACAACATCACCGTCGTCCTGGGCGAGGTTCTGCCCCCCGGTGAGGCCTGAGCCGGTGTCCGGGCACGCCCGCTGTCCGGGTGCTCGGTCGGGGCGCCTTCGAGACCGAGGCTATGGTTGCCGCGGCGGTGGCGGGGGGGGCGGAGGTGGAGCGGCATCCGGGGGTGGTGTAGATCTCGGCGGCCCGGGCGTGTCGCCTGGCGGAGGCGGTGGAGGCGGCGGCGCCATGTACCGCGACCGCGAGTAGGACATGCCTGGGATCTGGTTCCCCTTCGCGTACATGCACTGCTGGTAGGCCATATCGTACCGATGCTGAAGCTCCCAGCCGGTCGCATAGGCCGGCCCGCTGGCTGCGAGCGTCCCACCGAGGAGACCGCTGCCTGCCCCGATCGCCGCCCCCACCCCAGGGTTACCGGAAGCGGCCCCGATCGCCGCCCCGAGACCTGCCCCGATCACGGTCCCGACCACGGCGCCGGTTGCCATGGTCTGATTCGCTGTCTCCGAGGCCGGGGCGCCCGTCTGCTGCGCGGCCCACTGCCGGCACACGGCGTCATCGGCTTGGAAGACCTCGAAGGGCTTCGTGGGTGGTGGCAGGACCATCACGCTCGGCCCGGTGGGGAGGGTTGCGCAGCCCCCGACCAGGACGGCCGAGCCGAGAGCGGTCAAGACTCTTTGCCAGCGCATGTTTCAGGCTCCATCACGGGTTGGACGGGGTTGGCTGGGGGGCCACCTGTCTCCAACCCCCGGGGCATTCCTTGACGTACGGGTAGTACCCCTGGGGATTCTCGCAGTAATACCAGTACACTTGAGCCGGGGGCTCCGCCTGGATGGCCGGGGACGGCGGCTGATAGACCACAGGTGGAGCGGGATAGTACGGTGGATACCACACAGCCGGCGGTCCCCACCAGAAGCGCGGACCCCACCAGATCGGGCCGACGACCACATGGCCGCCGATGAAGACGTGCCCGTGCCGGGCCTGGCTGGGCACGGGATTCACGAGGAGGAGAGTCATGCCGACCAGCACGGCGCAGACGACCTTCTTCATCACCGTTCCTCTCCCGCTCACAGTCGGGATGCGAGCCCTCGGGTGCATACGAACTACTGGTCGAGAGTATAGCACGTTCAGGACAGACGTTCCGCCAAATTCACCAGGGACCAACTGCAACCCCTCACCGGCATGGGGTTTTCCTCGCCTTGTCACCCCTTGCATTCATTTAGGCAACTGACGGCGGCCAACGTTTAATCGAAAAACCGGTCTCGCCCATGCCCGTGTCGCCCACTCGTTCTGGCTCACTCAAGGTCACTCACGATGGGGCCAGGATCAGCGGGGGAGATCCCTGCCGCACTCCGCGGTCATCGCCACCCCATCCCAGGACCGGAACCCCGTCGCATCCAGCGGTGTCCCCTGCCCTTCCGCAGTTCGTTCCACTTCTGCCACTGTTCCGCCGTCAGCTTCGAGCGGATGGCCAACTGAGTCTGCAGGCGCTGATCGAACAACTTGCCCTGGAGCGCCTTCACCTCGGTCGCAGCCGTCTGGATGGCAGCCGGATCGGAATTCGACTGCTCCAGGAGCGAGCGGAGCTGCCGCCTCCCGGCAGCCAAGGCCTCCAAGTCGGCCCGGGCAGCGGTCCGGCGATCCTGAAGCAGGGTCCTCACGTCCGCCACTTGCTGGTCGCTCAACCCCAGCTTCTCCTGGGCCCGCCGCCAGAAGATCTGCCCGATCGCCACACGGTCCTCGGGGGAGAGAAAGCGCTCGCTTTGAGAGGCCGGATGATTCCCCGGCGACTGCTGGGCAAGGACGACATCCGCTCCGCCCGCCGCCAGACCGAGGAGAATCGCTCCCACCATGGTCCACCCGCGATGCCCCTGTACCGTTTTCATGTTCTCCTCCTTCGTGCTCTCGAGGAAGGTATTCCTGGGGGCCAGTTCCCGGCCCTCTGGTTTCACCCCTTAAGTACGCGGTCATTCCCTCCGGCGTTTCAGCGCACTCGGAGCAGATCAGTGAACAATCGATTTGCCCACGTTCCTGTGCGTCGATGGGACCTCCCCTGGCATGCCCAGGGGAACGCCATGCCGGAGAGCGCGGCCGGGTTTTCCCTTGCGCAGGTCCGAGAGGGTGTAGTATGTAGTGTATGTTCTCACCATGCGGATCCCACCATGAGATTCTCACCGACTCGCGATGGGACTGGGTGACGCCGGCGAGGGAACCCATGGCTCCATCGGAAAGCATCCTGATCGTGGACGATGATCCAGCGGTGTGTGAGGCACTGACCTCGGCACTGGCACCTCAGTACAGAGTGCTTGCGGCCCGGAACGGGGCCGAAGCGCTTGAGATCGCAGGACAGCATGCCCTGGACCTTGTCCTGCTGGATTACTTGCTTCCCGATGGGTCGGGCTTGGCTCTCCTCCATGACATCCAGCGCATTTCACCCGCAGTCCCGATCATCTTGATGACCGGCTTCGGATCAGAGGATGTGGCTGTGGAGTCGTTTCGCAGCGGTGTGCGAGACTACCTGAAGAAGCCTTTCAGCATCCCCGACCTGGTGGCCCGGGTGGAAAGAATCCTCGAGGCCGCCCGAACAGGCGGGCCCGTTCCATCCTCGGCCATCCCTGCAGCCGCACCTGTCTCGCCCGGTGCGGAACTCCCCTCGCCCAACAAGAATCTGCAGCGAGCCATCGCCTATGTCGAAGCACGGTTGCACATGCATGTCTCGCTCGATCAGGTCGCCCGTGAGGCAGGCATGAGCAAGTTCCATTTTTGCCGGATCTTCAAGGGCGGAACGGGCCTGACCTTTCGGGAATTTCTGGCTCGCCGCCGGATCGCCAGAGCCATTGACCTTCTCCGCGATCGGCAGCGCTCCTTGACGGACATCTACCTCGAGGTTGGCTTCAAGGACATGAGCCATTTCAGCCGCGTTTTTCGGAGGCTTATCGGGCAGTCCCCGTCTCACTATCGCCGGGTCGCCGCGGAGTCGGGATGGGGAGAGGGGTTCCCCACCGAAGTCGAGGAGCCGCGGCAGACTCGGAAGAAGGGAAGAGTGGTACAGGAAAAGCAAGTCTAGTCCAAAAGTAAGCAAGGCGGGACCAGCGGGACGGTCCCTGGGGAGCATAAGCTACGGACGGGGTCAATCGTCCAACTCTTCACACCTTCAAGGAGTTGGGATGAACCCGAATCTGGTGAGGGGGGTTCCCCTCCCCGGTGGCGGTCAGGCCAAAGCGCCCGAAACCGCCCCCGCGTATCCGGTCAAGAAGTTCACGGGCGGAGAAGAATCTCCAAACTCACCCGCCCTCCCCTGCGTGCGCGTTCCGTCCATCGATGCTCGTTCCATCCGTTCTCCCCGCTCGACCGAAGCCGTAAGTTTGCGCGGATCTCGCCTGGATTCTCAACGGCGATCGACAGATATCTTTCAGCCCTGGGTGTTCTTCAGCATCGCTGCGGAGATCATTGCCACGATCACTTCTCGGGCTGATGCGTGAAGCGAGAATCGAATCGCGTCTCCCTGGGGATCCTTTGAGCCTTCGGGGCAGCCCGAGTTGAGCACCGGCAGTCTCCCGGGGTCCGAGAATCATCGGTGATCGCAACCTCCTCAGCCGGTATGCCGGATCGAGGGAGGGAGGAGCCTCGTTGCAGACCCTCGTCGTTTTCTCGGGCTTCACCGGGACGACACCGGAGGAGTTTCAAGATCTGTACGCCATCCTGGATGGGCATGAGGATTGGCGGGTCTGGAGGGCTGCGAAGGAAGGAGAGCTGTCCACCGTCTGCCTGGAGCGAACCCCCAGTCTCATCCTGGCGCTCGTTCCACAAGGCGGCGGGAATTATGCCCTCGCAGCCCTTGACGCATTCCTCACAGATCTCGGCTTCTCCGTCCCGATCATGCCGGTGCTCTCCGAGATTGGATCGCCAGAAGACCTTCCCATCTCAGAGCGGGCGCCCGACTTCCTCATGGCACCCTTCCGGGGCACGGAGGTTCTTGGGCGAATTCGCAGAGTTCTCGAGCGAGAGAAATCGCGCAGCCTCGCCGAGAGCTGCCGGCAATTGACCGAGCGCTTTGGACTCGAATCGATCGTCGGCGAACATCCGGGGTTAGTCTCCGTCAAGGCCAAGCTCCCCCCCATTGCCCGTGCCGAGGCGACTGTCCTCATCACAGGCGAGACCGGCACGGGGAAGGAGGTGGTCGCCCGAGCCATCCACTACCTGAGTCGCCGAAACCATGCACCCTTCCTGCCCGTGAACTGCGGAGCGATTCCGACCGAACTGCTGGAAAACGAGCTTTTCGGCCACAGGCGAGGCGCCTTCACCGACGCGCGGACCTCGGCGCCCGGACTCATCGCCGAGGCCGAGGGCGGGACACTCTTCCTGGATGAGATCGACACGATTCCCCTGCTCGCCCAGGTGAAGGTCCTCGGCTTTCTTCAGCACAAGACCTACCGGTCCCTTGGGGGTCCGAGGTTCCAGCAGGCGGACGTGA